>DATGQI010000222.1:0-3040 GCA_035304285.1 Woeseiaceae bacterium
TTGTGCGGCTGTCGCCGACATTTCCGGCTTTATTTTGAGCGTCATTCCTAATACTCCCAGTTCCATTCAGGCCTCAGTCCGAAAGACCGATAGCGGCGTCGCGTTCCAGATAGCCGCCGATTCCGTCCGATACAATCTCTATCACTCGAATTTCAGATTCCGTCACCGCCGTCACGCGACCGTCGTTCTGGCCGACGTAGTTGCCCGGCGACACCCGGTGAATCAGGCCGTCCCTCGTCTGCAGCAGACCAAAGGTGGCATTGCCGATCTCCAGGGTGCCGACCATGTCCAGCGCGTCGAGCGGGAACTGCTCCAGGAATTCGCGGCTGCGTTCCAGGTCGGGGCGCGCGCCGCCCGAAGGTCCGGCCGCGGATTGCTGCGTATCCGGCACGAATGGCGATCGCAAGCCCTCGGTGTCCGCAACGTAGGTGAACACCTCGTACGGGGTGATCTCGGGCAGCGGCTCAATGCGGCCGCCGGGACGCGCTTTCACTTCGTTGATGTAGCTGTCCAGATCGTCCATGTCCCCCGAGCAGCCTGTCAGGGCGAAGCCGGCAATGGCAATCGGCAGCAGTACTTTTTTCATGACCGATGTCAGGGCAGCAGCTCTCATAACTGCGCGTCCTCCAGGTAGCGATACGTCTTGGCCGTAACCTCGATAGACAGCCGGTCAAAGCTGTCGGCGTTGTCCGGCTTTACGTTTATGTTGTGCAAGGTGACGATTCGAGGCAGCGCCGCGACGCCGCTGACGAAGTTTGCAATGTCGTGATAGCTGCCCGAGAGGTGGATGAGAATCGGCTTCTCAGCGTAGAAATCCTTCGGTACCTCCGGCTGCGGCTGGAACAACTTCTCCTTCAGACCCGCCGCCAGCCCCGTCTGCGAAATATCCACGATGAGGCTCGGTATCTCTGTTTCGCCGGGCAGCTGCCTCAGCATGGTGCCGAACGACTGTTCCATCTGTTCGAGCTGCTTCTTGTACTCGTCGTAGTTCGCGGCCTTTCTCTGCTTGTTCTCGAAGGCCACGCGTAATGTCTGCTCTTCATCCTGGGCACGCTTGAGCTGCGGCGCGCGGTCCTCGACGATCGTCCAGTAGATGCCGAAGCCCAGCACCACCGCAAACACGATGCCGATGACGGCAACCCGGAATACCAGCGGCCAGCGGCCGATATCGTTGACATCGAGACTTCTGAGTTCGTCGACCAGGCTCATCCCGCATCCTCCATTCCGGCTTCAGCGTCATCGCCATGCCTGACCTGCTTGAGCGTCACGATGAAGCGCGCCTGCCTTGCCGGGCCCTGGTCGGTCGTTTCGACCTTCACCACGTCGGGATCGGTGAGCCATTCGGAACGATCGATCTGCCGCATCAGCGCCGATACACGGGTACTCGATTGCGCAACGCCCGTCACTTCGACCTGCGAGCCGCTCTGCTTCATCCCGGTCAGGTAAACCCCTTCCGGCAGCTGGCGAGTCACCTCGTCGAAGAGGTGCACGATCTCCGGCCGGCTGCGCTGCAGCTGCTCGATGATCTCCATGCGCGCGAGGAGTCGCGCCTTCTGCGCTTCCAGCCCGTCGATTTCCTTGATGCTCTTGTCGAGTTCGGCGATCTCCGCCTGCAGCCTCGAGTTACGGGCCTTCTGGCCGTCGATCATCTGGCCATAGAAGAACATGGTCAGCCCGACGACCGCGATCGCCGCAACGAAGGCGCCGCCCGTGGCGATGAGGAAGTCGCGCTGTCGCTTCTTTCTTTCCTCTTCGCGCCATGGGAGGAGATTAATGCGTGGCATGTTAGTCGAAGCTCCTCAGTGCAAGTCCGCAGGCTGTCAGAAGCGCGGTGGAGTCCTTGTGCACGCCCTGAGATTTCGCCTTCGAAGAAATTTTCATCTGCCCGAGGGGATCGCCGACTTCCGTCGGGATGCCCACGCGGCTGGAGATCACGTCTGCGATACCGGGGATGTTTGCGCATCCGCCACAGACCAGGATCATGTCGGGCTGTTCGCGTCCGCCACCGGATGCGAGGTAGAACTGGAGGGAACGGCTCACCTGCTGGGTGACGTCGTCCACGAACGGCTCGAGCACTTCGGGCTGGTAGTTGCTGGGCAGGCCTCCCTGCTTCTTGGCGCGGCCCGCGTCTTCCATGCTGAGGCCGTACGTACGCATGATTTCCTCGGTCAGCTGCTGGCCACCGAAGGCAAAGTCGCGTGTATAGATGACTTTCAGGTCTTTCAGGACGCTGAACGTGGTGCTGCTCGCGCCGATATCGACTATGGCGACGGACTGGCCGATGCCGTTGTCGGGAATCTGGTGACTGAGGAGCTGGCAGGCATTCTCCAGGGCGAACGCTTCCACGTCGACGATCTGCGCATGCAGGCCCGCCGCCTGGACCGCCGCCTCGCGCTGTTCGACGTTGTCCGTACGGGTCGCCACCAGCAGCACGTCCATGAGCTCCGGGTCGTTTGCATTCGGTCCGACGATTTCGTAATCGAAGCTGACCTCTTCCATCGGGAAGGGTATGTACTGGTCTGCCTGTATCTCCACCTGGCCCTCGAGGTCCCGTTCAGACAGGCTGTTCGGCATCTGTATGACCTTGGTGATGGCGGCATCGCCGCTGATCGCCACCGCCACGTCCGTGGCCTTGGCGCCCGAACGCTTCACGGCACGGCGTATGGCCTCACCGACCGCCTTGGCGTCGACGATCGCCTTCTCGTTTACCGAGCTCGGCGGGGTGGGCTCTGCTGAATACGACTCGACCCGGTAACGTTTGCCACTCTGCGAAAGCTCAATGAGCTTTACCGAAGACGTGGTGATGTCGAGGCCCAACAATGCTTTAGATTTTCTGCGGAAAAGCACGTGTTTTTCCTTGTAAGCTCGGTAAGTTGCGGGTCTATTTTAGGTTGGACCTGAGCAAAGCGATTTAACTATATATCAACAAAATGTTAAATAAAACGTGACTTTGTTCACGATCCAGCGGCGCCTATGGTACTGCCGGGACTTCTTCTGATTCCGTGAACTGGTTGGCGCTGGCAAGAGACAGTTCTCCCCC
>DATGQI010000223.1:0-47830 GCA_035304285.1 Woeseiaceae bacterium
CGCCATGTGCGCGGCCATAGGTTCCGGCAGCGGCTCCACGAACGTCGATCGCTCCATTCCCAGCGGATCGAAGATGTGTTGCTGGACATAGTCGGCGAACGGCAAGCCAGAAACGTTCTCGACGATCAGGCCGGCCAGCGCCGTCGCGTAGTTGGAATACGCCGTCTGCTTGCCTGGCGGGTTCACCCGGTCCGGTTGGTATCGCTGCATTGCCTCGCGGAGCGGCATGATCCTATCGGGATCATCGATAATCAGGTATCCCAGCCCGCCATCTTCGAAGCCCGCGGTGTGAGTCATGATATTCCGCAGCGTGATTGGCGTGTCGAACGCTTCTCGAATCTTGAAGGTTTCAAGATACGTATTGACGTCCGCGTCCAGGTCGAGCTTTCCCTGCTCGACCAACTGCATTACCGACACCCAGGTGAAGAGCTTCGAAACCGACCCGGGGCGGAACAGCGTCTTCGCGGGATCGACGGGAATCCGGGTCTCGACGTCCTGGTAGCCGTATCCCTTCTCAAAAATCAACTCGCCCCGCAAGGAGATAGCGACAGTACCGGACGGGCTGCTGTTTGCCTTCATCATTGGCCCTACCAGGCCGTCCACAAACGACTCCAGGGCGGCCCGGTCATCCAGGTCCGCCGGCGCAGCACCGGCAGTTGCTCCGAGAAGCAGGAACAGAGTCGCGGCGCATATTTGCCTACCAAGCACAGTCATCAACAGCTTTCCCCGCAAATAAATCTTTTCTAGTGAGGCGATCATATCCGTGCCGCTCGTTTGCAAGTTAGGCTGATACGCCACCATAATGTGCTGAACCGGTCAATTCAGGAACCGCGTCGCGGCACTGGGAGGAAAGCGGATCGCATGCGCTACGGGGACGAGCACTTCGTCAAAGTGAGCCAGAACTTCGACCCCGACGACTATTCGCAGGCGAGTCTCGGCGCATTGTTTCGCAACGCGCGGCGCCTCAGTGCGTTCGAGTCGACGCCGGACCATAACTTCATTCACAATCCGGCGGCAGTCGGTATCAAGGGTCTGTTGTGTTACCGCATAAACCGGGATCGCATGATCGAGATCAACGATGCGTTCCTGAAGTCGCCGCTCGTGATCCGCAACAAGGTGTCCGACCTCGTCACCTTCCAGTTCGTCTCGACGGTCAAGCGGTCGGAGTTCCTGGGCAAACGCAAGAACGTTCATGACCTCGGCCCGGCGCTGCTGGTATCGGCCATTCCCGGGACCGAAAACACATACCGGGTACCGAAGACCGGCGTCCAGATTCGGCACGTCGCAGTACACACGACGCTGTCGAACCTGCTTGAACGCATGGGAGAGGCGAAAGACGCGTACCCCGACTGGCTTGTGGAGATCCTCGACGGCCAGCATAAGAAGCCGCGCCAGCGGGTTTTTTTCCTGGAGAGCGTTCACCGCGACTCGATCTGGTCCTGCTTCCATCTGCCGGTATCGGGGAGCCTGCTGGGCCAATGGATGTCGGCGAAATTCGACGAGTTGTTGTGCATTGGGCTGCAGATACTGAAGAACAGTCGCAACCTTACCGACCATGATCCGCTCGACCTGGATCAGCCATGCGGCGACAAGATCCGGCGCGCGCGAACGATCCTGGGCATGGAATACGCGAATCCACCGCCATTGCCGGCGCTCGCGCGGCAACTCGGGATCTCCGAGACCCGCCTTAAGAGTGGATTCAAGTCGATGAACGGGATCACCGTGATGCAGTACTGTATCCAGAAGCGAAT
The DNA here is from genome assembly GCA_035304285.1 of Woeseiaceae bacterium. Lineage (GTDB taxonomy): Bacteria > Pseudomonadota > Gammaproteobacteria > Steroidobacterales > Woeseiaceae > IDS-8. The sequence goes on from DATGQI010000223.1 coordinate 1,752, forward strand.
TGAAGCGGCCCGGCTATTGTTGCAAGAGAAACGTCATTCCGTGTCGGAAGTAGGCAACATCGTCGGCTACGAAGACCATTCCGCCTTCTCCAGGGCCTTCCGCCGGCACAGCGGCTACAGTCCGCGGGAGTGGCGGCGCTCCCACGGGACCGAACCCGTTTAGTACCCGTTCCCTCGACGCCCTGGTGGCCACCGTTTCTGCACAGTAAAGCGCCGTATCGGACTACTGTTCAAAAAGATGGTCCCGTTACTATCGGGCACAACGCGGGGGCGCAACGGGCGTCCCGGCTAGTCCATCACAACGGGTGCCAAAATGCGTAGACCGCAACGGTTCATTACCACGCTTGTCGGCTCCAGTTTCTTTGCTTTTGGCGGCATGAGTTTCATCCAGCCGGCTGCCGCGCAACAAGCGAATAACCCGGCGCTGGAAGAAATTGTGGTAACGGCGCAGAAGCGGACGGAGACGCTGGCCGAAGTACCGATGTCGATAACCGTGCTTTCCGGCGACATGCTGGAACGGCAACAGGCAGACAACTTCCAGGACCTTGTGGCTTTGGTGCCCGGCTTCAGCATCAACTCCAGTTCACGTGGCGTAACCCGCATCACGCTGCGCGGCGTCAATACCGGCGGCGTAGCATCGACTGTTGGCGTTTATGTCGACGACGTGCCGTACGGGTCGAGCAGCGGGCTTGCGAATGCCGCGATCCTGTCCGGCGACTTCGACACGTTTGATGTGGCGCGAGTGGAGGTGCTGCGCGGCCCACAGGGAACCCTGTACGGCGCGAGTTCCCTGGGCGGGGTGCTTAAGTACGTGATGAACTCCCCGAACACGGAAGCATTCGAGGCCAGGGCGCGGGCGTCGGTGGAGACCGTCGCGGGCGGCGACACGGGCTACGCGGTAACCGGAATGGTGAACATGCCGCTCAGCGAGAGTTTTGCGCTTCGCGCCAGCGGATTTTACCGGGCCGACGACGGCTTCATCGATTCCATCGGCAACAACCCTATCGCGAGCCTGCAAGATCCGTCGTTGAACGCGGTGGAGGGCACGCGCGTGGAAGAGAACATCAACTCGGTAGACACATTTGGTGGGCGCGTGTCGGCCCTGTTCGCGCCTTCAGACCGATTCTCGCTCAACCTGACTGCGCTGGCGCAGAACATAGAAACGGAATCTTTGGACATCGTCGACGCCGATCCCGTTTCTCTCGAACCCCTGAACGCAAATGTGCGGTCGCGGTACCACGCCGATCCTGCCGACATTACTTACCGTGTCTACAGCGCAACGGCCGATCTGGATTTCGGCTGGGCGGGCCTGCAGTCGGTCACCAGCTACAGCACCTTCGAGCACGATTTCCGGACAGACGTCGCCGCAAACACCCAACTGGCGGGCGCGCCGCTTGCGGCCGTCGCCACACTTTTCGGCGATCCGGCGACGCGGCCTCTCAGTGTCGTGCAGGACCAGGTCACCAGCACGGACAAGTTCACCCAGGAACTGCGCCTGGTATCGGAGGAGAACGACACCTTCGAATGGCTGGTCGGCATCTACTACACGGAAGAGGACTCGGGGATCAACCCGCAGGATATACTTGCTGTCGAAGCGGGAACTGACACCATCGCAACCGATTTGCCGCTGCTCGTCCGCGCTCGTATCGACTCGGAGTACCAGGAGGCAGCGCTGTTTGCGAATGCCACTTGGCACGTCAGCCCCCGTCTCGCGCTCTCGTTCGGCGCCCGGCAAAGCGACAATGAGCAGGAGGCAACCCAGTCTTTGGAAGGTGCCCTGCTCGGTCCACCCATCGCCTTCGAGGACGCAAGGTCCTCCGAAAGCCCGTTTACGTACTCCGTCTCGCCGCGCTTCGTGATCAACGAGAATGTCTCGGTGTACGCGCGAGTCGCAACGGGCTACCGCCCTGGCGGCCCGAATGTCATACCCGTCGGTGCGCCGCCTGGCACACCCGGTTCATACGACTCTGACAAGTTGACGAACTACGAGCTGGGGCTCAAGGCAAGCTCTCCCGACAACCGGTTTGGGTTCGACGTAGCGGCCTATTACCTCGACTGGGAAGACGTCCAGCTACTGGCGGTGGTAAACGGTGTCGGGCTCAACGCCAACGGCGGTGCCGCCGTAAGCAAGGGAGCCGAGTTCGCTGCCACCGTGCGGCCAACGGACAACCTCACGTTCTCCTTCAACGGAGCGTACGTAGACGCGTACCTCACGCAGGATACGGATCCCGTGATCGGCGGCATCGACGGTGATCCCCTTTCATACGTACCGGAGTGGAGCTATGGGCTCGATGGCAGCTACGAATGGTTCCTTAAGGGCGATTCGGCGGCGTATGTCGGTGGTAACGTGGGATACGTCGGTGACCGACCGGCCGACTTCTCGAACAGGGGGCCCGGCGGAAGCATTCGCGAAGCTGAAGCCTACACAACGCTCAACCTTCGTGCGGGTATCGATTTCGAACGCTGGTCGGTTGAGCTCTACGGCAGAAACCTGACCGACGAGCAAGGCATCAACAACATCCAGTCTGAGGGCGGACTACCGAACGGTGCTGTGGGATTGAATCTCATCAGGCCGCGAACGATCGGCGTCGCCGTTGGCGCTCGCTTCTGACGGACGATCCCACCGCTATCGAACAACAAGCGCGCCCACCAACGGCAACGACTCCACACGTATGCCGTTGATCGCATCGGACCAGACATTCGCGCTCTCCGCGGTGATTATGGCGATCGTGGCGTCCGGCATGTGGGCGGAGCGCACGCGGTGGGGCCAGGCTCTCGGCGGGCCGTTGTTGTTACTGGCTGCGGCGATGGCGCTTTCGAATACCGGCATCATTCCGTACACAGCGCCGCTGTACGGCACGGTCGCCGGTTTCCTGGTGCCGGCCGCCATCCCGCTCCTGCTCCTCCGAGCCGACTTCAAGACCATCTTCTCCGAGTCCGGCCAGATGCTTGTCGCATTCCTGGTCGCTACCATCGCTACTGTCATCGGTGCCTTCGCCGGTGCCGCTGTAATCGACATGGGCCCGCTTGAACCGCAGATCGCCGGTACGATTACCGCGAGCTATATAGGCGGCTCGCTCAATTTCGTTGCGACCGCCGAGGCGGTCGGTATCAAGGATTCGTCGATATACGTGGCCGCCCTGTCGGCCGACGCGGCAGGTGCCGTCTTCTTCCTCATGCTGTTGATGCTGATGCCGGCGCTGCGTTTCGTCAGGCAGGTTATGCCATCAAAATTCATCGGCACCGCCGCGTCTCCCGTCCAAGTCGCCGCCGCGGCTCAGCAGAACACAAGCTTCGACCTGCCGCGCGCGGCCAACGGCCTTGCTCTCAGCCTCATCATCTGCGCTGTGAGTGCGTCGCTAACCGCGATCTTCCAGCTCGAGTCGCTTTACATCCTCGTCGTGACTGCGTTGTCGCTGCTGGTCGCAAACTTTGCGAAGCCGGTCCTGAAGCATGTCAACTCGGAGTTCGAACTCGGCACGCTGTTCATGTATCTCTTTTTCGTCTGCATCGGCGCAGGCGCGAACCTGGGCGAGGTCGTGGGTTCGGCGTTGCCCCTCCTGCTGTTCATCATGGCCATGGTCGTTGTGCATCTCATCGTACTGGTGATTGCCGGCAGGTTCCTCAGACTGGACCTGGCCGAGGTCATGATCGCCTCGAACGCGTGCATCCTGGGACCGGCTCCCGCGGCCGCGCTGGCAGCGAGCAAAGGATGGCAGCCGCTAGTCGCACCGGGGATCCTCGTAGGCATGTTGGGCTATGCCATCGCGACATTCATCGGCGTAGCGATCGCGGCATTGCTCGGCTGGTAGAGAAGGCAGGTCAGTCAGAAAGATTCCTTGCGAGGAAGCGGTCAAGATTATTGGCGAAGGCCTGGCGGTCGCGCTGGCTCAAGGCGGGCGGACCACCGGTATTGACGCCACTGGCGCGCATCGTGTCGAGGAAGTCGCGCATGTTCAACCGCCCCCTGATGTTTTCCGTGGTATACAGCTCGCCGCGCGGATTCAGCGCGTGACCGCCCTTCGCGATCACTTCCGCCGCAAGCGGAATGTCTGCCGTTATCACGAGATCTCCGGCCTCGAGTCGCCGGACGATTTCGTTGTCCGCAACATCGAAGCCTGGTGAAACCTGGATCGTTCGGATAAATGGAGAATTAGGGACCTGAATCGGCTGGTTTGCCACGAGTGTCGCTACCGTACCGGTGCGCGTCGCGGCCCGGAACAGGATGTCCTTTATGACGACAGGACAGGCATCTGCATCCACCCAGATCTTCACGGGTCGAGGCACGCTGTCCGCAGCGTCCGCATTGGATCTCTCATAACTTTCTCGCTCATCCGAATGGCTGCAGGCAAGGCAGATTACCTTTTAAAACGCTGCATGTCCGATCAAGGTGATTACTGGCGGCCCTGCAGGACCCCTGAGAGAATGCGCCAACGGCCTTACCTCCGGTACAATCTCCTCTAGCCCGGATAGCTCTCAAAAGCCGACTGAATTTGCCCTCGCAGGTTCTACTTCCGGTATCTTGCTCGCGCCTTCTGCCATGGTGGACTATGGATGGATAACGACAACTGGACCTTCCTGCGAGCATTTCTCAAATCGCCTCGGGTCGTGGGGTCAGCCATACCGAGTTCCTCGTTCCTGGAGCGTAAAATAGTCACGGCAGCCGAGGCGGAGACAGCTAGCGTCCTGGTGGAACTCGGCGTCGGCACGGGCGGAACTACACGATCGCTGTTGAAGGCGATGCAGCCAAAGGCGCGGCTGCTGGCCATCGAACGCACGTCGGAATTCGTCGACATGCTTCAGCACACGATTGATCCCCGGCTGGAAGTCGTGCATGGGTGCGCCAGCTCCATCAAGGCTGAAATGAACGAACGCGGTTACCTCAACGCCGACGCGGTCGTCTCCGGCATACCCTTTTCCACTTTACCCAAGGATCTTGCAGCCGAGATAGTCAGGGCGATTCACCAGGTCCTGGCGCCCGGCGGCCGTTTCGTCGCGTACCAGTTTACCGATCGCGTAGCCGATTACATGCGCCCGGTGATGGGAACTCCCGAAGTCGAACACGAGCTACGCAACGTGCCCCCGGTGCGGTTATTTACCTGGCGCAAGCAGGGCGCAGCGGACCCCGCCGCGGCCCAGGCCGTCAACACGTCGGCGGCCGGGCGGCACTAGGAGTCTCCTTAGCCTCCAGTAACCCTGCGGCTTCGGCTGCTAGAATCGCCCCATGCCCTTCATTTTTTTCGGCGCCTTTTTGGGCCTGCTCACAGGCGGCTTTCGCGGCCTCATCATCGGCGCAGCGGTCGGCTATTTGCTCAGCTGGGCGTTGCGCACCGTGGTGCTCGGTAAGCTCAAGGTTGCCCAGTCGCAGTTGATCGAGTCCGCGTTTTCGGTCATGGGTGCGCTTGCGAAAGCCGATCGGATCGTAACCCGCGATGAGATCAGGATGGCTGAAACTATCATGAGCCGACTGCACCTCGGCGCTCCGCAGCGCGAGGTAGCGAAAGCCGCTTTCAATCGTGGCAAAGCGCCGGATTTCGATCTGGATGCGGCGGTCGATGAGTTTGCCGGGGTCGCCCGCAGCCGTGCTCCGTTGCTCCACCTGTTTCTGCAGGTGCAGGTTATGGCGGTAGCGGCCGACGGCAATGTGCACCCGGCCGAGCACCAGATGCTCGTGCGCGTAGCGCGCCGGCTAGGCCTCACTGAGGGTGACGTGGCGCAGCTCGAGGCGCTTCTCCGGACGGCCTCCGCGGGACCGGGAGCGGCCGGGACTCCGCCACCCAAGAGAAAACTGGACGACGCCTATGCCGCTCTCGGCGTGAGCCCGGATGCGAGTGATGCGGAGGTGAAACGCGCGTACCGCCGCCTGATGAGCCAGAACCACCCCGACAAGCTCGCGTCCCGAGGCCTGCCGGAAAGCATGCGGCAGATTGCCGAGGAAAGGACACGCGAGATCAACACTGCCTACGACCTCATCAAGGATTCGCGCAATCTTGCATGACGTATATATAATGAGGGCACGTTCGATACAGAGGCTCGGTTAGGAAGACTTAAGAACAGGTAAAAGAAAAAGCCTTGGGGGCAGACACGGCCAATGTGCGTGAAGTTGGAGAATAAAAACCGTGCAGCACCCCGAAACTCTCGTGGCGGGCGCAGCATCGCGCGCCGGCACATGCCAGCTTGTCAGGACGGCCGTCCGGGCCGTCGTGTTCGTTTTTATAATGTTCACTGCACCATTCGCGTACGCGCAGACGGTGGTGGTCTCAGTGGTCGCTACGGACGGCAGCGCAAGCGAATCGCCAGGCGATAACGGACGGTTCACGATCCGCCGGCAAGGATTCCCCCTGCCGCCGGTCACTATCAATTATTCCGTCGGCGGCAGCGCCACGCCAGGGGCCGATTATGTTGCGCTCAGCGGCGTTGCGTTCATTCCGCCTTTTTCCGATTTCACGACAATTGAAGTGATACCGCTCGATGACGAGATACAGGAAGGAATCGAGACGGTAGAAATCACGCTGACGTCTACAGTTGATGGCGTGGGTGACGTAGGCTCTCCTGCGACGGCCAGCGTGTCGATATCGGATGACGACCCGGCTGATGGTGGCGACGATGACGGCGGCGGTGATGATGACGACGATGGAGATGGGGATGACGGCGACGATGATGGAGGAGACGGAGACGACGACGACGGCAATGGCGACGATGACGGCGGGAACGGGGATGACGACGACGGCAATGATGACAACGATGACGGAAACAATGAAGTCCGCGTCTCGGTACTGGCATCGGATGACGCCGCGAGTGAAACCCCGGCGGACAACGGCGAATTCATTGTGCGCCGGGTCGGCGGCAATGACTCCCGGCCCATTACCGTACGCTATACCGTTAGCGGCAGCGCATCGCCGGGCGACGATTATGCGCCACTTACAGGAAGCGTAAGCCTCGGTTCTCAGGAAACAGAAGCGTCAATAGTCGTTGATGTCGGCGGAAACGACAATGTCTTCGAAGGAGACGAGACCGTCACTGTCACGCTCCATGATGAAGGCGACGTAGTCGTAGTAGCACGCTCCGCAACCGTCACGATCGAGGACAGCCGGCATTTCGTAACGGCCGAACGAGGCTCCAATGCGACTGAGAATCCAGTCGTCACCGGAGAGATCACGGTGTCGCTCGGCGCTCGAAACGAATCCGGCAGCGTCCTCACCGTCGACTACTCGGTCGCGGGTACCGCAACGCCAGGTGCCGACTACGAACCACTTAGCGGCACCGTGACCATCCCTGCCGGCTCGAGCTCCGCATCGATCACGGTAACGCCGCTCGATGACAGCCTTCGGGAACCGGATGAAACGGTTGAAGTTTCATTAACCGGAACCAGCCATGCCGGCGCACCCGTAGGCTCGCCCTCCAGCGCGACCCTGACGATTGTCGATGACGATTCTACCGGCGACGACGATGGCGACGGAGTGAGCAACCTCGATGAGTGCCCGACGCTGGATAATTGTCCCGACACCGATGGTGATGGCATTACCGATGACCAGGATGCGGATGACGACGGCGACGGGATACCGACGGCGGATGAAAACCCACCGGACCAGGATACCGACGGTGACGGAATTCCGGACTATCTCGACAACGACGATGACGGCGACGGCCGCCTTACCATCGACGAGGACTCCAACGAAGACGGCGACGGCAACCCTGCGACCAATCCTACCGATCTCGATGGAAATGGCGTGCCCGACTATCTCGACCCCCAGGACGCCGGCGGCCCTGACGTCGACGTGGACGGCGACGGCCTGTCGAATGATCGTGAAGAAGAGATAGGTACGGATCCGCTGGTGGCTGATACCGACGGTGATGGCGTGAGTGACGGCGACGAAGTCGCAGCCGGGACAGATCCGCTGGATGAACGTTCCTTTGCCGACGCAGATGGCGACCTGGTGCCTGACGCAGTCGAAGCAACCGATGGCACGGATGAGAACGACCCACAGAGTTTCGCCGACGGCGACAACGGTGGCACGGCTGATTACATAGAGACGACAACCTTTCCGGCCTTCGGTCTGCCGGCGACCAATCCGGGTGACGCGAGCGACGACCAGCGCGACTTCGATGGTGATGGTTTACCCGACAGGCTGGAGATCCTCGGCGCGTCGGACGCGGACTCGGCGGAATCGCCAACGGCAAACGGCGCAGGCGATAGCAGCGGCAACGGCATCACCAATGCACTGGAGGCTTACCTTGCGGAACTCCGGATCAACCCGGTCGACCTCGTTAGCGATCACGATCGTGACGGCTATCCCGATGCAAGGGAGGTGACCCTGGGACTTAATCCGTTGAGCGCAAGCGAGAAAGACACCGATGGCGACGGCGTGCCTGACGTCGTCGAGATACTGGCGGGCCTGGATATCGATGCCGCCGCTGATTCCGACGGTGACGGCGTTCCGGATGCGCGTGAGATCGCACTTGGCGCGGATCCCCTGGATGCGAACTCACCGGTCGCGAACGGGTCCCTGGACGACGACGGTAACGGCGCAAGCAACGCGATCGATCATGTCCTGCAACTGCTGGACTCATCGGGCGACGCTGATGCAAGTGGTGACAGCGATGGCGACGGCATTACCAATGCCGATGAAATCCGTTTCGGAACCGATCCGTTCCGGGACGAGCAACCGGCAGTGTGGATCGAACTGGCACAAGCTGGTATCGGGCCGGTCAACGGACTCCTTACCGACGGCGGCACCGTGACGGCAACCGCCGCGATCGGCGGGCACCAGACCGGAAGCCTGATCTATGACTGGAGCGAATCCGACAACGCCATACTTGCCGTTTCTTCCGGCGGGCTGACGAACAGGACGCTCGAGATCGCGCCGCAAACTTTGCCACCGGGACCCTACGACCTGGTTCTGAGCGTCCAGCGCGTGGTTGCCGACTACACTTCACCCGTCTCGACGTTGCGCGTTCCTGTCAACGTCCTGTCCGATGCCGGGGCGGCCCAGGTTGCGGACGCCGATCATGATGGGGTGCCGGATGCCTCCGACAATGCGGATGCGCGCCAGGGTTTTGCGAACGAACTCCAAGCGCAGTCCACTGCAAGGATGCAGGTGGCACACGGCCTTCGCCTGCAACTGGGAAGCGCCGCGCGTATCGCACGGACGGGTTCTGCGCGTGTGACCGCTAACGACATAGCAAACGCCGGCAATGGCAGCGGCGGCAGCGTGGGCAATAGCGAAGACAACTTCGACTACCTAAGCGGGATCTATGATTTCGAAGTCGCGAACCTGCCGGAAGTCGGGTCGATCGTCTCGATTGTCATTCCGCAGTCAACGGCGATCGGGGAATTTCCGGAATACCGCAAGTTCCGGCCCGGCTCAGGCTGGTCCGATTTCGTCCAGGACAGCAACAACAGGATTGAGTCCTCCCCGGGAAGCAGTGGGAGCTGCCCGCCTCCAGGCGACGACAGCTACCAGTCGGGACTGACCCCCGGACATTTCTGCATCCAGCTCACGATCGAGGATGGCGGTCCCAACGATGGCGATGCTGATCTCGGTCCGAACGGGACTATCAAGGACCCGAGCGGTGTCGCTACGCCAAAAGGACAGGTAAGCGCGGGCCAGGGCGGCGGCAGCACCGGCCTTCCTATGCTCATCCTGCTATGCATTCCTGGCGCTGTCGCCCGAGTACGCAGGCGAAAACGTGCCAACCAGTACCGTGCAACCACTTGCACCGCAGGTTAGCCTGAGAAGCGGGCCTGGTTGCCTGGATCTGGTCAGATATTCAGCTCAGCCGCCCTCAAACCAGCTCAAAATTCTATATTATGGGCAACGACGTGTTACGCCGTTCTCAGGACCGTGGGAATCTGCGATGTACCTTCAGCATTTTGGACTTGCGAAAAAACCCTTCGAGCAAGTGCCCGATCCGGAATTCCTATTTCTGAGCGAGAAGCATGAGGCAGCGCTGGCCAGTATTGGCTTTGCGTTTGGTATCCACGACAGCTTCGTAATCATCACCGGCGAAATCGGCTCGGGCAAGACCACTCTGTTGCACAAGTTCCTCAAGGAGAATCTTGCCAACGCCGCCGTGGCTTACGTCACCCAGACCAGGCTCTCGGACATAGAGCTGCTTCAATCCATCCTGGTCGGATTTCAACTGGACCCGTTCGGCAAGGGGAAGGTTGAGCTCATGCTGCTGTTGCGGCGGTATATCGAAGCCCAACATCGTGATGGAACACGAGTAGTGATTGTCATTGACGAAGCACAAAACCTCACTACAAGTGTTCTTGAAGAATTGCGGCTCGTGACTTGTACATCTCCCGGATCTACCAGCCTCGTAAATGTCGTGCTCGCAGGACAACCTCAGTTCAATGCGATTATCGATTCACCTGAACTCGTTCAGCTCAAGCAACGCTGCCGGCTCCGCTACCACCTGAAAGCACTCACTGAAGAGGAAACGGAAGCTTACATCGAGCACAGGTTGGCTGTTGCCGGCGGAGATTTTTCAGCTATTTTCGAGCCGGCCCTGGTTGAGCACATTTTTCGCCACTGCAGGGGCATCCCCCGACTGATCAACATGCTGTGTGATACTGCGCTGATCTTCGCGTGCGTCGACGAACACAAGACTGTTTCAGAGACGGATATCGAACAAGCATTAACGGAACTGGGGTGGCCAAAACATCCCCAGGCGCCTCAAGAGGATCAAGTAGTCGGCGAAGGGAGGCGCGCCGTATTAATTGATACCAGTAACGGCAGCGAATATCCGTTACATGACACGGTCAGCGTGCTTGGGCGCGCACGAGACTGTTCTGTGAGAATCAAGCACCCGGCACTTAGCCGCTATCACGCCATGATTCGGCGAGCAGGCGATGCATGGACATTGTCGGACATGAAGAGCCTCAATGGCGTATTTTTGAACGGTCGACGAATCCGGGCCGCCAGGCTGCGGCACAACGATGACGTTATGATCGGCGAACACCGGCTTGTGTTCCGCCTGGTAGGACTACCGGACGAACGCGTGGTCACTCGATCACTTGAAAGTACGTTGGCTACCAAGCCGGCCGACGAGGTGGGAGAGAAAGAAGAGATTGCGACCGAGATAACCAGGTTCACCTCTTGACTTCTCGATGCAGCGCTCGCAATTACCAGGTCGCCGGCAACACATGCTTCGTTGATGCCCGCATCCTGTAACGCGGTGGGGATCCCCTCCTGTGTTTGAAATTCTTCTGTGGACCGTCGTTGCGGCCCTCATGGTGCTGGGTCTTGCAGGGATCATCCTGCCGGTTCTGCCGAGCACTGTGCTGATCTTCGGTGGCATCCTTCTCGGTGCCTGGATCGACGATTTTTCGAATATCTCCACGTGGACTGTAGGCGTCGCCGCGCTCCTGACCGTGGTGAGCCTGGTTGCCGATTATGTAGCCGCCGCTCTTGGCGCCAAGCGCGTCGGTGCGAGCAGGCAAGCTGTAATCGGAGCAGTGCTCGGCACCTTGCTCGGTATCTTTTCCGGCCTCTGGGGACTCATATTCATGCCACTGGTCGGCGCCGCAGTTGGCGAGTACATGGCACTGCGCAACTTTCAACGAGCCGGGCAGGTCGGCCTTGCCACGTGGATCGGTTTGCTGCTCGGCACCGCGGTAAAAATAGCAATCGCGTTCACCATGCTGGGCATGTTCGTTGCCGCACTGCTCATCTGACCGCTCACGTGGAGCAAATGCCGGTTTGACCTCCTGTCGGTCGCCCGCCATCATGGCTTGGCAACCTTATCTAATTCGGAGCTACCCTAATGTCGATAGCGTCAGGAAGGCTGTTATGCACCATCATGTTCTCGTGTGCACTTGCAGGCTGCGATAACGCAGCAGAACAAGGTATGCCCGAGATAGCGGCCGATACGCGGCGCGCACCAGCCACTGCTGAAGAGCAAGGTCACGCCAACCATGGTGCAGAGCATGCGCATTCGAACGGGGAAGCGCTGCCTCTGCTCCCGATCATGATGCGAATGGCAGCCGATATGACCGGTTTCATGCAGGCGTTGTGGCTGGAAGACTACGAGTCGATGACACGGCATGCCACCGGTGTCTCCGCACACCCGGACATTTCACCCGATGAGCTCGAACGGATCGAGTCGATCCTGGGTGCGGAGACGGAGGCTTTCGAAGCCGTCGACGAAGAGGTGCACGAAGCCTCGGTTCGAATGCGCGAGGCTGCTGAGGCGAGGGATATGGATGCCGTGCTCGAGCACCTTGCATCGGTGCAAAGCGGCTGCGTCGGATGTCACAGCAGGTTCAGGGAGCGCCTCCGGACAAACCGCTGACGCCAAGGCCGGGATCGACCGCTGCAGGAGGCCGTCCAGACCTCTTGCCGGAAGGCGGCGGACCCAGGTAGCTCGGGCGTACACCACCTGTGTCGATGATGATCCTTTGTACGACCACCCCCGGTGTCACCATCCGGAGCTTGAGAACGTGGTAACCAGTCTCGGTGACCCGATGTCGCGAGGTGATGCGGCGGACCCCATCAGCGACGGCCGTCTTCCAGGATTCCTGCGTTGCCGCCGTCGCAAGCTCGATAGTTTGCGGTGGCATGTCGTCGAAAGAGACGGCGACCCGCAACGGCTCACCTGGCTGAAAATCCAGCGAAGGTGCGCAGTGCAACTCGACGGTGATCTCGCCGGAAGAATACAAGTAGACGTCGTACTCGAGTCGCGGAGCGTTCGCTGCAGGATCGAATACCGGCGCGGTGACGGGCATCGGGGTAACGGCACCGTTTGTCCGGCCGAAATCCGGCAGTATCTGCCACGAAACGCCGGAGCCGGACACGGAGCGTGACGCCTCTGGCGCTTCGATGACGACGTGTCCGTCAGTTTCGAAGAAGCGTTCGAAAGACCTGCCGGGCGCGGGTGGATTGTTTATCGGGAGCTTTATGTCGATACGCTCGCCGGTACTCCCCTCCACGCCTATGTAAGCCTCAGTTGCGCCGGCAGGTACCGCCCGCCAGTCAACGCCGACTTCCAGCCGCACGACGTCCTGCACCATCCCCTTCTCCGGCGTGACCTGCAACCATGGATGGTCAGTCCGAACCTGGTAGGTAAAGGCGTCCCGGCCGCGGTTGAACACCTCGACCCAGCGCGTGCCTTTCGCTGCAACATGCAGCGGCGGCAACACCGCCTCCGGCGCGCCGTATGAAGGCCAGGCAGTTTCCGAGCCTTCAATTGCCACAGCCATCGACGCCCCGGCACGCGGGCGCACCTCGCTCACCGCCGGCATCGTCTCGATTTCCGGTTGCTGCCAGTATGTATAACCGAGGTTGATCTGCGACATCATGTGGTTCCACTTGCCGCCAACGCGAGTGTGGTACTGATCCGCAAGCACTCCATCCAGCTCGAACAGCTCCCTGGCTCGCGCCGCGTCCTTGTTCGCCACCACGCTTCCCTGGAGCGCGTGCAGGCGGTTCCTGCCAACTGATATGTAAAGCTCGTGCACGACAGCGCTGGCTTTCACCGGATACAGCACCAGCTGGAAGAAGGCATCGCGATACTCTTCAGGTAAGCGGGCTTCGAGGCGCTCTGCTCGCCTCACCAGGTCTTGCCACTCCCCGAGGACGCGTTCCGCTTCCCGGTAGTTCACCAGGCTGTAAGTGCCGGGCGTAAGCATTTCCGGCTTCCGGCGTCCGTTGAGTTTTGTATAGCCTTTGATGAGTGCAGCGATTTCCCTCGCATGCTGGTCGCCAAATTCCCGCGCCGCCCAGGCGTGCGAGTAATCGTCGACGCGATCGTAAGTCCAGCGCTCCGGGTCCCATGCCATCCGCAGGAAGAATTCTGTCGGGAATTCCATGGGCTTCAGGTCGCCGACGTTGACGATCCAGATGCGATCGGCGCCGTGACGCCAGGCCAGGTTCATCTGCTCCTGGACCTTGCTAATCGGAACGGTGTTCAGCCATTTGTAGTTGCGCGGCCCGCCGACGTAGTCGAAGTGATAGTAGACACCGGCACCGCCCCGGCGCTCACGCTCCGCCGCCGTCGGCAGCCTTCTCAGGTTGCCCCAGTTGTCATCACTCCAGAGCAGGGTCACGTCGTCCGGCACGCGCATGCCCCGCTCGTAGTACTCCTGTACTTCCTTGTAGAGGGCCCAGACCTGCGGCACGTCGGCGGGCGGACGCCCCGTTACGGCGGCCAGGATATCGCGCTGGTCCGCCACGATTTTCTCGAGCAGGGCGACGTTCGTCTCTTCCGACATAGCCTCATCGCCGTCTCCGCGCATACCGACGGTGAAGAGCGTCTCGTAGTTCTGCACCCGCTCGACGCCGCTGCGCCAGAACTCCCGCAGCCTCGACTCATTCTTCGCGTAGTCCCAAGGTCCCTCACCGTAACGTCGCCACTCGTCATGCGCACGCGTCAAGGGCTCGTGGTGCGAAGTGCCCATGACGATGCCGTACTCGTGGGCAAGCGGCGCATTTTGCGGATCGTCATCGACGAAGGCGCTGCCCCACATGGCGGGCCACAGGAAGTTGCCACGCAGACGCAGGATCAGCTCGAAAACGTGCGCATAGAACCTGTGGTTGAAGCCACCAAACTTTTCCGTTGCCCATCCGCTCAGGGCAGGAGCCTCGTCGTTCAGGAAAATTCCGCGGTACTTCACCGCCGGCTCACCTGCCACGTGGCGTACCGGCTTCGCGAACAGCGCGTCACGCTGCACGACGGGCACATCCGCCCACCAGTACCACGGCGACACTCCGATATGCTCTGAAACGTCGTACAGGCCGTAGATGGTTCCGCGCCTGTCGCTGCCGGCAATCACCAGGGCCCGGTCGACTCCCGGCATTGGCGCATCGACGACTTCCCGGACGAACGACTCCCAACGTCCTTCTATAGCGCGAACGTCCAGTTTCCCGCGGGCCACCAGGTCGTCGATTAACGAGCTGTGACCAAGTGTGCCGGCGATGATCGCCGCACCGGCTTTGGCAACCGGTGAGGTCAGCAGGTCCGGCTGCACGCCCGTCACGCGTTCTATATCGCTCTGCAGGTCCCGCGCCGCCCGCAGGACGCCGGCCTGGTCGCCGGCGTCCAGCCATAAAGGAATGGCCGCGCCGTCCTGGACCAGGCCCAGCGCCGTCGCATCAGGTACAAATGAGATGTAACCGGGCTCGCCGAGCCCGGAAAAAGCGTCAGATGCGAAAAGCATCAACGCAAATGCCACCAGCGAAGCGCGCTTCGGAGGCGAAGTGGTACAGAGAAACTTCGCGGCAGCGCGTCGACGGATCATGGTTCCCCCGGGGAATTGCACCTGGTCCGGGCTAGGATATCGGCACGTTCGCAAGAACGGTACCTTTCCGCCGATTTCGGGTCACACCTCGTGCCGCGTCAGTTGAAAAACTGACATGTTTGGACTCGTTGCTTCGGCCGAGCCGCAGGCTCTATTCGTTCATTGCAGTCGCTGCGGGTGACGTGCAGGAAGCGAAGCGGAAGGCGCATCGAAACCAGGCTGATCTTTTGCCTTCGGTACGAACTCGACATTGCGCTCCTGTTCCTGGAGCCGGATTTCGCCAGTTCCGTACCGGCACGCGTCCGCGCTGCCGGGATCACGGCGATTGTGGGATGTGCATCGCCGCGTGTAAATTTTTCAAACCTGGTGCACGCCGCACCTGGGAAGGACCCTATGGGTCCCGGAGAGGCTGTGGCACGCCTCTTGCTTTTAGTCGCTGTACCGGCCGGCCCTTGAGCGAGGACGGGACACTGATAAAAGCAACGCTTCGACCCCACCGCCAGGGGGCGCCAACGCTGATTCAATGATCGCCTGTCGCAACGACGTCCAGGCAGCGCTGGGGAAGCGACATTATTCTGGAGCGCTGACCGCAGCGTTCCTGTTCGACATCATGGTTCTTCCAGTACCTTCTCTCGCGGTTTGTGGGTCGTAACGAAGACACATGAACCTTTCCATATCGATTCCCGGAGGACGAACTTATGCATACCGCAAAGTACATACCGATTACAGCTATAGTCCTGTTCGCAACCCTTGCCGGGTGCGCGAGCGGTCCGACGATTCGATCGGACTATGATCGCTCCGCCGACTTCGCCTCGTACCGGACTTATGACTTCGCGAGCGAGCTGGGAACTGACCGAGCCGAGTACTCGACCCTGATAACGTCCCACTTCAAGCGATCGGTAAGCCGGGAGCTCGAGGCCCGGGGCTACCGCCGTTCCGAAACCAATCCCGACCTGCTGGTAAACTTCTTTGTCGCGATGGACGAGAGGATGAGGGTCCGCAGTGCCCCCGCTGCCACCTTTGGCGTCGGCTACTACGGTTATCGGTACGGCCTTTACACGGCCTGGCCGGCATATGAACGCGATGTCCGGACGGTGACGTACAAGATGGGTACCGCCAACGTCGATATCGTCGATGCCGGACGCAGACAACTGATCTGGGAAGGAATCGCGGAAGGCCGTGTCACCGAAGAGGCACTGGCCAACCCCGGCGCTGCGATCGAAGAGGTCGTCGCCGAGTTGTTCGAAAGATTCCCTGCAACAGCGGGATCGACAGCAGTTTCCACGGATATTGACGATGCCGATTGAAGCGGGAGATAAGGGCTCACCAACAAGAGTTTGTACGATGGTGCTCGAGGCGCATACAGGAGCCCGCGTCGTGGGCGAGTACGGTGAAGGTTAGCGAGTTCGCCCCCCGACAACGGTTCCTTGTGCGCTCTTCCGGCTTGTGCAGAGTTTCCCTAGCCCAGCAACGCCACCTTCGCGTCGTGCTTCAAACGCATGACGCGTCCCCGGCTGACGTAGAGAAGATCGCTGATCTTGAGCACGAGTGAGTTCTCGTATTTGTCGAGGTGCCCGTCGGTATACGCGATCTGCCACAGCATCCCGACTATCGAAGCTTTCTCTTCCTCGGAAAGGTGGTTGTGCAGCAAATGAGTGAACTCGTGGAGGGAAACGAGATGTTCGGCCTCGTTTCGAGCTTCCTCTACCAGGTCCGCGGCCTCCTCTTGACCCAGGCCGAAATGTGACTCGGCAAGCGCCTCGAGGCGCTCCAGTTCAGCCAGGGAAAATTCCTTGTCCGCGAGCGCGACGTCCAGCATCAGCACAGCAGTTGCCTTGCGGATCGCACTATCGCGATCCACTTGCACTTCAGCGGTATCCGTCTGCGAAAGGCTTCCCGCGATTTGCTCGATAATTCGTTTGATCAATGCTTCGCCCCCGGTACCCAGGATTCATGGCGCCTCTGGTACGCTTCTTGCTGCACATCTGTCGCAATGATATCCGATACGCCGCGCAGGGTGCCCGGGCGTCTTTCTGCAGGATACTTGAAGGAGCTTGATATGCAGAGGTCATTACGGCCGCGCTCCCGGAAACCGCTTTGACGAAGCGTCCATCGCGTCGTTGGTCTTTTTGCATCGGTGCGGCGACTCTCGCAGTCTTCATTACGCCAGCGTGCAGTGTTGCCGACCCCATCGATGTTGCCAACTCGGTCCGTTCCGAGGGATGCGCAAACCGGCCTGCCGTTGATCAGCCGTTGCGGGCGCGGGCACGGCTTAACGAGACGGCGCGCCGTGTTGCCGGCGGCGATGAACTGGAAACGGCAACTTCGGAATCGGGTTACCGCGCGAAAAAGTCGGCCTCGTTACGCATCCGTACCGACGACGGCGATGACGTCGTGGCGCAGCTCATTGCGCAGCACTTTTGCGACATCGTGGCAGACAAGGAACTACTTGAAGCAGGCTCTTATCGGCGTGGCGACACTATCTGGATGGTATTTGCGACGCCGCTCGCTCCTCCAGAGCAGGAGGAGGATGCCGCTGCGGCGGGCCAGCTGGTAATCGAGATGGTCAACGAGGCACGCTCGCAAGGCCGGCGGTGCGGTCGCAGGAGGTTCGATGCCACGACGGTTCTGACAGCGAATGCTGCACTGGAGCGTGCCGCGCGGCGGCACGCGCAGGACATGGCAGTGCACAGTTTGCTTGGCCATCAGGGCGCTGACGAAAGCGTGCCTGCGGAACGGGTCACTCGAGCAGGATATACCTGGGCTTCCGTCGCAGAGAACGTGGCCGGCGGCCAGACGACCGCCGGGGAGGTTGTCGACGTCTGGCTCGCCAGCCCGGGGCATTGCGCGAACCTGATGAACCCGCGCTACTCCGAGACCGGTGTCGCCCGCGCGGTCAACCCGGACAGCCGGCACGTGGTTTACTGGGTACAGGTGTTCGCTGCACCCGAGTAAGCGCAAGCGAGGTTATTCCGCTGCCCTCGTAAATCCGGCCGGTACCTCGAATGCCGCCGGATCAACCGACTCCTGCGAAACCGCAACGAGTTCGTTGCTTATGGCCAGCAGTTGAATCATCCCGGAATCCTGGACCGTGGCAACCGGCTCTTCCTTCTTCCGCCGCTTGAGCAGAGAACCGACAACGCGACCCCCGATGCCCCCGACGACCGATTCACCGACGTCAGCTGCCGTAACGCCACTGTTTTGCTTCCCCTGCTCGCACTGCGGGCCCCCGATGGCCAGGGCGAAACGGCTCCTGACCGGATACCCGTCCACGCCACCGGCCGCCTCGGCTATCTCGGCCCAGAGGCCCGGGTACCGGCCCAGCAGGGTCTCGGCACGCTGGGTGATCTCGCCGGATCCGCTGGCATCGAAACCCATCTGTTCGGCATAGGAGCGATAGAACTTCAGGGCCTCGTCGCTGAATTCCGGCGTCAGCCACTGCTCGAGGGTGATGGAGAAATCGCAGACCTGACCGGTTGACGGATCGGTGCAGGACTGGGTGGCCGCTATCCTGAGTTGCTCTGCGTCGAAGCCCGCGATCGACTCGCGCTCGCCGCGTGTCACATCAGTGACCGGCTCCGACCACTCGCATTGTGACTCATCCACCGGCATCGGCTGCTGCTGCTGGGTTTCGCGTGCCTGCTCCAAAGCCTTTTCGAGTTCGGCACGCTGCTCCGCCAGCGATATCTCGGTGTAGCGCCGTTCCTTCATGTCGAGCTGGTACAGCTTTCCCTGGTCCAGCCGAACGATTTCCGCCGTGCTTCCCTGCCTGCCGGCCACCATCCGAGCAAGCCGTGACTCCATTTTCACTTCGCCCTTCGAACTCGCCTTGTCATTGGATATGGACATGGTGGACGTTCCTGACATGTTGGCGAAGCTCATCACACCTTCGCCGCGCACCGAGAACTGCTCCTGCAGAGTTATATCGGCAAGGGCCGGGTATGCCCAAAAGATGCAAGTAGAAATGGGAATGACGACAAACCGCAACGACGAAGTGCGCTTCATTTAAAGTATCTCCAGGATCGAACGGCCGGCGTGGACGCCGGTTCTACTGCCCTCGGAAGCGCCGCTGATGCCTGGCGCGACCCGTGAATGGCAGAAGCAGATCGTACTACAACATTCAACTCCCGGCCTCTCTCGTCACAGACCGTGATAGAAGCGCCGGTTATGTGCCAACCGATGTGAAGCCGATCACAGACTCCTTGTGTAGGTTCCTTAAGCTGGCCTGTAGTTCTTACTACCTAAGGGTCGGTTTCGTGATCAGGTTGGATAATTTGCTGAAGCGGCTTCGCATCGGAGAGGCCAGGTCGTACGAACGCGTGCAGACCGTCAGCGGGTCCGAGACGATGACCCCGACGCAGGCCTGCCGTTTCAGGGAACTGCAAAGCGTCCGCTTCGAGGGTAAAGGCAAGCAGCGCAAGGCGAAGCCGCATTACTCGCTGGAAGAGGCGGCGCGCCTCCTTAAGACGGAAGTCGACGAGATCCTTCAGTCCGCGGCGAGCGGCAGGTTGCAGTGCTTCGTGCTATCGGCGGGGCTGCGCGGGCATTGGCGAACAACCGGGCAAGGCGAGCCGAGCCTGCCGGCGGAACCCGGTGAAATCCCGAAATACCTGGCACTCACCCCGGCCGACTGCGGACAGATCGCAGCCTATCGCAGCGTCAACGTCTACGACCTCGAATATCCCGCGGACTCGATACCCGACGATGGCCCGGTCTTGAGCGCCGCCCGTTTCATACTGCGCGAGCCGCTCTGGGTCGATCAGGCACGCATCGTCCTGAAGCACCCCCTGCCCCAGTAACCACAGCGCGTCAATCTGGCTACTCAAACTTCAACTTGCGCAGGCTTGTCACCGAGCCACCGGGCCAGGCTTTCGAACCTGCCATAGTATGCGAAGGGAAGCTGCCTTCGTCGGTCATCCCGTATGATTGCTCTGTCCACACCGGTGTCCGTTTACCCGGCGCCGCCTTGCTGGTATTAATGAGGAAACAAGAACAACAAGGGCGAGGTGGATCGGATGCCAACCGGGATGCGAGCCCGCACGAACCTGTCCGTGATCGGACTTTCGGTCATCATTGCAAGCGTGGTGCTGGCGACAGCTGGCGTTAGCCTCGCGGGTGCGCCGCCGCCACCGTCCAGCCTGCACAACAAGCCGCCGCCTGAGCCGAGCGAGGACATGTCAGAAGAGTTGCGGGCACAGGTGGACGCCATCGTCGTCGTTGCGACGCGGGGTCCGGCGGACCAGGGAGTCTCGGGAAGCTACGAGAAGAACACCTATGGACTCGTGGGCGGAGTCGTCGCCGGCCACCAGGCCGGCCGGGTCAGGAAACAGGTTGGGCCCGTGCCGGTGGATATGCGCATCCCCGGCACGGCCATCCCCGGGTCGATCATCGGCGGACTGGTGGGAGGGTGGCAACGCGAGGTCCAGCAGCTACGCGATGCCCTTACGGAGGAGCTTGTAGACGCCGGGAGCACACCGCTTACCGATGACGGACTGGCGATGGATGTTTACTCGCGGCTGCGCCGTGTCCCGGAACTGAACTCGAAAATTGTCGGACCCACAACGCCGCTTCCCGAGGATTCCGATGCGGTGCTGCACGTCAATTTCGATGGCGTGTCGATCGACGTGCAAGGCGGGGATGCGACCATCACCACAACAGCCGTCGCCTCGCTGCGCCGAATCAACAATAACGTGCAACTCTATCGAACGATCGCGCATTACCGGGACAGCGACTCGCTCCGCAACTGGACGGACGACAACAACAGGCTCTGGCACACTTATGTCAACTATGCGCGCCATTACCTGGGCCAGGAGATCGCGGCCCGCGTCTACAACCGCATAGAACTGCCGCGTTCACTTACGCCCAAAAGCACGGATACCGCACGGGCCGACCGCAAGAACCCGCTGCACTTCGTCAGCAAGGTAGGGCAACCCGAACTCGCGTGGGCAATGCAAGTCACCGACGTGACCGGCAGCCCGTTCGAGGCAGACACGCTCGACGAGTCGGCTACCTGGTACGACGTCGAGATCTATGACCGTGACCATCTTGTTCTGGCGGAGGAAAGCATTACCGAGCCGCGCTACACGGTGCCGATGGAGCTCAATTGCGGCGACTATCGCTGGTCCGTCCGCCCATCCTGGAGGACAGGCGAAACCATCCGCTACGGCCGCTGGATGCGCTTTCCGCCGTCGCCTGGGGATTCCGACGAGGGCGGAGCAGAGCTGGCTTCGCACAACGGGCTCGTGGGACGTGCCGCATCCGAGGCGCCGGCCTATACGCAGGATTTTTCATCGCTGAAGATCGCCTGCGGGCGACGCTAGTACCTTCCCAGGGACCGCGTCGGGAACAGCTCGAGCACTGCGCATTATGCACTCGAGGTCCAGCACGCGGTCGATTCGCAACAGGTCGGCGCGGACGCGGCGGCCGACAGCGGGGGGTGGTGAACCCTGCGAAGGCGGTGTGATATTGACTGAACGTCCCCGACCGTTGTTCTAATATACGAGCGAAACCCGTCCGAAACGCCAGGGGCCGACGATGGATAGAAGCAGCCGCTTTTCCCGCACGAGCACGTTCGCAACAGGCGGCTGGCACACTGTCGCTCGATCATCGCAGGCTCTCGCGCTGCTTCCCGTCAGCTTGCTTCTGCTCCTCATCTCCGCATGTGGAGAAGCCGAACCGCCGACTGTGGAAGCGGCTGCTGCGGCACCCGCGCAATCGCAGGAGGCGTTCGCGTTCGTCGACGTGACAGTCATCCCGATGGACCGCGAGCACGTGCTCCCCGGCTATACGGTGGTCACAAGCAACGGGCGCATCAGCGCGATGGGGCCCGGAGACGAGGTCGACGTGCCGCAAGGCGCCGAGAGGATCGACGGCGCCGGTCGCTACCTCATGCCCGGACTCGCCGAGATGCATGCTCACATTCCCGGATCGGGCGATCGCCGATGGGCTGAGGATGTGCTGTTCCTGTACGTTTCGAACGGCGTCACTACCATCCGCGGCATGGCGGGCAGTCCACTGCACCTCGAGCTTCGGGACCAGACGGCGGACGGCGAGTTGATCGGTCCCACCATCTACGCGGCCGCGCCCGGCATCAGCGGCAACAATGCCCCCACTCCCGAGGATGCCGGGCGTGCCGTGCGCGAGCGGGCGAATGCCGGTTATGACCTGCTAAAGGTCTTTGGAATGCCGGTGGAAAGTTATGAGCGCATGGCGCAAACGGCGCATGAGGTCGGTATTCCTTTCGCCGGTCACGTTCCGGAGGAAGTCGGGTTGGTCGGGGCGCTGGAGGCCGGCCAGGCTTCCATTGATCATTTCGATCGGTACGTAGAGTTTCTTGCGCCCGGCTACCGTGACATGCCGGACAGGGAAGCCGGTTTCTTCGGCAGCGGAGTTGTCGATATCGCCGACACGGACCGTATCCCCGAAGCGGTCGAGCGCACGCTGGCGGCGGGCACATGGAACGTACCAACGTTGAGTCTCGTCGAGCATCTCGCCTCACCGGAGCAAGCCGGGCAAATGATCCGGCGGCCCGAGATGCGTTACATGCCTCCGGATGTCCTGGACGACTGGGTAGATGCAAAGGCGGAGTTTCGCGCGCGACCGGACTTCCAGCCGGAGGCAGCCGAGCGGCTGGTGGAAATTCGCCGGCAGTTGACGAAAGCGCTGCACGATGCCGGCGCGCCGATTGCGCTCGGCTCGGATGCTCCGCAGTTCTTCAACGTCCCCGGCTTTTCCATCCATCATGAGATGGCGATGATGGTTGCGGCCGGTCTATCGCCGTACGAGGTTCTTGTAACCGGCACGCGCAACCCGGCCGCGTACTTCGGCACGCCCGAGGAATTCGGCACGGTAGCCGTTGGACGACGTGCGGACCTCATCCTGCTCGAGGCCAATCCGCTCGAGGACGTCGGCAACGTCAAACGCCGTGCCGGTGTGATGGTCCTTGGACGATGGCTGCCGGAAGTCGAGATCGCCGAACGGTTGGAGCGCATTGCCAGCAAGGTCAGCCAGCAGTAACCGACGGCGCGTCGACCTGTCACCGATTCGCGACAGTATCCTCTTCAAAGCGCATGTAGCAATCCGGAGACAGTAGCGCGAGCGATTCTCGTGCGGCTATGCTAGCAGTTCGTCTTGTCACAAGACGCTACCTTTGTGACGACCTCACTTTCTCTGGCGAACGGAAGCTCCTCTGAAAATCAGGCGGTTCGCCGCACGGGTGTCTGCAGCTTTGGGCCGCAGGTGGATGCTTTGGGCATAACAATGAACAGTGATTATTTACGGCTTGGACCGACCGCAAGCACTATCGCCGTGTTGCAGATGGTAGCTCCGCCCGTCATTTCCATCTTGGCGCTCATGCTCTGTGTAAAGCTATACGAGATCGATGTAAGCGATCACTACACATTCCTGGCCGTGACATCCGCGCTTCTTTACTACATGGTCATGCGCAGGCAGGTTGCCGAGGACTGGACGGCATTCACCGCCAGTTGGAGCGTCGTGCGGAGAACCGCGATGTCCTGGCTGGCTGTCGTGGCAATACTGGCTTTCCTCGGCTACGCAACAAAGGTCTCCGACGAGTACTCACGCCGCGTTCTGTTTACGTGGTTTACGATCACGCCGCCGTGCACGGCTGCGGTGCTGGTGCTGCTACGAAAGATTTTCAGGCAAATGGTGATCAGCTCCGGGAAAGCGCAGGTAGCGGTCATTGCAGGTGTCAACGAGGCGAGTTTGCGATTGGGCCGGTCGATCATGGAACGACAGAACCTCGGCTTGACGCTCAAGGGATATTTCGATGACCGCAGCCCGGATCGACTGGGCGACGTGGACCGAAGCATGCTACTGGGCAAGTTCGCTGACCTGCGGGAGTACGCCCAGCGCGAGCGCATCGATACGATCTTCGTGGCGATCCCGGTAAGCTACGCGCAGCGCGCGCGGGCATTGCTGGACGACCTCACCGACACGACCGCATCCCTCTATTTCGTGCCCGACCTGCTCTCGTTCGACCTGATGCGATCGATGGCAACCGACGTGGACGGCATCCCCGTCGTCGCGCTTTGCGAAACTCCGTTTCACGGACTTCGCGGATTGTGCAAGCGCGCGAGTGACGTCGTTCTGGCTTCCATCATGCTGCTGCTCGCCTTGCCGTTCATGGCAATCATTGCGGCCGCCATAAAGCTCACGACGCCGGGGAGCGTCATCTTCAGGCAGCGGCGTTATGGCCTGGACGGACAGGAAATCGTTGTCTACAAGTTCCGGACCATGACGACTTCCGATGACGGCGCATCCGTCCGGCAGGCGTCCAGGGACGACGACCGTACGACGCCCCTGGGACGATTCCTCCGCCGCTACTCACTGGACGAACTACCTCAGCTCATCAACGTGCTGCAGGGCAGCATGAGCGTGGTCGGTCCGCGGCCGCACGCGGTCGCTCACAACGAGGAGTACCGGAAGCTGATCCGCGGTTACATGGTGCGCCACAAGGTAGCGCCGGGTATCACGGGACTTGCGCAGATCAACGGCTGTCGCGGTCAGACGGCAAACGTTGACGAAATGAGGGAACGCCTCGCCTACGACCTGGAGTACCTGGGCCGCTGGTCCCTGCTGCTGGACTTCAAGATCCTCCTGCGAACAATGACCATCTGGTTTCGGGACGAGAAGGCATATTAAGCGGGTATGCCCGCGACGGGAACCGGGGATTCAGTCCCCACCTCAGGCGACACCACCTCGACGCTGAACACTACCAACCCAGCTATCCCGCCCGCTTCAAACAGGAGCGACTCAGACACTCAGCGCGCAGCATATCGATCAGAAGGTCGAGGATCAGCGGTACCCCGTTCTGCGGCATAGCGACGTCACGGGGCGCACATCTGAGAGCGACCTTCGACTTGCACCGCGCGATCAGTTCGGCCCGGTGCCGAGATTCGTGCAGCATCACACTTTTCTTTGCCGGCTCCGCGCCGGCCCCCACTGTACAGTCTCTTCTTGCTCTCTCGCGCGCCACTCCGGACGCCGTCGCGCGAGCTCAACGGGAATTCTCCCATGGTCCTCCGCCGCGTTCGGTGCGGTGGCGAACAGACCGTGACCCGGGCTGGCGGTCGAAAGTCGGTGTTCGGAAAAATATGCACCTGCGGCGCAACCTGGGTGGCTCGGAAACCCATTCGAGTCATCGTTTCGCCGGATTCGAATTACAATTACTCCCAGATGCAGATGACGCCCCAACAGACGCTTGACACCTGGCGCGCGCAAACCCCCGGCTGCCACGAGCGTGTGCACCTGAACAATGCCGGGGCCGCGCTGCCACCCGCGAGCGTCGTTGACACCATGACCGCACATTTGTCGCGCGAAGCGCGGATTGGCGGCTATGAAGCCGAGGCGGAAGCCAAGAGCGGGATCGATGACTGCTACACACGGTTAGGTTCTTTGGTCGGCGCATCGGCACGCAACGTGGCGATTGTCGAGAACGCTACCGTGGCGCTTGCGCAAGCCCTGTCGAGCTTCGACTTCGCGCCTGGCGATCGCATTGTTACGACGAGGCTGGACTACCCGTCCAACCAGCTGATGTACCTGTCCCTGGCCCGCCGTTGCGGCGTGGAGATCGTGCGCGCCGAGGATCTCCCCGAGGGTGGCGTCGATCCCGCAAGCGTCGCGCACCTGGCAGATCATCCGCGTTGTCGACTCGTTGCGTTGACCTGGGTGCCGACGAACTGCGGAACGGTGCAGGATGCGCACGGGGTCGGCGCCGTCTGCGAGTCGGCCGGCGTGCCCTACGTTGTGGATGCGTGCCAGGTCGTAGGGCAACTGCCGGTCGACGTCGAGGCCCTGCGTTGCGATTTCCTGGCGGCTACCGGACGCAAGTTCCTGCGCGGGCCGAGGGGAATCGGATTCCTGTACGTTAGTGATCGCGCCTTGCAGCGCGGCGCATATCCACTGTACGTCGACATGCGTGGAGCGAAGTGGATCGCATCGAGTGACTTTCAACTGGCCGATAACGCTCGCCGCTTCGAGAACTGGGAGTTCGCGTATGCCCTCGTCCTGGGTCTCGGCGAAGCTGCACGTCATGCCCTGGAAGCAGGTACGGCGGCGATGCACCGCACGCAGAAGTTGGCAAGGGCACTGCGCGAGCGGCTGGCCACCGTCAAAAACCTGGAATTGATGGATCGAGGAGCCAAAACGAGCGCTATCGTGACGGTGGCTACCGGACGCGACTCGTCCGCACTCGTTAAACAGCTACGCGCGCTCGGAGTGAATACGAGCGCCTCGTGCAGGGAGGATGGCGTGATCGACATGGACGAGAAGCATCAGGCCTCGATTCTGCGACTCTCGCCACATTACTACAACACGGAAGCGGAGCTGGATGTTGCTGTAGCCGCGCTCGCTGATCTTCTGAAGGGTTGATGCCCGGTTCAGGCAGTTGACGTCAAACCGTCGAAAGTTGCACCGTAGTACCGCGCAATCTACGCTCCTGTTTGCCGGACATCACAGTACTCCCAACGCCGCATAAGCTATCATTTCCCAATGCTCGGGCGACTGGCGAAAAAACTTTCCTGGCTTCTCGGCGGCGCTTTGGCATTGGCGCTCGCAGCGTATGCAGTCCTCGTCCTGGCTAATTTGCATGACCGTTCGCCAAGCGCCGAAATCGCCGCAATAAAGACGGTTCACGATTCCGGCTCTCCCTTCCTCAGCGACAGGAACTCGTACCTGTTCGTCCTGGGATTCGCAGGAGCACCTGATGCAGATCCTCTGGCGCTCGGGATGGAGCGTTACCAGTGGATGGAGCAGGCAGGTCCGGAGTTCGACAGGTCCGGGGACCCTCTCAATGAGGAGTACGACTTCCGGGCGGATAGAAGTGACGCCGTGGCTCAGGTCATTGCAGCGTGCCCGGAGTCAGAGGCGGAGTGTTTCCGGATCCTGGACTCCGAAGGGCAGGCTGTCGAACAGTGGCTGGCCGACGAGCGCTGGCTTCTCGACCGTTACCGCTCGCTTATCGACATGACGGAGTTCAAGGAAGCCAAGGCACTCGGGACAGCCGCGCCACTTCCCGCGTACGGCGTGATCCTGGAGGGACAGCGACTGCATATTG
The DNA here is from genome assembly GCA_035304285.1 of Woeseiaceae bacterium. Taxonomy (GTDB): domain Bacteria; phylum Pseudomonadota; class Gammaproteobacteria; order Steroidobacterales; family Woeseiaceae; genus IDS-8. The sequence continues at coordinate 29,069 of DATGQI010000223.1, forward strand.
CGGACGCGTGGAGGTCGGCGACACAAGCTGACGCTGCGGCGGCCAGCACCGCGCTTGACAGGGACTTGCTCTACTGGCGCATGGTGCTCGAGAACTCCGGTACGCTCATCACCAAGATGATCTCGACGGCTGCGATCGTCCGGCACTTCAAACTCGGCAATCTCGTATTGCGCCGCCTCCCGCAGGAAAACGCGGCGGATGCAATCCCAAGGTCGTGGCTTCAGCAATTTTCAATCGAGGAACGCTCGATGAGGCGTAGCCTCGCGGGAGAGTGGATGTTCTTCGACAAGGGCATCAAGGAAAACGAGGACCAGCCCGTGCCTTTGGCATCCAATACTTGGGATCGGGTGGCGTGGATGCTGCTCCAGCCGTTCTGGCAGCCGCAGGATCTCAGTAACCGACAGGCCCGTATGATGCTCGACCTGGCCGACACCTTTGATGTTCCCTACGATGAAATCCCGGAAGCCGCAGGGCTTGCCTTCGACCTGCAGAAATCCGTTTACCGTCCGTTCAGCCGCCTCTACAACTTCACAGGCGACCTTTTTATGGCGGCCGACTACTGGAGAATTTCCGACTACGCTGTTCGAGTGTCTGACCTCGAGGGTGTGCGGCGGGCAGCCCTTCTGGTTGCTGAGCTCAGGGCGGCGGGAACGGGCGCGGATGAGGCCGCTACGCGCATGCGAGTGAACGACAAGGTGGACCCCTACACCAACGAACCTTTTACCTGGATTGCTGACGAAGAGGCGATCGTTTTCCACGGCCTCGACCCACGCAAGGAACGATCGCGGCACAAGCTTATCTTCTGACCAGGAAGAATGCCGACCCTTAAGTTCGTGCCACCGGATTTCGCTGAAGTTCGGAAAAAGTTACCTCATTAAGACCAACTTCTTAAAATACGGCCGCAGCGATTTTCTGTTGCGCCCGGAGCGGCACCACATTCACGATGCGGTCCTGATGCGTTCGCGGCGCCACGCCCGGAAGTTTCGATTCTCATCAGTTCTCGTGAACGGGGCAAAATAGATCTACGCACTCCGGCCAATCAGGCGTCGCGTAATGCCAGTGAGGGTTCGAGGCGCGCCAGGCGTGAGCCACCAAGGGTGGCGGCCATCGCTGCGACGACGACCGTTAGCAGCAGTGCCACCAGGAAGTGGACGGGCAGCAGGCGGCACACCGCTTCGCCGCCACCGATGTTCTCGGCAAACAAGGCGTTGAGGACCGTCTGAACCGCGAAGAAAACGATTGCGGCGATCAACCAGCCCAAAGCGGCCGTCATCGTCGCCTGCACGACCGGGAACCAGGCGATGCTGCGACTGCGAAACCCGGTTAAACGCAAAACGCTGAACTCACGGCGTTTGCGGTCAACGTTCGCCCAGACACTGCTGCCGAATGACAGCCCGAAACCGGCCGCGACAATGATCGCTATGATCCAGAATACGATGCTCAGGTTTCGGTCCATCGCCGCGACCAGTTCGATGTCCGCAATTCGGGTGCGGACGTCGATGCCTTGCGCCATCAGGCCGGTACGAAGGCCGGCAACATCTTCGATGTCCCGCGCATAAAGCCGAAACCCCGCAAAAGATCGGCTGGCATCGCGTTCGTCGCCGCCCTCCCATCCGAGGGTCGGCACAGCGCGACCGTCGCGAAAGTCCTCGATGGCGACGAGAAGATCATGTGATACGAACATGCCTTCGCGAGCAAAAGCGCCTGCCGAGGCAACCCCCGTGACCTGCAGCGGCAAAAGCTCGGTCTGCTGCTGACCTGACCAGGTTCGCGACACGATGCCTTCGATCCGCGTGCCGGCCTTGGCGCCGAGCTTGTCCGCCGCATCCAGCGAAAGCACGATGCGATCGAATCCCGCCGGCGCGTCCAGGCCCTGGAGCACAGGGTCGTCTTCCGCGGAAGGGATGAGCTCGACACTGATGATGCGCCCGCTCGGGGCGCCGGGGTCTCGCAATCGCATGGTCGCGGCAATCGAGCGCGTCCGTGGTACAACGAAGGCGACGTCCGCGCGCTCGGCCATCGCTTCGAACCACTGCGGCTCATAATGACCGCTGCCGGTGGGCAGGATCTGCCGGTAACGCGGGTCTTCCTTCAAAGGCGCCAGGAGATTGCTGACGATGCCAAACTTCAGGCCGAACAACACGAGCAAAGGCAGCAGCGCGGCGGCAAGTGCGAGAACGAAGCACGCCGACATCACGCGCTCGTGCAGGAAATCGCGCAACGCAAGCGTCAGGAGCAGTTCTGATTGCGAATCATTCTGCGGCATGGGATACCGTGACCTGCATTGAATTACCGCTGTCGGCGCTGATGCGATGATCGATCATGCGCAGTCCGGCACTTTGCATCAGGCGATGCGCGTGACTTGCAACGATCAGCGTGACACCAGTTTCGTCCACGAGCCCCACCATCACTTCCATGATGCGTTCGGCATTGAGCGGATCGACGGCTGCTGTCGGCTCGTCGGCAATCAGGACTGTTGGATCGTGGGCCAGTGCCCGTGCGATCGCGACCCGCTGCCGCTGCCCGACCGACAGTTCTCCAGGTCGCTTGCCGAGCTGCGCGGCTATGTTCAGCCTGTCCGCCCAGCGTTCAGCCGCGCCCTCCGCCGGAAGATGCAGCAATCGCCGCGAAAGTTCGATGTTTTCCTTCACGGTTAGATATGGAAGGAGCCCCCCGTACTGCAGCACATAACCGATATGCCGGCTGCGCAGACCGGCCAGCAGATCCGGATCGGCCGCATCCCATGCCTCGGCGATATCGTAGCTGTCGGAGCCCTGTGCCGGCTGAAAACGAAAAGCGTCGCTCGCCGTCGGACGGAGGATCATTGCCAGCAGTTCGAGCAGCGTGCTTTTGCCCGAACCGCTCTCGCCAACGAAAGCGAGTTTGGCACCCCGCATGATGTCCAGGCGCGGAATCGTCAGGCGAAATGCGGCGCCGCCGGATTGATAGCTCTTTACAACATTACGCAGCGAAAAAACTGCCGACCTCAGGGCAATGCCTCCAGCAACAGCGGGTAGACCGAGTCGCCATCGACCGGTCCCTCGTCGAGCGACACCCACAGGTCCACGTTGTCGTGCAGCGCGCGGTAATACGCAACTTTGCTGTCGAGTTGATTGATGAACTCGAACTGACGCTGCGCCGGCCATTGTTCCCAGATACTGAGGTCGAGGTTCATGACCTCGCTCCGGTAAGGCAGTCCCTCGAGATACTCACGCATGTAGCCGAGATCGGCCAGGCTTTCTCCGCCGACAGCGCGCGTGGCCGTTTGAGCGGCCTCGGGGTCTCGGCTGATCGTGGCGGCGAGGCTTTTCAGGTCCTCCAGGAAATCGTCCGGCGCGAGCGCACCCTCCTCGGCTGCGATCAGCACCTGGCGCAACACTTCGTGCAGATCGCTCAGCTGGTCTCGAGTCAGCAGCACCCGAACGTCCAGCGCCCGCTCGGTCGGGTCGGCGAAATCCCGGTCGACCATCCACGCGTTGAACAGCGACGGCACGCCTTGGCCGCCCTGCTCCTTCAGGTAACGCATTCGCAGACCGTATCCCAGGCGCGAGACCTTTTCCTCGAACGCCTGGAGTTCAGTACCTGTTGCCGCAGTAGCCGCTCGTCGCTCGGGCGGTCGGCCGCTCGCGGCCGCACGAACCTGCGCCGTAAGTTGTTCCGTCAGGGCGGTCAACGCTTCCTCGAAGCGCCCGACGTCGCCCGTCGGAACCGGGTAATAGAATTCGCCGATGTCGCTGACCTCCGACAGGCGCCGGTACTCCTCTTCCGCGTACGCGTGATCCTCCGCGCCGGAGGGCGTCTTCAGGTGAAACACACCGATGACAACATCCTTGTCGTCCGCCAGTTGCTTGAGCGACTGCGCGCCCAGCCCGGTGGTTGACAGCGGATCGTCGCCGGTGCGAGGACCGGCATCCGTGATGAGGATGATGTATCGCGCGTAGTAGCCGCTCCAGTCGATGGAGCGGATGGCTTCCGCGACACCGGCATAAGCGTCTTCATTGAAGCCCACGCTCGAGACCCGAGCCGCTTCCACCGCCTCGATGCGCGACAGGAATTCATCGCCGCTGCTGCCGTCCGCGAGGTCTGCATAAGTACGAGTCACGTATTCGAGCCCGGGCGCGGCTTCCGTGTTGTCGCGAAACGCCACCAGTCCGTAGCTGACCCGATCCGACAGGTCCGCTTCCTCGATGGAACGGTACACTTGCCGCATCACGGTGCTCGTTCGTTCGATGTAAGGGCGCATCGACACGGTTGAATCAATGACGAACACGAGCCCGGTCCGGTAGGTGCTCGCAATCTCCGGCGTATCCTGCAATGGCACCGTGGCCACGCGCAGCAGGCGGCCCTGCTGCCCGCTTACCAGCACGTCTTCGTGATCCAATATGGGAATCAGGTAGAAGTCACGACGTATGTCGACATGATTCTCGGGCTGAATGGCCACCACCGGGGAATCTTCCGCGTTGCCCCCCGCAGCCTGCTCCCGCAAGCGCCGATAGGTCTCCGCATCGTTCTCATCGATGATCTTTTTCAACGACTCGCGATCTCCGAACAGCAGCACGCGCTCCTGCTGTTCCGGGTCGCGGAACCCCACGGTCAGAGTCTGCTTCCAGGCGACCGCTTCTTCGTCGGGTAACCAGCCATCGGTGGCACCGGTACTGTCCGTGCCGACCTGAAGCCATTCCCGCTGTCCCTGGGTCGCCCTATCGTAGACGTAGTAGGTGGTAAACGGAGCCACGGCCCGCATGTCGGCGGTATTTCCTGGAGTACTTGCCAGTTCGGCACCCGGGACCGCGATTACTCGCTGGTAAAGCGCAGATTTGCCCTCTTGCAGAAGAGGCCGCGTGACCTGCCCCTGCGCGACGCCGGCCAGAACGCAGGCGGCCGCTATGAACACGGCGTTCAGTCGCCGCGCAGCAAAATGCTTATCTCCCATGAATGTTCACTCCCATTGCAGCAACAGCCGCTCGGCTTCCGCATCTCCGGTGCCGGCGGCCCGCTCTGCCCACGTGCGAAGTTCTGCGAGTCGCTCGCTTGCGGCCGCATGTCCCGCTTCCTCGGCTTGCCGATACCAGCGATAGGCCTGGAACGCGTCGGGTTCGTTCATCAGGCTTGAGGTCTCGGCATGATGATTCGGATCGTTGAACGTCGCGAGATCGAATGCCGCGTCGGCATGGCCGCCGCGCGCTGCAAAAAAATAGAGGAGCATGGCGTCGGCTGGGCGGCCGTCAGCCTGGAACTCCTGCGCTCGCTCATAGGCTTGCGGATAGGCGGCGCCAGGTTCGCCTGACGAGAGTTCAGCAATTATTTCGCGCGCGCTATCGCCGCGCTCCACCGGAGACTCCGCGGGTTCGACGGTGTCGACCGGCCGCCCCGGTTCGGGAATCGGTTCCGGTGCGGGCTCGCGCGACCCCAACCACACCACGACCAGAACGACCACGGCGGCCAGGAGGATGCCGATGCCGATTGCCACGCGCTGGTCGATCTGACCGTGCTCGCGCCTCACTTCATTGCTAGTGTTCATATCTCGTGCCACGCTGCCAATCCTGGAATCTCATGAGCCTGACCGGTCCCTGAAGAACGTACCGGCCTGGCCTTGAATTCGCCACGACGAAGATCTTCTGCGGGAACTGACCGGAGCGCTATGACGCGGAAACTAGTGATAATGGCGGTCGTGGCGCTCGCCGCCGTCGCACTGTATGCAGTGGCCGGATTTTTCCTGGCGCCCCGCCTCGTCGAACATAAGCTCAAAGCGGCGATAGCAGCGCAATCGGCCCTCACGCTCGGTATCGGGGCCGCTAGGGTAAATCCGTTCACCCTGACGTTATCCCTTGATGACGTTACCCTATTTCGACGCCAAAACACACCTGGGGTTTCGATCGACAGTCTCGACGCCCGTATTCGGGCTGCAAGTCTCATTGAACGGTCGTTGATCCTGCGCGATGTCGTCATTCGCGGACTCGAGATTGCCGGCATCCAGGGTCAGGAAGCTTTCCTGAAGGTGCCCGGGCTCACCACCGCCGCCCTGGTGATTGGCTCATCCCCAAATGCGATTTCCGCCGGGACGATGCGACTCGAGGGTCCGCAGCTACGATTACAGCGGAGGGCCGACGGCACACTCAACCTTCGGCACGAGTTCGTTTCCTTGCTGCCGCATCGGACGGGCGCCGGCGGCGCGCAGTTCGAGCTATCCGGCGCCAGCGTGGAATTCACCGACGCGAGCGTACCCACCCCGGTCCGGCTCAACATCGACGATATCGACGGTGCGATCGTGCGCCGGGGTGCCGGCCTGGACACGGCAATCGAAATTTCGGTGAACGGCCGTGTGTCCGATACGGGCAGGGGCGAAATCACAGCCAAGTGGTTTCCCGCACGGCCACACGAGGCGACCGGGATCGAGCTCGACCTCCACGACGTCGAAATTGCCGCGTTATCACCGTATATCGCCGAAGTCATTGGCCGCCGCATCCTTGCCGGGCGCATGGACCTGACGATGCAGCTGGTGCTCGATGAGGCGGAACTGGATCTCACCAATATGCTGGTCCTCAGAAACCTGCAACTCGGCGGTCGCGCGGACAGTCCTGTTGCTGCGGATTTGCCTGTCGAGCTGGCGGCCGCATTGCTCGAGGCCCGCGACGGCACGATCGCAGTGCGCGTGCCCGTGGCGCGACGGCTGCTGGACCCCGGCGAAACTCCCGCCGGTGTCGTCGCACGCACCTTCACGGATTACATTGCCGCGCTCGCTGAGACACCGTTCGAGAGACTGGCCGAGCTGGCAGGCCGTCCCGACCTGGAACTCGACAGGTTTGGATTTCCGCCCGGAAGCGCAGACGTCCCGGACGACAGCCGGGGAAAACTGACCGCGCTTGGCCGAGCGCTCGAGCTGCGACCGAAACTGGGGCTCACCGTTTACCCGGGCTTCGACCCGGCGACGGATCGCCACGCCCTGGCCACGCAACAGATCCGTTTGCATATAAACCTGGCGACCGCGACCGATGCGGCGATGCCGGATCGGGCCGCCGCGAAGCCTGTCGACTTTGACGATCCGAAGGTGCGAAGCGTGCTGGACGAGTTTGCTGCAACCCGGTTGCCGCAATGGCAACAGGCAGCCATCGCGGAACGCCTTCCCGGGAGGGATGCGGCTTTTTATCGCGCCGTCTTCACGGCGTTGGTCGACAACGAAGAGGTCGCACGGCCGGCTCTGGAACGGCTCGCGCGCTACCGCGCCAGGTCGATCGTCCAGGAACTCGTGAGCGCCGGCAGTGAAAGCAGCCGCATCAGATTGGCCGAGACAATTGATTCCACGGGCGGCGTGGTCAGGCTCGAGGTCAGGCCCCGGGACCCGGGCGCGGCCGCTCAACCAGTCACTCAGCGGTAGTAGATGTGATTGCCGATCGTGGCCGTGCGGGTGTTTTACTCCTGGCGAGGCTGTGGAAGATCAGCACACCATCCTCGAGCCCTCGTCGAGGGATCGAGCAAGTTGCGGTTGATTCCCTCAGTCGCCTTCGGTTTGGCCGAACACCGGAAAGCCGCGCTCGTCCCACGTGAGTACCCGGGCGCGGGCGTGGCGATTCGGGTCGGTCAACGGTGTGCCGCGCAGTTCCCGATAGTCGCGTGCGTGGTAGATCATCAGGTCAGTCACGCCGTCCTCCGCCAGCACGAAGCTGTTGTGGCCCGGGCCGTAGCGGCCCACATCGGGGTTCGTCGCAAACACCGGCTCCGGGCTCTTCTCCCAACTGCCGGGATCTAAGAGGTCGGCGTCCGCGTCCGCCCACAAGAGGCCCATCGCGTAGCGGTGATCCGTCGCGCTGGCCGAGTAGGTCATGAACACCCGTCCGTTGCGGACGATCACGGCTGCGCCTTCGTTCACCTTGTAGCCAAGCCGCTCCCACTCGAGGTCCGGCTCGGTGAGCAGCACGACGGGCGGACGGATGCTTAACGGCGTGTCCATTTCGGCAATCCACAGTGCGGAGTTGTAAGTGCGCCCGGCGTCCGCCTGCGCCCATACCATGTAGCGCGTCCCGCGATGCTCGAATACGGTCGCGTCCAGCGAGAACGTATCGAGATGCGTGGTGATCCGGCCTTCCTCGCGCCAGGAACCGGTCATCGGGTCGTCGTTGCCGTTCGACAGGGCATACATGCGGATGCTGAACGGCGTCTCGACGTCGCCGGCGGCGAAGTAGATGTACCAGCGGCCGTCCATACGGTGCAACTCGGGCGCCCAGATGTTTTCGCTCATGGGTCCCGAGGCGCGTTTGCGCCAAACGACGACCGGCTCTGCAATCTTCAGGTCGTTGAGCCGGCAGGCATGTCGCAGCTCGATGCGGTCGAACTCGGGCGCTGTCCCGATGAAGTAGTAGCAGCCGGTGTCATCGACACGATGCAGCCACGGGTCCGCCCGTTGCACAACGATAGGATTGTCGAGCGTACTCCCGACGTTAGAAGGCTCCGCCACGTCGGCGACGGCACCGGTTGTAAAGCCGCCCAACGAAAGCACGCTCGACAAAAGGACTCGCATCGGGGCGGGCATGTATTTCAACATCGCTGGCTCCTGCCGACAGGACAACAGATAATATTGTAGTATTTATTGGTTGCTATGTGCTCGGCACGAAGCCGGGCATGAGGACCGACACCGAGCTCATCGCAGCCGGCTTCCTAAAACGATAAACCGAACCGAGGTCCGACGATGTCCCGACGCATTCCAGCCGTGTGCCTGACCGGGCTGTTGTTCTTTAACGGTGCCGCCGCGGAGAACCCGCTGTTCGAGAACGTCTTCACGGCCGATCCGGCAGCGCTCGTCGACGGCGACACGGTCTGGTTGTACACCGGCCACGACGAGGCGCCGAACAACGACGTGTTCTTCGAGATGCACGACTGGCTCGCGTTCTCGTCGACCGACATGAAGAACTGGACTGAGCACGGGCCGATCATGAGGGCCACTGACTTCGAATGGGCCACCGGCAATGCCTGGGCGTCGCACATGGTGAAGAAGGACGGCAGGTACTGGTTCTATACGACGGTGCGCCACGACGACACGTATCCCGGCTTCGCGGTTGGCGTTGCGGTCTCCGATTCTCCGACGGGCCCGTTCCGGGACGCGAAAGGCGCGGCGCTGATCACTAACGAGATGACGACGCAGACTCCCAACGACTGGGACGACATCGACCCGGCCGTGTTCATAGAGGGAAACGGCGACAGTTACCTGTTCTTCGGAAACACGGTCGCGAAGTACGTCAAGCTCAAGGACAACATGATCGAACTGGACGGCGAGATCCGCGTCATCGACATCCCTCACTTCACGGAAGCGCTGTGGGTGCACAAAAAGGGCGAGCGATATTACCTCTCCTACGCCTGCTATTTCCCGGAGAAGACCTGCTACGCGACGAGCGACAGCATCCATGGGCCGTGGGAATACCAGGGCATCCTGAACGAGATCGCCGGCAACAGCGAAACGAACCACCAGTCGATCATCGAGTTCGGCGGCGAGTCCTACTTCATTTACCACAATGGCTCAGTGCCGCCCCGGGACGGCGAGCCGAGCGGCGGGCGCTTCCGCCGCTCGGTGTGCATCGACCGGCTGTACTACGACGACTCTGGCATGCTGCAGCGCGTGATCATGACTACCGAGGGTATCCGGTAGCCTCAGCTCTTATCCTATGCCCGATTCCCGTAGCCAGTCTGTCCGCTAGCGGTCCGATGCCGGAGACGCCCAGAGCGACGCGCGCTGGCCGGAGCCCGGCACGCTCATGGCGTAAGTACTAGTCCTCTGCGTGGGCTACGGCATTCAATCTGACGGCGGAGTGTTGTCGAAAAGCAGGCCCAACAGCACAAAGCAAGTAGCGACGACCAAACTGGCCAGCGCCGAGTATCCAGCTGTCGCTAGTAAGGACACGGAGGGGGCTCGTACGATCAACGACAGGACGAACAAAAAACGAAAACCCCAACAAAGAAGACGATTAATCGCTTGGTATTACGCTTCGTCGTCACAGCAAACTCCCACGTCTGCGTACGTCGCTGCTACCCTAATCAACCGAGCAGATATTCGCTCGCCTTGAAGTCGCGTTCCGGCATGCTCCTGCAACTTCCGCGTTCGAAAGTTCGTGTCCCCGTCGCAACGTGTGACAATTCGTAAATCCGCAAGGTGCGGATGCTCCAGTCTTCATCATTCCCAGACATCACGGCAAAAATGGAAAATGTTTTCAAGACTGCAGGCAAACGATCGCCGCCAACCCCATGGCCCAGTATCTCGACTTTACCGTCGACGGTAAGAGCGCCCGTAGCCACAGCACGGATTCCGCTGATTTGCGTACGCTGGCGAAGGTCCGGTGCAAGGCTGGAGAACTGCTTCCGAAAATGCTCGAGGACCGCCCTGCGACCTTCGAGCAAGAGATCGCGCTGGACAAACCCCAAGCTCACGTCGTCGGTGAAGAGCCGGCTGAATCGCTGCGCATCGCGCGCATCCCACGCGTCGTCGACGTTCGCCCAGACTGCGCATATCGCCCGACGCACGAACGGGCTTAGACGCAGCAATTCCTCCCAGAGTCGCTCCGTGCTGCCGCTCAATCGCGTATCCTTCCCGGACGGACCAAGGGGACGCGCCGCGACCACCTCGTCCGGCGCGGGCGAAGTTCCGATTGCCGCAGCGCCGCTCTGACACCCGGCCGTACCGAAGACAAGCACCAGCAAAAGGCTGCCAGGAAACAGCCAGAATCGCACCTCAGGGCTCTTCCCGCGGATCGACCGTTGTTTCATAACGAACGCCCTCCGGCACCGGGACTGCCTGATGCACCGTTGTGCCTTGTGTACCCTCTGTGCGATAGGAACTGTCCACGGCGACGAACGAGGTGAACTCCGACATTAACTGGTACTCGAGTGCCGTGTTCCTGATGGCGCTTTCGATCTCGCCGGTGGGATCCCACTCCCACGCCTGGCGATCGGCCAGTTCAGCGATCCGCAGCCGTGCCCATATCTTTGGAATGTAGGCGTTTTCTGCCTCCAAACCATCAGCACCTATGGCGAACTCTTCGCTCACGGTACCGGCCACGCCGGTGACAGTGATATCGTCTGCGGCGCCCAGGTACTTCCCGGTCACCACCACGGGCCTGCCGACAAAGAGGTCCGGAAGTCTCGACGGATAAACGTCCGCAACTGCCATGCTGCCCCAGTCAATGTGAACGTCAGTCAGCGCGGGGTGACTGATGCGATTGAAGAAATTAGCCATGATTTCGCCTGCGCTGTCCCGGGGACCAAGATACGCAACGGCCCCGCGACCTACCTTCGCCATTCGTTCCAGCAGGTATCGATTAACGGACGAGCCGACGCCGAAACTGAACACTCGGGAACTGCCGATTCGACGATGCAGCTCCGCAAGAATGTCCCGCTCATTACCGATATAGCCATCCGTCAGGAATGAGACGAAGCGAAGCCGCGCCGGGTCGTGCGGAAAGTCGAGAGCGGCCCTGACCCCTTCGATCATCTCCGTGCCTCCGGTGCCATTGAGGCTTTCCAGGTATCGGCGCGCCTGCTCGAGGTTCTGACGTGTGGCCGGCACCGGCGATGCCCCGAGCTGGCTCGAGGTGTCGGAGAAGCGAATGATCTGAAACGTGTCGCCCTCCTCCAGGCGGTCAAGGGCAGTCGCGACGGCAGCTTTGGCCTGCTTCAGCGGTGCGCCGTTCATCGATCCGGAGCAGTCGATGACGAAGACCATTTCCATCGGCCGCCGAGCCAGCGCCTCGAGTCCTTGCGGTGGGTAAATCATCAACGTGAAGTAGCCCTGGTGCGTGTCGGGGTTTTCATACGTCAGCAGATTCGATTTGATCGTATCGCCTGCAACCCGGAAGTCCAGGATGAAGTCCCTGTTGGGAATCGTCGTCTGGCTTGCGAGTGCAACGTTTGCCGATTCCGCCGTATCCCGGGACGCCACAATCTCGTGAGACGCCTTCAGTTCTTCGATCGCCACGCCCGCATCGATAGTAACGTTGATGCTCAGGTCGTGTGCCGACCGCTCCTTCGGACTCAGATACCGGACCGCCCTGTGCCCGGCCGCCAGCATAACGCCGCGCTTCCGGGGGACGATCGGGTTTTTGTTTCCGGGTGCGTTGTAGCGGGGGCCGACAACGGTCGGAAAAACGAACGAATACCAGCCGTCGCTGTAAGACAGCGTGTGAAAGTACTTGATGTCCACATCGATGGACTTGCCGGGTTCGATGTTGGCGACCTTCTGCTCGAATATATTCGGCCGATGCTGCACGAGCAGGCTCGCCCTGAAGCCCTGTGAACGGGCTTCGTTGTACAGGGCTTCCGCTTCCTCCTTCTCGCGCAGGATGCCGCGAACACGGCGGTCCCCGATAATCATGAGAAATTCGCTGACCGCCGCCTTTTCCGGAAGCGGGAACACATATACAGCCTCGATCTTCTCGTTGAACGGGTTCTCGAACTGCTGGCGAACGTTGACTGAGCTTATGTAGCCGGTGATTGTCGCCTGGACATCGGTATGCTTCAGGGGAAGCGGGATTTCCCTGGCGCGGCCCGTTTGCTCGTCGATATCGTTCGCGAAACTCGCCAACATTGCGCCGGTCCCGGGCGAGTCGTCCTCGCTCCCGTCCCGCGCCGGCGCCCTGGATGGTGTTGCGATAATCCACACCTCTTCACCGACACCAACCGACCCGAGAGCGTTATCGTCCGCTGCAGAATGCGCACCAAGAGGCACGCTACGCGTCATTGCGCCGAACGGCGACCTGGGGATCAGACCGGAGTTTCCGTCCCGGGCTCCTGTCACGATGATTTCCTCAGGAGCTGCGGACGATTCCGGGAAGGTCGGCGACGTGCCGTACCACGGAGTGGCACAACTCGAGATAATCACGGTACAAATGGCTACTGCTGTCAACAGCCTTGCCCGAGGGGTGAATGGCCGCATATTCATCGCTTCCTCACTATCTGTGATTCAAGGCTGATCGACGCGTCAATCGTCCGCCCCTCGTGTGTAACTGCCGTTACCAACTCCAGGTCGAATTGCGGAGCATCCGCTCCGGTAAGCATGAGATGCAACGTCGCAATGCGTATTCGGCCGGACGGCAACTCGTTTGCACCAGCGAGGGTGAAATCCGCAACAATGATTCTGTCCGCAGTACCGCGTTGTACGGCTTCGCGGTCATAGTAGGGTGTTCCCCCGAATGCCTTGCTCTCGCCGTTTTCAAGACCAACGATTTTCATGCGGCCGTTTCGACTGCTGAATTCGAATTGCCACGCCGCTACCGGCTCGCCGCTGTCCAGGTAGATATCGACGGCGGCAAACCGTTTCCTGTCGTCATGCTGCGCCGCACTGGTTTGCCAGGCACACGCACAGCACAAGACGATTAGGCTGAGAATGACGTTTCTCACGAGGTCTCTCCAGCCCTCGCAAGCGAAACGATCCACGATGCAAAAGCGTCCAGTTCCGCCTGCGAGCGCTCTTCCGTTCCTTGCATACGGGCGAGCGCCAGGACGTCCGCAATATCTATTCGACCGGATCCGTCAACATCCGTGTAAAGCGAAGTCTGCTCGGGATCCGGAGATTGCAACTGCACTGCGAAGACGGCGACCACCACGGCCGCCGCAACCGCAGTCCAGGCCAGACGTTGCGCGCGGGCTGGCCGCCGGCGCAGAGAAAAATGCCGTCGCGCCATTGCGGATACTTCGCGATCTACGCGAGCGGTGATCATCGACACCGGCCGATCCGACGATTCGAGCGCCTCGATCAGGGGCTGCGGCAGGTCGTCGGATCGATCTTTTTCAGGCTTCATTTCTTCTCCTCACCCGTGAAGCATCCCAAGGCATAAAAAGGTTCACGGAAAGAGCAGCTTTTTGCAGTGCGGGGACTCCCGCAGCTGCCTGATCGCCAGATGCAGTCGCGATTTGACCGTTCCGACGGGTATCGCCAGGGCGTCGGCGGCCTCCTGCAATGACATACCGTCTACGAATCTCAGCAGGATCACCTCCCGGTGAGCATCGGAAAGGACGGCGAGTGCGCCGGCAATATCACCGGATTCGGGTGCGGTATCTTGCGGAAGATCATCGGGCTCGCAGCCTCCTTCGGCCGCGGGGAAACGATTCGCTTTGCGCATCAAAGTTATGGCGGTGTTTTTGGCAACGGGATACAGGAAGGTGGTCATCTGCGCAGTCAGCGTCAGGCCATCACCCGAAGGCGGAAATTTGCGGAGGAGATAACTGAATGTCTCCTGCAGTACATCAAGTGCCGTGTCGTGGTCGCGCACAAAACGCAACGCCACGCGAATGACATAGGCTTTGTGCCGCTTGTAAAGCACCTCGAACGCACGCGTGGCATCAGTCGCATTGCCGTGAGTGCAGTGCCGAATGAGCTCCTGATCGCTGCGTTGGTCCCACTTGGCGGAGTTAGCCATGCATGCAAAGTAGCATTTGGCCCTGTCGAACCGGTACTACGTACCGGCACTACAACGGGATCACTCGGGCGGCGCCGAAGTGACCCGACAGGACTCTCACCCGCTCGCCGGGGACGAACTCGACATCCGCCGCCTGAACCACGGCGATCGTGTCATCTTTGTCGAGGCGGACCACGATCTCAAGACCTTCCTCCGCCGTGATCGCGCGCTCGATGGCGTGGCCCGCCACTGCGCCCGCCACCGTACCGACGGCCCGCGTGACGCTGGTGTTCCCGACGGCACGTCCCATTTCGGCGCCGCCCCAGACACCGATCAACGAGACGTCGCCCTCGATCTCCACGGTTCGGGTGCTCACGACCTCGCCGTACTCGACGGCATACGCGACCCGGGTCTCGTGGCGCGGATAAACCTGCCCCGAAGCACTATAGGCACACCCGCTCGCAATGACTGCAATGGCGGGAATCATCAGCAGTTGTCCTGTGGTCATGAGGCGCTCCTCGACTTTCCATGGCTCGATCCTTCTTCGGTTAAGCGCACCACAGGGGAGAAAGGTTCACTACGAGCGCCCGTGAACCTTTTTCCTGTCCACTTCGCTTAAGTGCCTGTTAAGGATCCATCGATCTCAAGTCAAGTTCGTAGTGGCAACGTCCCCTTTTCTACCGCTGATTTTGCTTGTTTATGTCGTTTCTGTAGTGAATTCCCTGGTTGAACGGATACTCGGAAAATTAAAAATCGTTAGGAGGGATGGAAAGCCGGTGAGGAGCCTCCGCCCCGGCTACCATCCGGAAAGCCGTTGCCGTTCAGCGCTCCAGCGTAATGACGCTTACCGACCGTGCCGGCAGCGATGCGGTCACCTCGTCGCCATCCAGGTTGACTGTCAGCGAGGCCGGCTTCACCACGCCGGGATTGTCGAACGTGTTGTGCGCGTCAATAGCGCCGCCTGTCAGCATGCGGCCGGTGGCGCCACCGGCATCAAAGCCCTCGATATCGATGCTGACATCGATTGCGTCCTCCGCGTGCAGGTTCACCAGCCCGATCACGAGCTTGCCGTCACTGGTCAGCGCCGAAGTCGCGGATACGTGCGGCACGGAAACGCCGCTGAGCTCGTACTCCGGCATGTCGCCGGTTTCCAGCGGCACGAACGTCGCATCCTGGAACGGGATGTACATCTCGAACGCATGGTAGGTCGGCGTCAGGATCATCTTCTCCTCATCGGTCAGGATCACCGCCTGCAGCACGTTTACGGTCTGTGCAATATTGGCCATGTGCAACCGTTTCGTATGCTCGTGGAAGATGTTGAAGTTGAGAGCGGCTACCAGCGCGTCGCGGATGGAGCTCTGCTGGTACAGGAAACCGGGCTCGTGGCCTTCTTCCGGGTCGTACCAGGTACCCCACTCGTCGAGGTAGAGGCCGACCTCGCCGTCCGGGTCGTTCCTTTCCAGCACTGCCTCGTTGAGATCGAGATATTCATCGATGAGCATCGTGTTTCTCAGCGTCGAGATCCACTCGGCTTCGGGGAAGCCGGTGGCTTTTCCTTTCGGCGTCCACTCGCCGCTCGGTGTCGTGTAGTAGTGGTGGCTGATACCGTCCATGTTCCCGTCCACCTTCGAGGACAGTTCCTCGGTCCAGTCGGTGTTCTCGTTGTTGCCGCCGCTCGCCACCTTCTTCAGCTCGTTATCCTCCGGCGCCTTCAGGAAGGTTGCGTAGCGCTTGTAGAGATGCGTGTAGTACTCCGGCGTCATATTGCCGCCGCAGCCCCAGGTCTCGTTGCCTACGCCGAAAAACGGCACTTTCCACGGCTCCTCCCGCCCGTGCTCGCGACGCAGGCGTGCAAGGGTCGTGTCGTTGTCAGCGGTCATGTACTCGAGCCACTGCGCCATCTCGCGCGGGGTCGCGCTACCCACGTTACCGGCGATGTAGGCCTCACTGTCGAGCAGCTCGACCAGCTCCATGAACTCATGGGTGCCGAAGGCGTTGTCCTCCTCGACCCAGCCCCAGTGCGTGTTGATGCGCACCGGGCGCTCGTCGCGCGGACCAATGCCGTCGCGCCAGTTGTACTCGTCGGCGAAGCAGCCGCCGGGCCAGCGGATGACAGGGATCTCGAGCTTCTTGAGCGCCTCGAGCACGTCGGTACGGAAGCCGCGTGTATTGGGAATGGCGGAATCCTCGCCAACCCAGATGCCGCCGTAAATGCCGCTACCGAGGTGCTCCGCGAACTGGCCGTACAGATAGCGGCTGATAGTGTCGCCCGGCCGATCGGCCCGAACCGTCAGCTCGAGGTCGTCCGCGAGCACGGTGCCGCCCTGGCCGATGAACGAATGGCCGATGTACAACAGGACGAAGGCCAACCCTGCCCCGATGGTGCGAACGCTCGAATGCATCTTCCTCTCCCTTGCCGATGTGTTTTATTTCAGAAATTTGTACGGCCCACGCCGCCCTGTGTCCCCCGGCCGCCGAACGGCTTGATCCACGTTGCTACCGCGTCGTCAGGAAACGGTAGACGATGCGACTCTCGTAGGTTTCGCCCGGGAGCACGGTCGTCGTCGGGAACCGCGGCTGGTTCGGGCTGTCGGGAAAGTGTTGCGGTTCGAGGCACAGGCCGCTGCGATGGCCGTGTGTGATGCCCTTGCCTTCGAGCGTGCCGTCTAAGAAGTTGCCCGAGTAGAACTGCACGCCCGGTTCGACGGACCAGACTTCGAGCACTCGCCCGGACGAGGGGTGCGCAAGCCGCGCCGCGAGGATCAGCTCGTCGTCAACGGTGTCCTTCAGCACCCAGTTGTGATCGTAGCCGAGGCCCAGCTCGAGCTGCTCGTTGTCCTCGTCGATGTCCCGGCCGATCCGCTTCGCATCGCGGAAATCGAACGGCGTGCCCGCGACTTCGCGCAGTTCTCCGGTCGGAATCAAGCCTTGCCGCACAGGCGTGAAATGCTCCGCAGGGATTGTCAGCTCGTGGTCCAGGATCGAACCCTCGCCGGCCAGGTTGAAGTAGCTGTGATGGGTCAGGTTCACGATCGTCGGGCGGTCGGTCCTGGCGGTAAAACGCAGGTCGAGTTCGTTGTCGTTGGTCAGCTCGTATACGACTGTGGCGTACAAGCGTCCCGGGTAACCCTGGTCGCCATCGGGGCTCGTCAGTGACAGCGTGACGCCTGCGCTGTTCGCGGTTACGAAGGGCTTCATCTTCCAGTTCTTCTTGTCGAAGCCGACCTCTCCGCCGTGAAGGTGGTTGTCCCCATCGTTGACCGAGAGCTGGTATTCCTTGCCGGACAGCGAGAAGCGACCGCTGGCAATGCGATTGCCGTAGCGGCCAATGATGGCGCCGAAGTACGGGCTCGACGACACATACTCCTCGAGGCTATCGAGCCCCAGCACGATGTCGCCCGGACGGCCGGCCGAATCCGGCGTGACGAGCCGCGTGATGATGCCCCCGTAGGTCAGGACGTCGACCTCGACGCCAGCGCCGTTCGCGAGCGTCGCCAGCGTGACCTCGCTGCCGTCCTCGAGGGTGCCGTAGTGACGTTGGGTGACCCCGGGCGTGTCCTGCGACGAACCGGGATCAGCCGCCGGCAGCGGCGAGGAGCACAGGAGAAGGGATGCGGCTACCGCAAGAGAGCCGGATAAGCCTTTGATACCGATTGGTAAGCCGGATCCACGGTACGCCAGCCGAAAGAAATTTCCCGCCATGATTTCTCCTGTTGCGATAGACCATGCAATTAAATACTATAAAGTATAATATTATAAATAGGGACCGCGCCGGGGGTATAGCGGTTATCGCAGGGGGGGCACTTGGCCAAATTAGTTCTCTTTGATCGACCGCCATCGAGCGGCTTGCACGCAGCCTGTCCAGGCCCTTCCGCCCGTAATGGGCGATACAGTATCCCGTCGATCTCGCAAACTCCATTCAACACTTAAACCATCGAGGCAAAGCAATGCTCAGAAAACCCTTGCTAGGCTATTTGGTCCTGGGAGCCGTTACGTTCGCGTTTTCGCAGACGGCGCAGGCGCAGGCAGGCCAGGACGATGTTGACGATACCGTCCTCGAGGAGGTTGTGGTCACCGGCGTGCGATACAGCCTCAGTCGGGCCGTCGAGGTGAAGCGTAACTCGATGGCTATCGTGGATGCCCTGGTCGCGGAGGATCTGGGCAAATTTCCGGACAACAATGTCGTCGAAGCCATGCAGCGAATTCCGGGCGTGCAGGTCACGGACCGTGGAGCCGGTGAGGTCTCAGTGGTCTCGATTCGCGGCCTGTCGGACGTCACGACGCTGATCGACGGCCGCAATGTATTCACGTCGTCCGGGCGCGCCGTCGCGCTACAGGACGTGCCGTCCACACTCATCAACCGGGTTGACGTCTACAAGACCCGCTC
>DATGQI010000224.1:0-6036 GCA_035304285.1 Woeseiaceae bacterium
AATCGCGTCGCCCAGGCGGACGCCCAGCTCAAGGCGGCGGAAGCTCGCCGGGATATCTGGCAGACCCAGCGCGACCGTGCCGAGACGCTGGTAGCGAGGGGGACGCTCACGCAGACGGATCTGGAGCAGGCAGCACTGGAACTGGCCAACGCGGAAGCGCAAGTCGTCAGCGCGCGGGTCGAGCTCGAGAACGCGAGGATCGCGCTGGACGATACTGATATCCGCGCGCCTATAACCGGCACGGTCATCTCGAAGCCGGTCGAAAAGGGGCAGGTCATATCGTCCCCGACGCAGGACTTCGCAGGTGGCACCTTGCTGATGACGATGGCGGATTTAGCCTCGGTGCAGATTCGTGCGCTGGTGGACGAGACCGACATCGGCAAGATTGCGCCGGGCATGCCATCGAAAGTGACGGTCGCTGCTTACCCGAACCAGCCGTTTCGCGGCGAAGTCGTGAAGATAGAGCCGCAGGCTGTGCTTGAACAGAACGTGACCATGTTCGCCGTGCTGGTTTCGATCCGGAATCCGGACGGCCTCCTGAAACCCGGGATGAACGCCGAGGTTGACGTATCCGTGGCGCGGCGCGAAGACGTACTGACGGTGCCGGTAATGGCGCTGCGCACGGCGCGCGACCTGCCGACCACCGCAGGTCTCATCGGTATGGACGAGCCGGACCTGCGCGCACGCCTCGCGGCGGACGATCGGCCGGCGCCGGTGCAGCGCGCCGCATCCGGGGCGGATTATCGCTTCGGGGGAAGGTTCTGGGTGGTGCTGGACGACGGCGGCGAGCCGCGGCCGGTCAACGTCCAGACCGGCATTACCGACCTGGAGCGGGTCGAGATCGTCGCGGGCCTCGCTGAGTCGGACCGCGTACTGATCCTGCCGAGCGCGCACCTCGTCGAGACCCAGCAACAGCTGCAGGAATTCATCAGCCGGCGCACCGGCGGCGTCCCCGGCATCGGCGCACGCTAGCCTGGATTATGCTGTTCTTCGAAACCATCCAGATCGCGCTGCAATCGATCCGCGACAACCTCTTCCGGGCATCGCTCACGATGCTCGGGATCATCATCGGCGTCGCCGCGGTCATCACGATGGTCGCGCTCGGCACCGGCGCCCAGCGCGCCATCGATGAGGAGATGGCGGCACTTGGCGGCGATATTCTCTCCATCAGTTCTTCACTTCGCTTCAGCCGGGGTATCGCGCGCGAACAGAATGCGCTGACGGTTCAGGATGCAGAGGCGCTGGCGCGAGATGCGCGCCATCTTGATGCAGTCGTTCCGGAAATCAGCGCGCGCTTCCAGATAAAGTTCGGCAACCGCAACCTGAACCAGCCGATCATCGGCACCACGGCGAACTACTTCGACGTACACGGTTTCGCGGTGGCGCACGGGCGCGCGTTTAACGAGGCGGACGATGCGAGCCGCAGGCGCGTGGTCGTGCTGGGGAACGAGGTTCCCGCAATGCTGGGGATGAGCCCTGCGGCGCTGATCGGGAGCAGCCTGCAGATCCGCTCCATTTCGTTCGAGATCATCGGCGTGACCGAAGCAAAAGGGTCTTCCGGCTGGCGCAATCCCGACAGTTATGTCTGGATACCGTTGCACACCGCGCAGTTCCGCGTAACCGGCAGCGATGCGGTGGAACCGATCAGCGTGCGCGTGCGAGAGGACGTGCCTATCGGCGTTGCGATGGTGGACATCGAGCGTATCCTCCGCCGCGAACACGGTATCCTGCCGGGAAGGGACAACGACTTTTCCATACTGAATAGGCAACAGTTCTTGGAAAGCCGCCAGGAGGCGACGGAAATCTTCACCTGGCTGCTGGCCAGCATCGCCGGCGTCAGCCTGCTGGTCGGCGGCATCGGTATCATGAACATCATGCTGGTGACGGTAACGGAACGCACCCGCGAAATCGGCATCCGCAAAGCCCTCGGCGCGACGCGCGGCAACATACTGCTGCAGTTCATGGTCGAGTCGATGACGCTTTGCCTCATCGGCGGAAGCTTAGGCCTTGCACTCGGCGCGGGCGCGGCCAGTTTCGCGGCGCACTTCGCAGGGTGGCAGACGGTGGTGACATCGACATCGGTCATTACTGCGTTCGCGTTCAGCGCAGGCGTCGGATTGTTCTTCGGCATCTGGCCGGCGCAACGCGCGGCGAGGCTGGACCCGATCGAGGCGCTGCGTTACGAATAGCCTTAGCCCCGGCACGCTGACATTCCCGTCACCAGGAGGATTCATCATGGAGTTGCTCGTCGACGAAGCCATCGACCGCTACGCTTTTTCGAATACCAGCGCCGAGCCGGCCTATCTGCAGGCGCTCGAGAAACGGACGCGGGAGGAGATGGACAACCCCCAGATGCTCACCGGGCGCGTCGAAGGGCGCCTCCTGAAGCTCATCGTGCAGCTTTGCCAGCCTCGCTTCGTTCTCGAAGTCGGCACCTTCACCGGCTACTCCGCGCTGTCCATGGCGGAAGGACTCGGTGAGGGCGGCCGCATCCTGACCTGCGAGATAAATCCTGCCGCGCAGAAATTGGCCCGGGAAAGTTTCGACGACAGCCCCTTTGGGGACCGCATTGAAATCAGCCCCGGTCCTGCCCTCGATACCATTCGCTCGCTCGACCGGCAGATCGATCTTTCCTTCATTGACGCCGACAAGGAGCGTTACCCCATTTACTACGAAGAAATCGTGCAGCGCACGCGACCGGGCGGCATCCTCATATTCGACAATATGCTGTGGTCGGGACGGGTCGTTGAACCCCGGGACGAGATCACGCGCGAAATTGCAAAGTTGAACGAGACGATCACGGCCGATGACCGCGTCGAGAACGTTCTGCTAACGGTACGCGACGGTGTGCAGCTGGTACGGAAACTCCAGGGATGTCTGCTGTAGGAGAAGTCCATATAAGCCCGCCATGCGGGCGAGGGCGATAAGCGTCAGCGAACTCGCCCGCTTGGGCGGGCTCCCGCAGTTGCCTTGAATGGCTTTTGCAGAGGCTCCTACCCGACAGCGCTCATCGTTGATTCCTCGGCAGGCAGCTTCTCCGTCTTGTGGAAATCGATCGGGCGGCCAACGGTGAGGGTTTCCCTCATCTCCTCGCTTAAGGAGAGGAAACTGGAGTCGGCCTCCACGCCCAGGCCGTCTAAGATCTTGGTGAAGAAGGCGCGACCCGCGGCGACCGCCGCTATGTCGAATATCTCTGGGTCCGACAGTCCGTGCGACCGCAGTATCGCGACGTCGCCGGATGTAATCCTCGAGGCATCGGTTGCCACCTTTCGCGCGTAATCGACCATTGCCTGCTCCGCGGCCGTCAGGGCAGGGCCGGCTTCGCCCATGGCGATCCGCTGCACCTCCTCCTCACCGATAAAAGCCGCCAGCGCCTTACCATGAGCCAGTGAGCAGGCGGTATGCCGCAGCGAATGCGCGGCTGCGAAGGTGACCAGTTCGAAACGGCGGGCATCCATCGGCCTCTTCAGCTCCGCAAGCAGCCGCCCCCATCGCGCCATCACTTCCGGCCTGTGGGAAAAAGCCTTGGCATAGTTGGGGACGAATCCCCAGGCTTCCTGCTGCCGTTCGTACATCGCCTTCACATCGCCTTCTGCGTCGGCCGGAGGGATTGTCTTTATGAAAGGCATGGCTCGTCGCTCTCCTTATGCAATCTGGTACTGCGAAATCTGTACTTCCTCGCCATAGTCCGCATAGTCCCCGGCCGCGCGCCGTGCGCGAAATTCGCGCCAGTTGATGCTGCGGTAACGCGGCGGGTTGTCCTCGTCGACCATCGTCGGCAACGGAGCGTAGTCCGTCTCATAGGCAGGATTCAGGAAAAAGGGAATACTGAACCTGCTTCTTTGCTGGTTGGTCACGACACGGTGAAGAGCCGCGCGGTACCGGTCGTTCGACCACACCTGCACGATGTCGCCGATGTTCACCACCAGCGCATCACGTCGCGGCTTGACGAGGTGCCAGGTGCCATCGCGGAATACCTGCAGGCCCGGCTGGTCATCCTGCAGCAGCAATGTCAGCACACCGGCATCGGTGTGATGATTAACGCCGAGATAGCCGTCCGCCGCGGTCTCGAGTCCCTCCGGGGAAGCCGGAGTCGGGCATGCCGGGTAATGGTTGAGTCGCAGGAAACTCGTATGCCCATCGCCGAAGTAGCGTGCGAGGTTCCCCGGCGGCAACTTCAGGTTTATCGACAGCGCGGAAAGCAATCGATACGCAAGGCGTTCGCACTGGACGTAGTAGTTCCGGATGGCCGGCTCGAAGTGCGGCAAGTCATGCGGCCACTGCGGCTCCAGCAGCTTGCCGTCCGGCGGCCCGAAGTCGTAAACCTCTTTCCAGTCACGCGTATTCTTGGTCAGCTCCTGGTCGAAGTATCCCCAGGGATTGTCGGCTGTACGAAGAATCTTCCGCTTCTTCTCGACCGGCTGCGCGAAAAAAACGCGCATCGCGTTCGACAGGTCGCTGATTACCTTCGACTCGATGCCGTGTCCTGTCACCTGGAAAAAGCCCCAGTCCCGGCAGGCGGCATCAATGGCGTTAAGGCTCGCGGGGCTCTCGAGTTCGGCAATATGGATTACGGGTACAGCGTCGGTCATACAGGGCTCCGTGCCTTACGCCGATTTTCGCGGCTGCAGCCACTTCGGAAGCAGCGAATAAGGGTCGATCTCGACCGCCGGGTCAAATGGGATTCGGCGTTCCCGCAGCCGCTCCTTAAGTTCGCCGCTTTGCATCGCGTCGAAGACCTCGGTACAGCCGCCGATGTGCTCGCCGCCCACGAAAATCTGGGGGATCGTGCTGACGCCCAGCCTCGCCGACAGCACCGCGCGGAGCTTCCCGCCGCGGTCTCCTTCCTGGTACTCAACCGAGTCCAGGTCGACACTTCGGTAGTCCACCCCAAGCTTGCCGAAGAGCTTGCGCACGGACCAGCAGAATTCGCACCATTCCAGGGCGAACAGGACCACCTGCTCCCGAGCCAGGATATCGTCAACGAAGCGCACCGCCTCGGAATCGAGTTCTTGCGGCGCCGGCGCCGGTGCAGGCGCCGCTGCTGCGGCGGGAACGTCGAAGCGACAGGATGGAGTGGAGCGCGAAACCGCGAGTTCTTCCTCCGTCATGTCCACTCCTATGTCATCGAACAACGGCGTCGACAGGTAACGTTCTCCCGTATCGGGCAACATGCACACAATGTTCGCACCGGCAGGTGCACGCCTCGCCACTTCCAGCGCCGCTGCCAGCGTCGCTCCGCTCGAGGTGCCGACGAATATGCCTTCCCGACGCGCAAGCTCGCGCGACAGCCGCAGTGCATCATCGCCGGACACCGGCAGGACTTCGTCGAAAAGATCGTTGGCTGCCGCTTCTTCCGTCAACCGGGGTATGAAATCCGGACCCCAGCCCTGCATCAGGTGCGGGCGGAAGTTCGGATGACTGCCTGAGGCTTCGCCATCGGCGCCGCGCGGTTGCGGTATACCGCTGCCGAGCAGCTGGGAGTTGTCCGGCTCCCCGACGATGATTCGCGTCCCCGGGCTTTCCTTTCGCAGCACGCGCGAGACGCCAAGCAGCGTGCCCCCTGTGCCGAAACCGGTTACGAAGTAGTGCAGCGATTCATCGCAAAAGTCGTCGAGAATTTCCCGCGCCGTCGTACGCATGTGAGCGGCCGCGTTCGCCTGGTTCTCGAACTGCCTGCACAGGAACCAGCCGTGCGTCTCTGAAAGTTCGACGGCCTTCTTCAGCATACCGGAGCCCTTCTCGGCCGCCGGCGTCAGCACCACCTTTGCGCCGAGGAAGCGCAGCATTTTGCGTCGCTCGATGCTGAAGCTTTCCGCCATCGTCACCACCAGCGGATAGCCCTTTTGCGCGCAGACCATGGCGAGGCCGATACCGGTGTTGCCGCTGGTTGCTTCTATTACCGTCTGGCCGGGTTTCAGCTCACCGCTTTTTTCCGCCTCCTCGATCATTTCCCGGGCCATGCGGTCCTTCACGGATCCCATCGGGTTGAACGATTCCAACTTCACGAAGAGGTTAACGTCCGGCGGTGCGAGC
>DATGQI010000225.1:0-8559 GCA_035304285.1 Woeseiaceae bacterium
GCAGAAAGCGAAGGCTCGGTGGTGGTCGCCATATGCGCGGCCATCGAGGCGGATATTGCGCTACTCGACGAAGGGGACAAGGCAGAATTCCTGGCTGACCTCGGCATGCAGGAACCCGGTCTCGACCGAGTCATTCGCTGCGGCTACCGGCTGCTCGGGCTGCAGACGTTTTTCACCGCAGGCGTAAAGGAAGTCCGGGCATGGACGACGCGCGTGGGTGCAACGGCGCCAAAAGCGGCCGCCGAGATACACACGGATTTCGAGAAGGGCTTTATTCGCGCCGAGGTCATCGCTTACGACGATTTCGTTGCTTTCAAGGGTGAGCAGGGCGCGAAGGAGGCAGGACGTTTGCGCCTCGAAGGCAAGGAATACATCGTGCAGGAAGGCGACGTCATGCACTTTCGATTCAACGTTTGAGGTCTTGGCGAAGGCTGTTTGAGCGATTCTCCAATCGTTCCGGCGTCGCCGCCGGGGGGGGTTTGGCGGAATGGCTCCCTTCGGTCCGCTTTATTTCCGCCAAAACCCCCCCGGCGCCGACGCCTCGCGCCATACCGTTCGGTCACGACACTAGATGACGGCTTCCTCCAGCAGTGTCAGGGTTCCTTCGTCGGCGTCGAGTTCAGCTTCGATGCCTATGGGTACGATCGTCTGGTCCTTGACGTGGCCGATCATGAAACCGCTCATCACCGGGATGCCGAGGTCGGCACATCGGCTCCGCAGGACCTCTTCTATACTGAAGGTGTTGCCGCTGCTGCCGCCGGTTTCGGTGAACTTGCCGAAGGCGATACCCGCGAGCTGCTGCAACTTGCCGGCCAGCCATAGCTGGGTGAGCATGCGGTCGACCCGGTAGGGCGCTTCACCGACATCTTCGAGAAAGAGAATGCGGCCCTGGAAGTCGGGCTCGAACTCGGTGCCCATGAGGCTGCACACCAACGTCAGGTTGCCTCCGACCAGGCGGCCTCGCGCTACTCCGCCAGCGATGAGTGTCCGGCGATTCTTGATATCCACCCGTCCTTCGCCGGTCTCGAATGGCGGCGGAGCGGCGATCCCCGTCCGCGTCGATGGCTCGACCAGCACCTTCTTGAACTCCCCCAGCGTGTAGTCGGTGAAGTTCTGGCCGAACATGGGCCCGTGGAATCCCACCAGGCCGGTCTTGACGTGGATGGCGGTCAGGATGCCGGTGATGTCGCTGTAGCCCAGGAGCACCTTCGGGTTACGCGCAATGACGTCGTAATCCAGGTACGGCAGGATCCGGGCGGTGCCGTAGCCTCCGCGCAAACAGAAAATCGCATCGACATTATCGTCGGCGAACATCCGGTTCACGTCTTCCGCCCGTTCTGCGTCCGGACCCGCGAGATAGTTGGTGCGAAGGAAAAGGTGCTCGCCCTGCCGCACGCGGAACCCCAGCGATTTGACGATATCGATGGAGATCCGGATGTCCTCGTCTTCCCACGCGTTGCTCGCCGGTGCGATCAGCCCGATGGTGCCTCCTTTCTTGAGCCTCCCGGGGCGCACGACAGTCGCATCGCCAGGAGCATTCGATGACTGCGCCTGTGCAACGGAGAAATTCGCCGCCAACGCGCTTGCGACGGCAACCTTGATCGCTGCTCTACGATCCATGGCATTGGCCCATCACCAGGTGGGACTGCTGCGGGAGAGGGTCGATTCGCAACAAGTCATCGAGCTGCTCCGGGTAGTATTTTTCGATCAGGGCATAGAGGACTGCGACCGTCTCGGGCGATGCCTCTCCACTGGTTTCCCACGGCCGGAAGTGCATCTGGAAGGCTCGCAGCACGTTTCGCGTCTGTTCGTCGAACATGCCCGTGCGCTCGATACGATAGCCATAAGCCTCGAGTGCTTTCTGGACGTTGCAGAGCGGCATCGGCAGGATGCGGAATTGCTCCCAGTAGCGAATGACAGCCTCGTCCTCGTACCAGGCGCCGTAGCCGAGGCGATATAGCCTTTGCCAGGGGAACCGCGGGCCAGGGTCGACTTTCCTGTTAGGTGCGATATCGGCGTGGCCGATTATGTGCGTCGGATTTATCGATGGATGGCGCTCATGGATCTCGTCGAGCAGGCCGATCAGCAACTCGAGCTGGGCGTCCGAAAAATCCGGGTAGAAGCAGATGCTGCTCGCTGCTTCGAGGGTTTGCCCTGTGTCGTCCAGATTGCCGTCGGACGCCGTGTCCAGCACGGGATTCGAGTCTGCGTTGTGACAGTAGCTCCGGTTGACCAGCTCGATGCCGATGGACTGGTCGTTCAGGCTTATCCGTCCGCCCCAGTAGCTCTCACCCGCGTGCCAGGCCCGGCTGGTTTCCGGAACGAGTTCATGGATGCGAAGCTCTTTCTTGTCGTAAGTCGCGTCATCAGGTTCCGGAATGAGGTAGTGCGAACTCACCGGGTTGGCGGAAGGCTTTGTCAGGATTCGCAACGAATCGCCGAAATCGGCGGTTGTGAAGTGAATGACGACGAGACCGATTCGGCTGTTGTAGTTTTCGGAAGCGACCTGTACATGAGCGTTGCTTGCGCATCCGTTCAGTATTATGGCCAACGGCAGGATCGCAGCGCCCCATGATATGGACCGTGAAAAGCTGTAAATGCGGTCGGACATTTTCGAAGTTCCGGCTCTTGTCAGGTTAATACGTACGAACGTGCTGGAAATCTTGTGCCGGCTTGCGCGACGTGAAGAATGCCGGTGCATTCGGAATAACTAATTCTTTACTTTTTCAGGTCGGATGATATTTTATGCACGGTCGTTTGACCATCAAATAAAATAGACAGTCGCACAAGGGGTAATCATGGCAAAGCCTGGTATGTCTTTGCGAGGATCCACGCACGGCTTTGGTTTCATCCAACGCTGCCTTGCGACGGTTCTCGGCATCGCTTTTTTCACCGCACCCGCATTCGCCCAGCAAACCGGCGATATATCCGGTCGCGTTACCGACGACAGCGGCGCTGCCGTGTCCGGCGTGGTGATCGAGGCGAGCAGTAACGTGCTGCCTCAGGCTCGCTCGACGACCTCCGCGGACAACGGCCGCTACCGCCTGCCATTATTGCCGCCGGGAAACTACGAGGTGACGTTCACCTTCGATGACGGCTCGTCAACCGTGCGTGGCGCGGAAGTTCTCCTGCAGCAAAGCACGGAACTCAACGTGCGATCCGGTCCTGCCGCGGCGGGAATGGAGGAGATCGTGGTGACCGCAGCGCAGACTCTTGCCGACACCGGCCAGGCATCCCTTTCCAACGCGATCGACTCGATCACCGTCGATGCGCTGCCCGTCGGGCAGGAGTACCGGGACCTGATGAAGTTGATTCCGGGAGTGCAGTATAGCGAAGACCTGGTACGCGGCCCGAGTGCCGGCGGCAGCGGCCAGGACAACATGTACCTGTTCGACGGGGTCGATGTATCGTTGCCGTTGTTCGGCAACCTGTCCGCCGAGCCGTCTTCGCACGACATTGCGCAGGTTTCGATCGTCCGCGGCGGCGCCAAGGCAATCGGCTTCAACCGTTCCGGCGGCTTCCTCATGAATACGGTGAGCAAGACGGGCACGAACGAATTCAGCGGCGAAGTCAGCTACCAGGCTCAAACGGCGGACATGACCGGCGACCTGGATCACGGGGATTCGCTTCTCGATTTCGAAGAGGACAAGGATTGGCTCACGATGAGCCTGGGCGGACCGATCCTCCGGGATCGCCTTTTCTTCTACGGTTCGTATTATCGCCCCACCGCTACTCGCGGAAACTCGGCTAATGCCTACGGGCCGGTGGGCGATTACGAAAGCACGCGGGATGAGTTTTTCGGCAAGCTGACATTTGCACCGACCAGCAATCTGCTACTCGACGCCAGCTACCGGACCTCAGAGCGTGAAGTGACGAATCGAGGCACCGCGGAATTTGGCGCAGCGTCCACTTCCGAAGGTGATGAAGCTACGCTTGACATCGCGATCCTGGAAGGTTCGTGGATCGTGAACGATGTAAGTTCGTTCAGCTTCAAGTACACGAACTTCGAGAACAAGACCTCATCGCGACCGGACACGATGTTCAACTTTCCGATCGCGGTCGGCGATTCCCTGGATATTGCTAATCTCGACCAGCAGGGCCTGCTTTCAGTACCGACGCCACTTGCCGGCGAAGACGCTTACAACGCGTTCATCCAGCCGGTAATCGAGCAATACGGCTTCATCGAAAACGGCGTAGCGATGGGCGGCGGCACGGTCGGTGGCGCCAGTACGATCAACGACCAGGACTTTTCCCGGGAGGGATTCGAACTGTCGTACGACCGGACGATCTACGCCGGGAACGTGACGCACGACCTGCACTTCGGTTACCAGTACCAGACCATCGAGGAAGTCCTGAGGCGCACCTCGAACGGCTGGGGCCTGATCACCGTACCGGGCGGCCGGGTGACGGCGACGGACGGGGTAACGCCGGTCTACTACATCGCCCGATTCGGCCAGATGGGGCTCCAGACATCCACCGGCGCGGCCGTTGACCCGATCAGGTCGTCTGTCGATATGCAGAGTTTCGAGATCAACGACACGATCGAAATCGGCGACTGGACCTACAACATCGGGGTGCTCCTCAGCAATGACGTTCTGTACGGGCAGGGCCTGCGACCGAACCCGAGCAACCCGGTAACCGGCCTGGAGCAGGCGCCCGGTAACAAGTACAAGATGTATGAGGTGGACTGGGACGACATGATCCAGCCGCGCCTCGGCGTGTCGTGGGCGTACAACGACACCAGTTCCGTGTACGTCAATTACGCCAAGTACAATCCGTCTGCATCATCCCAGGCACGCGCCGCGTCGTGGGATCGTAACCTCGCTGCCGATATCGAGGCGATGTTCGATGAGAACGGCAACTTCATCGAGGTACAAAACGTTACTTCCTCCTCGGGCAAGGCATTCGACGACGACCTGACGCCGCGCAGCATAGACGAGTTCCTGGTCGGCTGGACCAAGGACTATTCGGGTGAGTTGACGCTGCGCGCGCATGCGCGTTACCGGAAGGGAGCGCACTTCTGGGAGGACACGAACAACAACGCACGCGTGGACTTCCAGCCGCCTCCGGGAATCCCGCAGGAGCTGTACGTGCCGAATCTCGACGACATCCGCGCCGAGATCGGAGGTTCGTCGTACGTGGTCGCGGAACTCGACGGCGGGTTCACGAAGTACTACGAAGCGAGCCTGGAAGCCGAATGGAACCGGGACCGTTGGTTCCTGAACGCCTCCTACGTGTGGAGCCACTACTACGGCAACTTCGACCAGGACAACACGACGACAACCAACGATGCAAACGTCTTTATCGGTTCGTCGTTCATTGGCGACGATGCCGGACGGCAGCTTTGGAACATGCGTGAAGGCAACCTGCGGGGCGACCGTCGCCACTTGCTGAAACTCTACGGCTTCTACGAGTTCAACTGGGAAGGACGCGCGGGCGCGTACCTGGTGTACCAGTCGGGCCAGCCGTGGGAAGCCTGGGATTCCAACGTGTATCGCCACCTCACGTCCAGCATCAGCGATACCAGTCGCTTTGCGGAGCCGGCCGGCTCGCGCACGTCACCGTCGCACTGGCAGCTGGATCTGAACTACACGCACAACTTTGCGGTATTCAACGACTACAACCTGCAGCTCCGGGCGGATCTTTTCAACGTGTTTGATCGCCAGACCGGCTACAACTACGATCCTTTCGTTAACGGTCCTTCATTCGGCGAGCCTCGTGACTACTACAATCCGCGGCGCCTGCAGCTTGCAGTCAAGCTCCAGTTCTGAACGGAACCCGTTCACGGCAGGTCCGTGATTTGGAAATCGTAGCCATGCCCCTGCATACCGTCCCCCCGGTAGCAGGGGCATGATGCGTAATCGCTACTTGCCCGTTCCTCGCCACCAGCAGCGGTTGCCGGGGCCGGTACGCGGCCTTTGCGCCCTGCTGCTCGCCGTGCTTTTCGCCTGTTCGCGGGAAGGGCCGGAACCCACGTCCAAACCATCTCCTGAAGATAAGGCGGGGCCTGCTCCCTCCGTTGAGTTCGAACTGCCGGTACTGGACGACGCCGATTACCGCTTTATCGCGTCGCGTATTGCCCTCAACGAAACCGGCGGCCTCGAGCGGCACCTGACGCATTGGGGCGCGGGTGAGGATTTTCCCTCGTTCGGGATCGGTCACTTCATCTGGTTTCCCGCGGGAGTCGATGCGCCATTCGACGAATCCTTTCCCGCACTGGTGACGTATCTCGAGCAAACTGCCGCTGATGAAGCAACGATGCCCGGTTGGCTGGAACGGCGGTTCAGGGAGCAGGGTGTGGACTTCGATGCGCCCTGGCCCGACAAGCAAAGCTTCGACGAGGCACTGGACTCCGACTCGATGCTGGAACTGCGGTCGTGGCTGGCGGCAACGGCGCCACAGCAAGCCCGGTTCATCGCCTGGAACTTTGTTACGCGCTGGAACGCTCTCGAGTTGTCGGCGCGTGAGAAGGAAACCCTGACGCGGCTGCTGCAGCAGCTCGTGGAGACACCGCAGGGGCTGTTCGCAGTCATCGACTACGTGAACTTCAAAGGTCTCGGGACGAACCCGCGGGAGCGTTACGACGGCCGCGGCTGGGGATTGCTGCAGGTCCTGAACGACGTAGCCGCGGCCCGCGAGCCGAACGATGAGCCCCGGGACCTGGTCCGCCGGTTCAGCGAGGCCGCGGCAAGCCGCCTTCGTGACCGGGTTGCGCTGTCTCCGCCTGCACGGAACGAAGCGCGTTGGCTGGAAGGCTGGATCGAACGGGTGTCGCAGTATCCCGGGTCCGGTGCGGGTGAGCCAGGATGAATCCTGGCCTGGGCGCTACCGACTCGCTCATCGTCGTCGTCTACATGCTCGTCGTGCTGCTGTTCGGGCTCTGGGTCGGCCGCGGACGGAAGTCTTCAGCGGATTATTTTCTCGCGAATCGATCACTGCCCTGGGGCGCGCTGCTGCTCTCGATCGTGGCGACCGAGACGAGCACCGTCACCTTCCTGAGCATCCCGGGAATCGCTGCGGCAGCCGGCGGCAATCTCACGTTCCTGCAGATTACTTTCGGCTACATCGCAGGCCGGCTCTTCGTCGTGTTCGTCCTGTTGCCCCTGTACTTCCGGGGTCAAGCGTTCACCGCCTACGAAGTCCTTGAATCCCGGTTCGGGCAGGCCAGTCGGCGGACCGTCTCGACGCTTTTTCTCCTGACTCGCAACGCAGGCGATTCGCTGCGCCTGTTCCTGACGGCGCTAGTATTGCAGCTCGCGGTCGGTATCGACCTGACCACCAGCATTATTGCGCTTGGCGGCGTGACGCTGGTGTACACCTTTATCGGCGGCGCCAAATCCGTGATCTGGAACGATTGTGTCCAGTTTGTCATCTACATCATCGGTGCTGTCGCGGCCGGCGTCGTCATGATCGACGTGATCCCGGGAGGGTTCGCGCAGATCATCGAGGCTGCGACTGCCGATGACAGGTTGCGGGTCCTGGATTTCGATACCAGCCTCGTGAAACCCTCGATGACATTCTGGGCGGGACTCGCCGGCGGCGCGTTCCTCACCGCGGCAACGCACGGTACCGACCAGCTCATGGTGCAGCGCTACCTCTCCGCCAGGCGCCAGGCGGACGCAGCTCTTGCCCTCGGCCTGAGCGGTTTCATCGTGCTGTTGCAGTTCGCGCTGTTTTTGCTTCTGGGGATCGGACTGGCGGTGATGCACGGAGCCACGGACGATGCTCACGGCCTGCAAGCCGACCAGCTGTTTGCCTCATTCCTCGTCAACTACCTGCCGACGGGCCTGCTCGGACTGGCGCTGGCCGCGGTCTTTGCAGCGGCGATGTCCACACTTTCCAGTTCCCTCAATTCGTCCGCCGCGGTGTTCATCAACGACATCTACCTGCCGCTTCGCGGCGAAATAGTCGACCAGGCCGCCCAGGTTCGAGCCAGCCGGCTCGCGACGATCCTGTTCGGCCTCCTGCAGACCGGGCTTGCGGTACTGTACGGATGGCTCGGAACAGGCGAGAGTACTGTGGCGAACGTCCTGAAAATCAGTGGATTTGCAACGGGCCCTGTGCTTGGCTTGTACTTGCTCGGCGTATTCGCGCCACGTGTCGGCCAGCGATCGGCGCTGGCCGGATTCGTTATTGGCGTGGCGATACTTTCCTCAGCCGCGCTGGGGACGTCCGTGCACTGGGCGTGGTATGCCCTGATCGGGTCGCTCGGCACTTTTATGGCGGGATGGCTGGTGCAGGAGATGCGCGAGCGCATGGTGAATATCGTGGGACGACAGGCATGAGCGACTCGATCCTCAACCAGCTGGCGAACATCGTCGGCGCGGAGCGCGTGGTGACCGGCGCCGAGCTGTCCGGCTACGAGTTCCCCTGGTCGACACACGATGACTGCCGTGCCACAGCCGCGGTATTTCCTGCCTCGACCGAACAGGTGTCGACGGTTTTAGCGTTCTGCAACCAGAACAGGCAAACCGTCGTCCCGTTCGGCGGTACCACGAACCTGGTGCAGGGCTGCGCAACCGAAAGCGGCGACATAGTCTTGTCGCTCGCGCGTATGAA
>DATGQI010000226.1:0-11957 GCA_035304285.1 Woeseiaceae bacterium
CCCGGTCAGCACGAGCATCGGCGCGCGGTCCATGTTCGAGTCGGCCACGCCGGTGATCAGGTTGGTCGCGCCTGGGCCGAGCGTGCCGAGTGCTCCGGCCGGATTGCCGGTCAGGCGGCCATAGACTTCCGCCATGAACGCGGCACCCTGCTCGTGCCGGGTCAGCACGAAGCGGATGCTCGAGTTCTCCAGCGAGAGCATGAAGTGGGCATTCTCCTCGCCGGGTACCCCGAAGATGTACTCGATGCCTTCCTCTTCCAGGCACCGGACGAACAGATCGGAAGCTTTAACGGTGATCTCCTGCCTTGATGTCGGTGACGCTCATACTGGATGGTGCATGATCGGCTTCGGGATGTCGCGGTGGCTGTCATTCCTCGTGGACGTCGATACCGAGGCGCTGAACGACGTCGAGGTAACGCGGATCTTGCCGGATACTGTCGAATACCGGATCCCACAATACCCACCCGATCAGCTGGGATCGCTCCTCGAATGCGCGCTCGAGCCACGCGAAGGTCTCGTCCGTCTCCCCGAGCGCCGCGTAGACCGTGGAAATGTCGTAAGC
Source organism: Woeseiaceae bacterium (assembly GCA_035304285.1). Lineage (GTDB taxonomy): Bacteria > Pseudomonadota > Gammaproteobacteria > Steroidobacterales > Woeseiaceae > IDS-8. Next base: position 563 of record DATGQI010000226.1, read on the forward strand.
CGAGACGTAACGACTCCCTGATTCAACGATGAGCCGTTCGAGTTCGGCCTCCGCTTCGCTGTGCCGTCCGGACAATGCGTAGACCTGCCCGAGGTACGCTTCGCTGCCGGGCGTCAACGACGAGGACTTCCGGAGATGGGCGAGTGCCAGTTCATACTCGTGACGCCGGAGATATGAAACCGCAAGGTACGTATGTGCAGTGGCGAGGACGGGGTCCATTTCGATCGTCTTCTTCAGATGGTCGATCGCCTCATCGTAGCGGCGCTGGTAATTCAGCAGCATGCCGACCAGAGCCCCATAGAGCGGCGCCGAAGGCTCGAGCGCCTGGGCGGTTCGCATCTCTTCCAGGCCCTCATCGAAACGGCCGGTCAAGGACAGGTAGATGCCGAACATCTGGTGTGCAGGGGAGTAGTTCGGGTTGAGCGCAATCGCGCGTTGAAAAGCCTGCTCCGCGCCCGGCCAGTCATGTTCGTACTGCATCTTGATGTGGCCTAGCGATGCATGCGCTTCGCCTAGCTGCGGCGCCAGCTCGAGCGCCTTGTCCACGGCCTCCCTGGCCTGCGGAAATGTATCGTGCGGCGCAACGATACCGAACACGCCGAGGATCGCGTGAGCATCCGCAATCCCCACATACGCCAAGGCGAAATTTGGATCGCGTGCGACTGCACGTTGGAATAGCTCGAGCCCCTCCCGCAATCCTGCTTCGTTACCGCGCTGGCGGTAAAACCGGCCGCTGACGTACAGTTGGTACGCCTCCGCATCCTCCGTATATCGTCTCGATGTCGATGGAACTTCGCCGATGAGGTCCGGTGTCAATGCGGCCCACACCTTCGCCGCGATCGTGTCCTGTACCAGGAAGATGTCGGTGAAGTTCTCGTGGTAACGCTCGGCCCAGAGCTGGCGGCCGTCTTCGACGTTTACGAGTCGCGCCGAGACGCGCAAGCGATCCCCGTCCCGCTGCAGGTGGCCCTCAAGAACCGCGTCCACGCCAAGCGCGCGCCCGGCGAGCACGGCATCCTCGCCCGGATCCGCGAAGCGGCGAACGGAGCTCAACGGGCTCACGGAGAGGTGCGGGCCATTAAGGCGCATGATGAGGGTCTCGGCCATGCCGAGCTCCAGCGATTCGTTGCGGTCCGTTCCCGTCAGGGGACGGAACGGCAGTACGGCGAGCGTATGCGCCTGCGATGATAAGGTCATTGCCTCGCCGTTATCGCGGTTGAGGAAGAACAAGGCGCCAATCGCGACCGCGGCTGCCAGTGCCGCTAGCGCGGCTCCCTTCCGCATGATCGTTCGCCGGCGCATGCCGCCCTGGTCGCGCGCCACGCCGGCTGATTCCCCAGTTGGGGAGGGAGCAATCTCCCCGCCGTCGGCGGGGCCGGATGCGCTGAGCTCTGTAACCGGGGCGGCGAAGCGATAGCCGCGGCCGCGGACCGTGACGATGTAACGCTGTTTGCCACCCCGCTCACCCAGGGCCTGCCTGAGCGTCGAGACGTTCTGGTCGAGGTTGTTCGGTTCCACCACGACGTCCGGCCAGATTGCCGCCATCATGCGCTCTTTGTCGAGCACCTCGTCGGGGTGCTGGACGAGGTAGAGGAGGGTGTCGAAGACGCGCGGCGTGAGGGGAGTCCAGGTATCGGCAGGGCGGCAATAGAGCGAGTGGCGGGTGACGTCCAGCCGATAGTCACCGAATGTGTAGCCCCGAACGCCTTCCGGCACGTCCACGACGAGTCCCCAGGCAATTTTCAGAAAAATTCAGAAACCATTCAGGCCCCGCTAAAGATTCGCGACCGCCGACCATCGCATCTTAGCAGCGGAAGCGCTGCCATCGCAGCGCATGCAGGGAGACTACGATGAAAAAGGCAATGCGGGTTCCGGCCGCAGGTTACTTGTTCGCAATATTCGTCGCCGTGGCGCTGGCGGGTCCGCCATCCCACGCGGAGACGCGGGGAGTCGTCCAGGGGAATTGGCAGGATCGGGAGCTGCAGCAGCTCAAAGGGCACACGGCCAAGGCGGGCTCCGGGAAGGACCGCCTGGCGGGAGTGTGGAACGCAACAGTCGTCCTGACGGACTGCTCGTCCGGTAAGCCGATCGGAGACCCGTTCGACGCCATGGCGTTATTCGAGCGCGATGGCAGCTTCCACGATACCAACGCCAACAATCCGACGATAATGGTGAGATCGAACGCGTTCGGCTATTGGAAGCACGTGCGGGGCAACAAGTACCGGTTCGCCTTCAGGTTGTTCAACTTTGACTCGGCAGGAATGTACCTCGGCTACCAGATCGTCAGGCACGATGTCATCCTGTCGAAGAACGGGAAGAGCTACAAGTCCAAAGGCGGCGCGGAGTTCTACAACCCCGACGGAAGCCCGCGTCCGCCGGTACAGGGTTGCTCCGAGTCGACGGCGACGCGCTTCAAGTAAGCGCAGTGACCACCGGGGGGCGATGCACTCCGCCCCCCGGGAACCTTGATGCTGCGGGGACCTAATTTACCGCTCACCCAAGGTATCTCGAACTATCAATCCGGATCGATGTAGCGATACAGGAGGCGGATGAGTGCGTAGGCGCGCGGCATCTCCGTGACCGTGAATCGGATCGTGTCGGGCGCCGGCCGCTCCATCTCCGGCAGGATTTCCGCGACCTGCGGGATCAGCAGGTCGTTGAACTGCACCTCCACGGTGTAGGCCTTTTCACGGCGGGGCTCGAGCCTTGCCGCCGCGGCCACCGCCTCTCTCGCTTGGCTTTCGATCTCGCGATGCACGTCGGCCAGCGGTCGCAGCTCGGCCGCGCGCGGATTGATCGCACGCTTCACCGTCACCTTCCGTGCGCCTGTCGCAATCCTCCCCACTTCATCCACCGCCGCATCGTCACCGGTGACGAGCACCAGCGGCACGCCGTACCAAGCCGCGACGAGCGTGTTCAGGCCGCCCTCGCCGAGCGACTGCCCGTTAACGCGCACGTCGCGAACGATGCCGCTGCCGGTGTGAGCGAAAATGCCCTCCGGACTTCCCGCCCTGGTGTGATACCCGATGAAGATCGCGGCATCGAACGAGTCGTCCAGGCCTTCCATCATCCCGTACCGCTTGAAGCTGTGGCTGATCAGCTGCACGCCGTTCTCGAGGTCCTCGATCCGCAGGTTCCGCATGCTGCCGTGCGAATCATTGACGAGGATGCGGGTCGCACCGCCCGCGCGGGCTCCGCGTATCGCCGCGTTCACGTCATCGGCCATCAAACGACGCGAGCGATCGTATTCAGCTCCCCCGGCGGCGAGTTGATCGGGCCCGACGACGCCGCTGATGCCTTCCATGTCAGCGGATATGAACACCGTCTTCGGCGTGTCCTGCGGATGCGCAGGCGTGACTGTCAGCATGAAAAGCAGGGCGGCGAACAGGATTTGTCGCATAAGTGTTCCTCATCGAGGGTTACGAGCAATAGCGAGGGGCGGATTATTCACAGGCGGCTCGCCCATCTCAAGGACAACCAAGACAGGAGAAGGAGTAAGGACCAAGGAGGCATCAACCGCTCTGCCGGCCGCCGCGGGGTCGACGCTTGTATCGTTGTTCTTGCGAATGAGTCGCATTCAACAAACGCCTCCGCGGAAGCGCTCCGGGCTACAACTGTTTCTTCGACGGCTGTTGCCAGCCGCAGCATGCCGAGGGCTGAAATGACCCTATTCGTAACGCAACGATTCGATCGGATCGAGTTGCGCGGCTTTCGCCGCCGGCAGGATGCCGAACACGATGCCGACCACGGCGGAAAAGCCGACCGAGAGCGTGATCGCCCATAACGGCACATGTGCGGGTGGGAAGCTGGGTAGTAGCGAAGCGACAAGCGCACCGGCTCCCCACCCGAGCGCGATGCCGAGCAGCCCGCCGAGTACGCACAACAGGACGGCCTCGATCAGGAACTGGAGGAGGATGTCGACCCGACGCGCGCCGAGCGCCTTCAGAATGCCGATCTCGCGCGTGCGCTCTGTCACCGACACCAGCATGATGTTCATGATGCCGATGCCGCCGACCAGGAGAGAGATGCCGACGATGCCGGCCGCGACTGCGGTGATGGTATTGACGACCGAATTGAACGACTGGGTCAGTTGTTCGGCCGTCTGGATGCGGAAATCGTCGTTCTCGTTCGGCTTGAGTTCGTGCTGCTGGCGCAGCACCCGGCCGATACGCGCGTCGACTTCCGCCAGTTGCTCGAGATCGTCGACGAGGAGCTGAATCTGGATGTCGAATTCGGTCGATGTGCCGAGGAGCCGCTGCATGGTGCCGTACGGCAACAGCACATAGTTGTCCTGCGAAAACCCGAAGATCTCGCCGCGCGCCTCCATTACACCGACAATCCTGCACCACTCGTTGCCGATACGGATAAACTCGCCGATGCCACCCTCCGGCAGCTCGAGATCCTCTACTACGTCGGCGCCCGCAAGGCACACCAGGCGGCGGCGTTGGTCGTCGCTGCGGGTGAAGAAGCGGCCGTCCTCCGGATACGACTGGTTCACTTCCATGTAGCTGCTGCCGACGCCGAACACGCGGGTAAACGTCGACTGCGCCCTGTAGCCGACATTGATCATCTGGTTGCGCGGGTCGTACAGGATCGGTGTCACGTGGGAAACGCCGTCGACCCGGTGCTGGATGGCACTCAGGTCGTCCTCGGTCAGTTTTGCGATCCGCCCTTGCAGCCAGCGCTCGCGTGGCGTGTACGAGGTCACCGTGATCGAGTTGGATCCCAGTCCCTGGAACTGCGCGTTCACGGTGTATGACAGTCCCTGCACGATGGACACCACCGCGACAACCGAGGCGACGCCGATGATGATGCCGAGAGCGGTCAGGAACGAACGGAATGCATGCGCGCGAATCGCGGCGAAGGCGGAACGCAGGCTCTCGAGCAGCAGGTTCACGCGAGGCGTTCCTGGCGGCAATCTGATTCCACCTGCCCGTCGAGAAGCCGGATCACCCGCAGGCAATGCGCGGCGATCTCGGGTTCGTGCGTGACGATGATGATGGTCTGGCCATTCGCGTGCAGCTCATCGAACAGCGCCATGATTTCGGCCGTCGTCGCGGAATCGAGGTTCCCGGTCGGCTCGTCGGCGAGCAGGATGGCCGGCTCCCCGACCAGCGCACGCGCGACGGCAACACGCTGGCACTGGCCACCCGAGAGCTGGTTCGGCAGGTGGTCCAGCCTGTCGCTCAAGCCCACCCGCTCCAGCGCATCGCGCGCCCTGGCCTTGCGCTCCGCAATCGGCAGCCGCCGGTAAACCAGGGGTTGCATGACGTTGTGCAGCGCATCGGCGCGTGGCAGCAGATTGAAGCTCTGGAAGATGAAGCCGATCTCACGATTCCGGATCAATGCCAGCTCGGTGTCGTTCATTCCGGCCACTGCGCGGCCGTTCAGCGTGTACGAGCCGGCGGTTGGGCTGTCGAGGCAGCCAATGATGTTCATGAGCGAGGATTTGCCCGATCCGGAAGCGCCAACAATCGCCGCGTATTCGTTGTCGCCGAGGTCGAGGTCAATACCGGCCAGCGCGCGAACGACCTGGCCACCCATCCGGTATTCGCGCGTGATCCCGCGAAGTTCGATGACGGATCTCACCCCGCTTCCGTCGGGCCAGCCTCTTCCGCCACGTCGCCCGTTTCATCGTCCGTGACCGCATCGCCGTCCCGGAGGTCGCGCAGTGTCCTGAAGGGTCCGGAGACGACGGTGTCGCCTGCATTGAGGCCAGCGGTGATCTCCATCAACGTATCCGACGACAGTCCGATCGTCACGTCGCGGCGGACGGCGTGCCCGTCCTCGACCGCGAACACGTAGGGCTGCTCGGCGAGCGCATCAGCATCATCGTCATACAGCACCGCCTGCAACGGTACCGCCAGCGCGTCTTCACTCGATTCGGTGTAGATCTCGGCGCGGGCACTCATGCCGGGGCGGACCGCGACGGTACCCGGCTCGGTCAGCCGGATCTTCACCTCGAACGACAGGTTCTGCTGGTTTGCCGCGCGTGCCGCGGAGGCGGCAATGGACTCAACCACGCCGGTCAGTGCCGTGTCGGGGAACGCGGCCGGGAAAATCGCTGCTCGCTGGTCCACCCGAACCTCTGCGATATCCGCCTCATCGACCCGGACCTCCGCGAGCATCACCGAGGGATCGGCGATGACAGCGAGCTCGGACCCCGGGATATTGATGGTGCTGGTGATCACGGCCTCCCCCGGCTGCAGGTCGAGCTGGATGACGACGCCGTCGATCGGCGAGCGGATCTCGGTGCGCGCGAGATTGTCGCGTGCCTGCGCCAGCGCAGCTTCCGCCTGCGACAGGGACTGCTCACGCGAACGCAGGTCGATCCGGGCCAGTGCCAGCTCGTTGGCGGCGGCTTCGTAACTATTCGAATCGACGAGGTTCCGCTCGTACAGCGTCCGTTGCCGTTCGGTCTGCCGCTCCAGGTTCTCGAGCAACACGCGCTGCCGCTCGATGGCGATTTCCTGCAGCCGCACGTTGGCTTGCTGCTGCTCGCTCTGAGTGCGGTACTGTTCTTGGTCCAGGGTGATGATCAGGTCGCCGGCCGCGACCTCGTCGCCCTCTGCAACCAGGACGGCTTCGACCTTGCCCACGACCTCCGGGCGAAGCAACACTTCCTCGCGATAGGCGAGAGCGCCCGAAGACAGGATAGCGCTCTCCACCGCCTGCGCCTTAACCCTGGTGAACTCGACTGCTTTCGCGTTCTCGCCGCCGGTGAACCTGGAGGCCAGCGGCAAACCGACAATCAGGACACCGAGAGCAAGGAAAACCAGTGCTTTTCGGTTCAAAGGATTGTGGCGTCAGTTGACGATCATGATCGCCCAGATACCGAAGATCAGCGCCCACGGCGTCACCGCCACGAGCGCTGATTTTGTCATCGACGATCCGGTCCAGCGGGAAAATCCGAGGGTCATGAGCCACAGCATCCAGAAATGCACCAGCGTCAGGGAATTGCCCCACGTGAACCATGCGTCTCCGGCCTCGGCATGAATGAACAGAGAGTTCATGGACAGAGGATTCAACCGCTCTATTGGAAGCTGGTTGCTGTCGGCGAGGAGGATGACGACAAACATCACGAGCGCATTGACGATACCGACGAAGGCGGTCCACACCGAATACGAAAACCACTGGCCGTAGCCGAGCGACGCGTCGCCTGCGACCTTGTTGACGATGTGAAAGTAAGCTGCCTGGATCGTGTAGATGACCAGGCTGATCACCACGATGGCGATCGCCGTAAACAGCACCTGCTTGCCCGGTGACATGAACGCGCTGATTTGTTCCGCCTGGTCGGCCGGTGCGCCGTCTGCTATCGCCTGGCGAATGACCTCGTTGGTAAACCACTCGAAATCGACCCAGTGGTAATACCAGGCGAACACGCCAATCGTCACCGCCAACGAGATGAGTAATGGCCACCAGAACCAGCGCGGGTGCTGCCGGATCTCATCCAGCGCGCGCGAGGGCGCGGCTATGATGTCGGTCATCGCGTTGATGACGGTATAGGTAGCGGCGTCCGATGTTGTTGTTGTGTTCATCGTCCCCCCGAGGCTCATCGCTTGCCGGATGATGCTGGGAGTACTTTACCAGAGATAGCGCTGCCTTGTAGTTTAAGGGAGGCACTCCAAAAAGGCGGATAGCACCCACGTGGCTTCTCATGCTTCCTGACGTCGAGATTACCGCGACCCAGGGACTTCCGCCGGCTTTGCCGCCTTGAAATGAGCGAGCAGCGCGACGATGCCGCCTGCGATTAGCAGCGACAGGAACAGGACCGCTTGCTTGGCATAGAAAAGCGGTATGACGCCGCCAAGCAGCATGAGCACTCCACCAGGTACAAACTTGCCCTTGAACGAGAGGACCCCTCCTGCGATTCCGGCGAGCAAACTGCCAAGCATCAGGAGGCCTGCCGTTCCCATGCTCTGGAGTTGCTCGCCGCCCACGACCCGCTGCATCTCGTTGAGCTGACCGAAGTCGCTAAGCCACTTCATACCGAGGGCACCGGCGACGAGCCCACCCAGAATGCCCAGAATCAAGGTTGCTGTTCTCATCTGTTTTTCTCCCTGTTGTTATTCATGCTGTCGTTACGGGCTTTGCCCAGGGAAAGGTAGGTCGCGATAGCCACCGGTGCATCGACGGCTAACGGCAGTTAATCGCGTTTGCCGCGGTTGCCGGCCATAGAGGCAGATGGTAAAAAAGCGAAAAAGAAGACGCCCTGGCGGGCGCGGGGGGACCGCTCATGTCCATTGTCGCGACTGTATATCGGCCGTTGTGTTCCAGTGGTGTCGATGAGCGCCCCGGTGAAAGGCATACTGCAAACGCACGGATCGCTCCTGTCGCGGTCTTCCAATCCTGTTCTGACGCTGCACGCATTTCATTTGTCGGTCGGACACGGATCCTCCCCGCACCACGCGCGCGAGATCTGTGGTTCATTTCTGTCCCGCTTCGGCTTTCCGAAGGCGCCGTCGTAGCAATTACGAGGCCGGCTTCGTGTCGCGCCGAGGCATAGAAGGGCTCTCTGAGGAAGAATGGGACGCCCTGCTGGGCGACATTTACGACGCTGCCCTGCAACCGAAAAGGTGGAGCGAGGTGCTGCAGCGCATCGGCCGCCCAATAAACGCCCATGCTGGGCAGCTAGTGGTTCTGACCAATGACGCTTCGGCGTTCGATTACAATTTAGCCATAGGTATCGATCTCGATACCGGCGTTCCGGAATTCACGGAACTCGTCGCCCGGGGCCTCCACGTGCGAGTGAACACTGCCCGCCGGACTCCGGAGCTGACCACGATTGCAGACTACTGCCACACGAGCGCTTCCGAGATGAAGCGCCATCCGTTTTATCAGGAGCACGCGTTTCCGCTGGACGTCCCGTATTACGGAGGAACGATTGTCGCAAAGACAGAGGGCGCTTTCGTCGCCAGCGTCGTGATGAGATCGCACCGCTTCGGGCATCTGACTAATGTCGAGATTGCTTATCTCAACCGGCTGGCACCACATGTCCGGCGCAGTCTGGAGCTGTCATTCAAGCTCCCGCAAGAGGGACTGATCGACGGCATGATATCGGTCATCGAACGCATCAGTTGCGGTGCTGTGCTCGTCGATCGACATTCATCCATTGTGGCTATGAACGGGAAGGCTTCGAGCATTCTCGCTCAATCCGATGGTATCAAAGCCACAGATCGCCTGTACCTCATGGATCGGGATGCCGACTCGCGGTTTCGTAATGAACTTCTTGGGGCGTTGGGATACCGCCGCTCTAGTGCAGCATCCGGTAACGGGTACGTTTCTGCACGCAGACCTAGCGGGCGCGTCTCGTGGACGCTTCTGGCAATTCCTGCGAACGACCGACGTGAACGCCTGATTCGACAGCGATTCGCAATTGTCCTCGTGATCGATCCGGAGGAGGGCGTCGCGGTGTCGCCGGAGTTGTTTCGCGAAACATTAAAATTTACACCTGCCGAAAGTGGTGTAGCTGCCATGCTCGTAGCGGGTCGTTCGGTTAATGCCATTGCCAGGGCTCGAAGAGTCAGGCATGAGACCGTCAGATCGCAGCTCAAAAGTATCTATCGCAAGGCCGAATGTAATAATCAGGCAGAACTTGTAATAAAGCTCCTGGGCCTGGCTTCCATTCGCATCAACGCGGGCAGTCCCGTCGCAACCTGATCGGCTTTTGCTTGGCCAGATCGCGAAGCCAGCGTTCCGGATGGACCCGACCGCCGATCCCACGGGAGCCCGATGGGCTTGAGGGTGCGCACCGGGATGTCGATCGGGTCGTGTGCAGGATGCCGGGGCTCGTTGGCCACCGCCTTCCGGAGTGCCTATACTGTGCGTGTCCCTTATACACACTTATGTCGGGGGTACTCATGAATGACATGACCCGGCGCGAGTTCCTGACGTTCACGAGCACCACCCTGGTGGGATCGAGCCTCGTGACGTTGGGATTCTCCCCTCGCGAGGCACTCGCAGAGGTCCGGGAATTCAAGCTCGCGCGCGCGACCGAAACGCGTAACACCTGTCCTTACTGTTCCGTGGCCTGCGGCGTCCTGATGTACTCGCTCGGTGACACGTCGAAGAACGCCAAAGCGAGCATCTTCCACATTGAGGGCGATCCCGATCATCCGGTCAATCGCGGCACCCTGTGTCCGAAGGGTGCCGGGCTGGTCGACTTCATTCACAGCCCGAACCGCCTCCAGTATCCGGAGTACCGCGCACCCGGCTCCGACAACTGGCAGAGGATCTCCTGGAACGATGCCCTCGACCGCATCGCCCGGCTGATGAAGCAGGACCGCGATGCCAATTTCGTCGCGAAAACCGAGGATGGCCTGACCGTGAACCGCTGGCTCACGACGGGCATGCTGGCGGCTTCCGCGAGCAGCAATGAAACCGGATACATAACCCAAAAGGTGGCGCGCAGCCTCGGACTGCTGGCGTTCGACAACCAGGCCCGCGTCTGACACGGTCCGACGGTGGCAGGTCTTGCCCCGACGTTCGGCCGCGGAGCCATGACGAACCACTGGGTCGATATCAAGAATGCCGACCTGGTGCTGGTGATGGGCGGCAACGCCGCCGAGGCGCATCCCTGTGGATTCAAGTGGGTCACTGAAGCCAAGCACCATAATGCTGCACGGCTGATCGTCGTCGACCCTCGCTTCACGCGCACGGCATCGGTCGCCGATGTCTATGCGCCCATCCGGCCCGGCACCGACATCGCCTTCCTCGGTGGCGTCATCAACTATCTCCTGTCGAACGACAGGATCCAGCGCGAATACGTTACGAACTACACCGACCTGACGTTCATCGTAGATGAAGCGTTCGCGTTCAGCGGCGGCCTCTATTCCGGCTACGATGAGGAGCGGCGCGATTACGACCGGTCGAGCTGGGACTACGAGCTCGGCGAGGACGGTTTTGTGCGGACGGATCCGACGCTCGCGCATCCGCGCTGTGTCTATAGCCTGGTGAAGCAGCACTACGCGCGTTACACGCCCGAGATGGTGGAACGGATCTGCGGCACACCGAAGGACAAGTTCCTGCAGGTATGCGAGATGATCGGCTCGACTGCGACGCCGACCCGCGCGATGACGATCATGTACGCGCTCGGCTGGACGCAGCACTCGGTCGGCTCGCAGATGATTCGCTGCGGTGCGATGGTCCAGCTCCTGCTCGGCAATATCGGGGTGTCCGGCGGCGGGATGAACGCGCTACGGGGGCATTCGAACATCCAGGGCCTGACCGATCTCGGCCTGCTGTCCGACCTGCTGCCGGGCTACATGACTCTGCCGAGGGAAAACGAGCAGAACTACGAGGATTACGTGGCGACTCGCACCTTCCGCCCGCTGCGGCCTAACCAGATGAGTTACTGGCAGAACTTCCCGAAGTTCTTCGTGAGCCTGCAGAAGGC
>DATGQI010000227.1:0-33680 GCA_035304285.1 Woeseiaceae bacterium
GGCCATTCCACTGATCGTCCCGGCCAACGAACAGGGCGCAGGTTTCATGGCAGCGGGTTATGCACGTGCCAGCGGCAAGGTAGGCGTCGTGATGGTAACGTCGGGGCCCGGAGCGACCAACACGGTGACGCCGGTCAGAGACTGCATGGCGGACTCCGTGCCGATCGTCGTTATCTGCGGACAGGTACCCACTAACGCAATCGGCACCGACGCATTCCAGGAAGCACCCGTTTCCGCGATTATGGGCGCCGTCGCCAAGCACGTCTTCCTGGTGACCGATCCGAAGCGGCTCGAGGTCACGGTACGCACCGCCTTTGAGCTTGCGCGAACCGGCCGGCCGGGTCCCGTGGTAATCGACATTCCGAAAGACGTGCAGAACTGGGAAGGCGACTTCACGGGCAGCGGCTATCTTCCACTGACGGGGTATCGCAACCGGTGGCGCGCCATCGTCGAGAATCGCCTGTCCGACGAGGCTTGCAGGCGCTTCTACGCGATGCTCGCTGAGGCGGAACGGCCGCTGATCTACGCCGGCGGCGGTGTCATCAACAGCGATGCCACCAAGGCGATGCGCCACCTCGCGAATGCGTGGGGCATCCCGGTGGCTACGACTCTCATGGGCCTTGGTGCGAGCGACACCGCGCATCCTCTTTCGTTGCACATGCTGGGCATGCATGGCGCCGCGTTCGCCAACTACGCAGTCGAAGACTGCGACTTTCTCATCGCAATCGGCGCCCGTTTCGACGACAGGGTTGCGGGAGATCCGGCGCGATTCGCGCCGAACGCGCGAAACATCGCACACCTCGACGTCGACGTTTCCGAAATCGGCAAGGTCAAGCGTGTCACCTGGCATCATGTCGGCTTGCTGAAGGAAGACCTGCAAACAATCCTCGCGTACGGCAAGCGGATAGGCTTTTCGAAAGAGTTCGCCGCATGGCACACCGAGATCGCCGAACTCAAGTCCCGGTACTGCATGAACTATGACCGCGACAGCGCGTTGATCCAGCCTTACGCGGTGATCGAGGAAATCAATCGCATCGCGAACGGCGAGGCCATTATCACGACCGGCGTCGGCCAGCACCAGATGTGGGCTGCGCAGTATTTCGACTTCAGGGAACCGCGCCTGTGGCTCACTTCGGGCAGCATGGGCACGATGGGATTCGGTCTTCCGGCGGCGATCGGCGCGCAATTCGCACGGCCGGAACGCCTGGTCATCGACATCGACGGCGATGCCAGCATTCGCATGAACATCGGCGAACTCGAAACAGTCACGACCTATAAACTGCCGATCAAAGTCGTGGTACTCAACAACTTCGGCGATGGCATGGTGCGACAGTGGCAGAAGCTCTACTACAAGGGCCGAATGTCTGCCAGCGACAAGTCACTTCACCGCAAGGACTTCGTGAGGACGGCCGAAGCGGACGGTTTCGAGTTCGCGCAGCGCCTCGATCGGAGAGAGGACATGCCGCGAGTCATCCGGGAGTTCATCGGCTTTGCGGGGCCGGCATTTCTCGAAGTCATCATCGATCCCGACGCCGGTGTCTACCCGATGGTCGGACCGGGGCAGAGTTACGTCAACATGATCACGGGCGATTACATCGAAAGCCGCGAGCCTCCGGTCAAAGACGTTCTCGATCCCAGCGAGATGTTCTAGCGCTCTGAGACGCTCGCGCCGCGAACTGTCACCCGTGGAACAGGCTCCTGCCGCGTGCTGATTCGCGGCGCCTGCGGCTGCTTGAATCGGGTGCGTGCTGCAGGAACCCCACGAGACCTGCGTGGCAATTCCAGCCAATATGTGAACCGGCGCAGCGTAGTCGAACCGGGATTGACACACAGTTGGCGGGAATATGCTGATTACTCCGAACCGCCAGAACCTGAACAAGATTGTTGTCCTGAACCCGAAAGGCGGCTGCGGCAAGACCACGCTCGTCACCAACCTCGCGAGCTACTACGCGGCTCGCGGAACCATGCCGGCTGTGATGGATTGCGACCCTCAAGGGTCGACCATGCGCTGGATCGAGAAGCGCTCACCCTCGCAGCCGCCGATACACGGCATCGCGGCTTACAAGAAGACAATGCAGGCGACACGTAGCTGGCAGCTGCGTGTGCCGCTCGAAACCACGAACCTCATCGTCGACTCCCCGGCCGGCCTGACGCACGACAACCTCCGGGAGATCACACGCGACGCGAGCAGCATACTGGTGCCCGTGTTGCCATCCGCAATCGACATCCATGCAGCATCGCGTTGCATCGCGGATCTGCTGCTCGTGGCGAAGATCGACCGTCGCGACCGGAAGCTCGCGGTTGTTGCAAACCGGACACGGCAGAACACGCGCAGCTTCGACAAGCTGATGCGCTTCCTGGATTCGCTGGGCATTCCGATCATCGGCGTGTTGCGTGACAGCCAGAACTTCGTGCGCGCCGCCGAGGAAGGCATCGGCGTCTGCGAAATGCAGCGCCACCGGGTCCGCAAGGAGATGGAGCAACTGGACGCAGTGGTTGGCTGGCTGGATGAATGGCAACAGCGCCGCCGGGATTTTTCGGCATCGCAGCAAGTTGCAATGTCCCCGGCGCCGGTCTTCCAGAGATCCGGAGTCGGGTCGGCCTGAGGCAGGAGTCCTGGGAACCGAACCCTGCAGGAGCCCGTCTCACGGGCGCCAAACGTTGCGCCTATTCAGCTGAAATGTCGCCCGCGGGGCGGGCTCCTACAGTCTCCTATTCAAGCCGTGTGCGCAAACGGTCGGAATCGAGCGCTGTAGGAGCCCGTCTCACGGGCGACAAACGTTGCGCTATTCAAGCCGAGGCGGTCTGGATGCGGCAGAACAGGTTTGCATCGACGTTGCCGCCGCTCAGCACCACGACCGTCACCCTGTCCTTGGTTTCGATCTTTCCGGCAAGTACCGCGGCAAGCGCCACTGCGCCGCCGGGTTCGGCAACCAGCTTGAGATTGAGAAATGCGAAACGCATCGCAGCCTCGACTTCGCTATCGCTGACCGCAAGTCCCCCTGACAGAAGCTCGCGGCTGATATCGAACGTCAGGTGACCGGGCGTCGGCGCCTGCAGCGCGTCGCACATGGATCGTGCAGCAGGGTCGTTCGTTACCCGTTCGCCTGTTCGCAGCGAGCGCGCCGTGTCGTCGAGCCCTTCGGGCTCGACCGAATAGATTGCTGTCCGCGGCTCGATCCCCCTGATCGCGACCGCCGAACCGGCGACAAGGCCGCCTCCGCTGCACGGGACCAGTACCTGGTGCGGCGACACACCTGCCTCGGCGCATTGCCGCATGAGTTCGAGTCCGACGGTGCCCTGCCCCGCGATGATGTCGGGGTGATCGTAGGAAGGCACCAGTTCCGCTCCGCGCTCGGCGGCAACCTTCCTGGCAATGACTTCCCGGTCGCCTGAGAACCGGTCGTAGAGAATCGCTTCACCTCCCAGGCGCCGGGTGTTTTCGAGCTTCACGCGCGGCGCATCCTCCGGCATCACGATCGCGGTGCGTATGCCGAGCAAGGACCCCGCCGCGGCGACGCCCTGCGCATGATTGCCCGACGACCACGCGACGACGCCGCGCGCTGCCTGCGAGGGCGGCAGCCGGCTCATCATGTTGTACGCGCCTCGTATCTTGAACGATCCCGTGAGCTGCAGGCTTTCGGCCTTGACCAGCACCTTCCCACCGGCGATCTCGTCCAGCTCCGGTGAACCCAGTAACGGAGTGACAACGGATATCCCCGACAGGCGCAGGGCGGCGTCCTCCACGGACTTGAGGTCTGGTTTCATAGTACGGAAGCTTCCCAAGCGGTTTTACCGGAGTGAGTGGCAGGACCGAGGCGCCCGCCGTACATTCGATCCGTATCGAACTCGCCCGCATGGCGGGCTCCTGCGAAGGGCTGCCTAGGCGTCCGCGGCAATACGGTCCACCTTCGCTGCGCAGATAAAATCGTTGTCGGACAGGCCATCGATTGCATGGGTACTGTACCGTACGATGCAACGGCCGTAGCTCACGGTCATATCCGGATGGTGTCCTTCGGTGGTGGCAATCCAGGCAACGGCGTTCGTAAACGCAATTGTCCAGCTGTAGGCCGGGAACGTGAACTCGCGCGTGATGCTCTTGCCGTCGTCACTCAAGGTCCATCCGGCATTCAGTGCCGGCATCAGCTCTGCTACGGCATCCGCGGACAGTGGTTCGGTTCCGCCTTCGCAAGGTTTGCATCTCTTGTCAACCAGATCTGTCATGGGTTTCATCCTGGAGCTTCACGGGCGTCCCACTATAAGCTGCCGGCCCGCGCGTTGCACAGGAAAGCAAACCCCGTGCGGCGTGTTGGAAAAAGGCCGGTCCGATCGAGTTCGACCGGACCGGCAGTGGCGAAGACTCAAGGATAAGAGTCTTTCGGGGGAAAACGCGAGGCAGCGTCAGGTTGGGACCGTCATTCCGGGTTGGCGGCAACTGACGGCGTGTCTTCGATGAACAGGGTGAGACTCACCCTCCGCTCCAGCGCATAGCTGTCGGGAGTGCCGTCGGCGGCAGGCGATTCGCCGTGAGCGGACACCTTGATTCGCTCCGGTGCCACACCGTTCTCCTCCAGCACCTGGCGCACGTATTCCGCGCGCTGCACCGACAGGTTCTGGTTGTAGGTGCTGTCGCCGCGCTCGTCTGCGAAACCGTCGAGCCGCAGTTGCAGGTCCGGCATGGCAGCAAGGCTCGCCGAAAGCTCGGCAAATCTCGCCTGGGTCGAGGGCGGCAGTACGTGCTCATCCGTTCGGAACAGGAGGTCCATTTCGATTCCCGCCTGTAACAGGCTCAGCAGCTCCGGCCGTGACGAAGCCTGCATGCGCTGCAGGTCGCGGTTCAGGCTGTCTATGCCTTCATTCAGCGAATCGACGTTACCCTCGAGTTTTGCAACACGGCTTTCGGAGGTCTTGAGCGAGCTGTCCAGACGGGCAACCTCCACATCCTTCTGGTGGAATTCGTCGCCAAGCTTCGCCCCGATCGCTGCGCCGACCACGAAGCCGAAAGGACCACCCGCCAAAGCTCCCACCGCGGCGCCCATACCGACACCGATGGTTTCCTGTTTGGATGCATTGTTGCCCGCGGCTGCGGGGCCTGCCGCCAGGCAGGCGACGATACCGGTTAGCAGTAATTTTCTGTGCATGTCGATCTCCTCGGTTTGCCAGCCGAATGGCTGTCTTCGGAGTTCATTACGCGCCTGGAAAGGGTCGTGGCGGGGACGACAAAGTGGCGTGCAAGCGATGAATTGTGGCGAATCGGGACTTGGCGAAATGCAGGAGCCTGTCGCAGACAGGTGCCTCTCGGAGAGGTCAGCGCCGGTCGCGCTCCGTCAGGGCCACGAATGTGCCGCCGTTGCGATCGCAGAGGACGCGCATCAGGCCTGCAAAGCGTTGCGAGCTGGTGGGAATGCCGGAGCCGCCGAAGGAATAGGGGAAGCCGACGGCATGTATCCGTACGCGCCGTTCGCCATCCGCGCCCGCTACGTTGATCTTGTCGATGTCGCGCAGAACAGCTTCCATCGAGCCGCCCTGGAACTCGTCGCCGAAGACGTAGATGCTGATCTTCTTCTCGGGATCCCAGAACGTCTCGACTGCATAGGCGATACCATCGGACGGGTCGCTGTCACTGAACGGAGCCCAGTTGCGCATGGTGTTCTTGATTGCCTGTCGCAACTGCGGTGTGTCCGGAATCCATGTTCGCCCGTACTGCTGGAACATGAAGCGTCCGTTGTCGTTCATGATCTGCAATCCCTTGACGGTCGGGTAGACGTCGAGGACCTCGCCCAGTTTCTGCTCCACGAAGCCCCACTTCGACTGCATGCTCCCCGACGTGTCAATGACGAAGATGATGTACTCGCTGTCGACGGGGATGCCCCCGATCGCGTCGTCGGGCGCGCGGCGAAAGTTCGGTTGTAGTCGCGCCATCTCTTCCGTGAGCCGCTGGCGTGCCGCCCGCAGCTCGCCCTCGTCCACCTGCAGCTCCGGAGCATCGTTGGTGAGAAGCTGGTATTGCCCCTGCACAGAATCGAGCTCGCGCTGCAATTCCGCAAGCGTCATCTTGGTATCCGTGGTAATGGTGCGCGCCGATACGAGTTCCCGGTTGAGCACGGTCGTCTCGCCCTGGATCTCGAATAGTTCCTCCTGCAGCATCGCAATGAGTTCGCGCAGGTCCTGTTCGCTTCTCTCCATGATTACCGGCTCATAGATCTTGCTGAGTACCAGCAGCAGGATGATGGCGCCGAACCCACAGCAGATGCAGTCCAGGAAGGAAAGGCTGAACGCCTCCACACCTCTTCTGCGCCGCCTCACCACAATGCCTCCCGTGAGCGCGTCATGGCCAGTCCTCGCTCACGCTCATGAACGAACCTCCGGTACGGTAGGCCAGAAGCCAGTAAGCGATCGCCGCGTTGTAGTCGCCCTCCATCGGGTACAGGAGGATGTTCACGGGAATGCCGCTCGGCACCAGCGCCTCGGCCTCGTAGTGGTAGCGGAGCCGCTCCTGGCCGGTCACCATGCCACGTTCGGTTTGCGGCGCATTCATCGTCGGCAGGCCGTCCGCCAGCACGATCACGTTGTCGGGCGGCGGGTTCAACTGGTTGATGACGTCGTAAGCCGACATCATGTTGGTGCCGTTCTGCGGCACCGTGCGACGCAGGACGCGAATCGCTTCGCTCAGCTGCTCGCCATCCCCGACCTCCAGCCAGACACCCTCACTGCCTTTCAGCACCGGCTTCGCTTCCGTGTTGTACGTGTAGATCTGGAACTTGCTTTCGGGATCGAACTGCGCCGACAGCCAGTCGACGCTCGCCACGGCCTGGCGCCATTTCGCGGAACGAAGGCGCTCCGCTTCCGGCATGTTGCGGCGCCGGATGATGTTGATGATGCGCCGATCCAGCATGCTGGCAGAAGCATCGACCAGCACCAGGATACGTTCGCCGCCGACCTTGAGGCCGGTCAGGTACTGCCGGTCACCATCGCCGGTGAAGGATCGTACCTTGTTTCCTTCCTCCAGCTTCTCCTTCTCCATGGCGAGCAGTCGCTTTCGCTGTTCTTCCAGCGACTCGATATCCGATTGCAGTTTCTCGACCCGCTCGATTTTCGCCAGCGTTTCGTTGTCGTGCTTCGCCAGTTCGATCTTCAGCTTCTCGATCAGGGCGGTGATCTCGGCAATTTCGTTCTCAGCCTCGGCGCGTTCGTCCTCGAGTTGCTCCATCGTGTTGCGCGCGAGCACGAGGTTCTTGCGCTTGTCGAGAATCTCGTACTCCAGGCGGTTCGTTTCCGCCATCAGCCGCTCGGGCGGTGCGTCGACATCCCTCGTCGTCTGCGCGTTGATGATCATGAAGAACAGGATGACCGCGCCGAAACCGCAACTCATGCAGTCGAGGAACGACATGCTGAAAACGTTGCCGTTGCGGCGTTTACGCGCCATAGGTTTCGTCCGTTGTGATCATCTGGAACTCGTAACCGGGAGAGCCTACCCTCACGGTGTCGCCAACCTGCAACACTGTAGACCCGTCTATCCGGTGACCGTTCAAAAACGTGCCATAGCGGCTGTGGTCTTCCAGCACGCACTGGCCGTTACGCAGGCTGATTGAACAATGGCGGCGCGAGATGCCTGGCATGTCGGTGCCGAGACCGATCACACGTTCCCCGTCGCCCGCCTGCGAGCCAAGAACGAGCGGGGGCGACGCCGCGACAGCGTAGGCCTTGCTCCCGAACAGAAGGTGCGTCGGGACTCCGGCATGCACCCGCGCGGTCTCGTCGCGCTCGACTTCGAGCGCTGACTGGTCCCAGGGCAGGTGCCGGCGCAAGCTGACGCCCGACCCGCGAGCGGTGGACTCGCGGATACGAGCGAGAGCGCCACGTGCGGTCGCTCCCGGTTCGAGCACGAACAACTCACCGCCCACGCGTGCCTTGAGCATGTCCGGCAGGCCTGGCAAGCGTGCAATTCGGTCCGTCACCTGGATGGCCGGCGTCTCTTCCGCGCGGTAAAGAGCGCGCAGTTTACTCGCGATCGGCTGGTAGACCGGGGCCGCCGCGCCGATCAGCGCCAGCGACTCGACCTCCGCCTTATGGCTGATGCCGCCGTAGTTCAGTTCCAGTTCCACCCGTTCGCGCTGCGCGGAGCGCGCAAGCCAGGTGGCGAGGTTGTCCAGCAGCATCTGTTCGGTTTCCGCCGTGTGCAGCGGGTCGAATCGTGATTGCTGGACGAATGCTTCCGCGAGGGTATTGAGCCAGATGTCGTAGAGGGCATAGGTACCGCAGTCCTGCAGCACCTCGACCCGCTCGACCTGCGCATGACCTGGCTGCGCGAGGCGGGTCAGCGTCGTCGCGTGCAGACCGATGTCGATGTGTACCGGCACCGCGTTTTTGTACTCGCGCCGCGTCGCAGCCACCGCCGCATCCACCAAGGCAATCACCGGCAACTTCAACTCGCCGGCGATACCCAGGAACAGCCCGAGGTGACTGGTGTCCATGTACGCGGGCACGGCGACGACCAGTTCGCTGGCGCTCCCGTCTGCGGCTTTCCACATCTGCTCCAGCTGGCGGCTGACCAGGTCCGCCGCGCTCAGATGGCCAAAGCGTTGGACCTGGAGCGGCGTCGTGCCAAGGTTCGTCCAGTACCGGTGCTGCACGCGGCGCGGATGTATGCGCGCGTTGGCGAACGCGTCCTTGCCGGTGACCAGGTCGCGCTCGTCGAGGAGCGCGAAGCCCGGTTCCCGGTAAACGATCCGCTCGTTCTGCAACAGGGTGATGGCGGCATCGTTCAAATGTGCAGCAATGCGTGTCACGGCTGTTCGAACCAGTGGCCTAGTCGGACTTCATGTGCCGGATGAGCTTGTCGTCAGTGTAATTTTCGGCGTCGAATACGAGCCGTTCCTGCATCAGCTGGAGCTGGTGCACCAGGAACATCAGGAAGATGCTGATCAGGAGCGCGATGAAGGTCGAGTTGAACGCGACGCCGAGGCTCTGGGTAACTCCGGCGATGTCTCCCTGCACGGCTTTGTCGGCCTGTGAGAGCGCATCGCCGATACCCCTGACCGTTCCGATGAACCCAATGGAGGGAATCGCCCAGGAGATGTACCGGATCATGGATAGTTCCGATTCGAGCCGATCGGCCTCGGACTCGCAGATCGTATGAGTGCTGCTGGCAACGTCCTGGATATTTCGCGTTGAGGAAAACCGCCGCAGCGCATTCAGAAGCACACGCGGCAGGAGAAGCCGCTGCCTTTCCGGCGGCAACGCCTGTACCTGCCGCGCGAACTCGCGCGTGTCTTCGGGCAGGATTCGCATTCCCTCGGCGATCGGCACAAGGTCAGTTTCCAGCAGGCGCCGCTCGTCCAGGAGCACGATCGCCTTGTACCCCATGATTGCCAGCGCCCAGAACATCAGGATGAAGCACGCTTCCTGCTCCGGATCCTTGATCAGCACCCACATCGAACGTTCCTGGACCGAGCCGGGGTCCTGCTCTCGCTCGATAGCCTGCTGCTCGAGGTCCTGCGCCGCGTTTGGTCGCACGACCGACACGTAAAACGCGTGCACTACGATGATGGAGATAATCAGCGCGAAAAGCTGAAATACGAATTCAACCGGGATGTTCTTTTTTTTCATTCATTTAAACTCGCGACTGTAGAGTCGAGGCCGCACCACGCCCCCGTTGGCGGACCCTGTCCTGGCAGCTCGCCGGATTGAGGACATCGCCCACGCCCGACCCAGCTGCACGAAAGCCGCAACCGACGGGATTATATATCTGACGGGAAAGGGATCGGCTCGTCTGCTGGAATTTCCTCGGTTGGAACGAAGACGTCGTCGTCCCCTTCGTAGGTCTGGTCGTCCAGTTCCGGATCGTAGATATCGGGGTCGAAGGCAGGATCGAGCCCCGGGTCGTCGGCAGCCTCGCTTTCGGCATCGGCAGCGTCGCCCGCGGCATCGCCCTCACCTGCATCTGCGCCGTCGGCTTCAGTACCGGACTCGGCCTCCGCCGCCGCGTCCTCCTCGACTGGCTCCTGCGCATCCCCGGCGTCCTGTGCCAGCGCGTACCCGAAGAAGCTTGCGGCCACGAGCAACGCGAGGGTTTTCCTGAAATTCTCCACTGTTGCAGTTCCTGTCATCAGCTCACATCTTGGCTATTGGACAGCCGCCGCTTGAGAATAATCCCATGGCGCGTCGTCTTAGCCGTTACTCCGCGTTGCGGGCGATCCTGAAGCCCACGTCGAAGCGTCCCTCGGAGCCGAAGTCCCGGTACGCCAGGCGCAGCTCCATGACTCCTGCGTGCCGCCAGCTCGAACCCCGGATGACGTGGTGCGTCCCTCGCGTCGGCCCCAGGGGATTGACGAGCGGCTCCGTCTGCCCCGGCGTTGGCACCGAATAATAGTCCTGCACCCACTCCGCCACGTTACCGCCTCCGTCGTAGAGGCCCAGCGCATTCGGCGGGAATGAACCCACCGGAGCGGTGCTGGTGAATCCGTCGTCGTAAGCAGGAATTATCGACGGAACCACGCCTTCCGCTGATCGATCTGCGTAGTTGCCACTATCGCGCCGCGGGGGCATGTTGTCGCCCCAGGGGAACGTCGTTGCTTCGCTTCTACCCTGGTAGCGAACCGCAAGTGCCCATTCAGCTTCCGTCGGCAGCCGGTAACCGTTCGGCACGGGGCGGACAGGCTCCCATTTTTCAAACTTTTTCTCGTAAGCGAGCGGCAGGCCCTCCTCCGCACTGAGCCAGTTGCAGTACTCGGCCGCTTCCGCCCAGGTCATGTTCGTTGCCGGGTTGTTGTCACCGGAGAGCGCCGCGTGCAATTCGCCCCCGGAATTGTGATTCTGCTTGAAGCGCAGGAATTCCCGGTTGGTCACTTCCTTCTCGCCGATGTAGAAGGGTTTGGTGATCGACACCGGGACGATTACCTCGTTCGCGCGCCGGCCCTGCTCGCGGCGGGACGAACCCATGACAAAGTTGCCGGGCTCCACGCGCCGCAGGACCTGGCCTTGCGAGGTCGTCATGGTCGCAGCGGCGCTCTGCCTTCGGACCTGCTCTTCCGTCATGAGACGCACGTCGACGGTTTGCGGATAGCCCGGACGCGGCGTAATACTGCGGCTATACGTCTGGTATCCCTCCTTGCGGACTTCCAGATTGTGCGGCGCGGAGGATAAATTCAGCGTCGCGGTGCCGCTGCCATGAGGTTGCCCGTCCACGAAGATTTCCGCATCGTCAGGCACCGCACGCACGTTTACCACGCCGACCCTGGCTGTCATGTCCACGGTGATCGAGCGCGAGGCCGCCGCCTGAAGGCGCACCTGCCGTAGCGCGGTTCCATAACCGGCTTTGGAAAGGCCGATCTCGTAGTCCACATCCGGTGACAATGCGATCGTAAGTGGCGACTGCCCGCGGTAACGGCCATTGACCGTCACGCTCGCACCGATGGGAATGCTGTTGACTTGCAGCTCGGCGTTGGCAGGCTCGAGTTCGATAACCGGCAGACTCTTGTCCTCGTTCGGCAGCGCCTCGACGATTCCGTCCCACGCCTTGAAGCCTTCGCGCACGACGCTCAGCTGGTGAGACCCTTCCATGAGTTCGAGCCGGGCCGGTGTGGTTCCAAGCCGGGTTTCGCCACGATAGATCGCAGCGCCGGACGGGTTCGACGTCACCTCCACATCCGCCCAGCGCGGCACGAGCTGTACGTACAGTTCCTGGTGCCGGTCGAGCCCCGGGACGACCAGTCGATCGCTGAACGGCAGGAAGCGGTCGGCGGTCACAGAGACGGAATGCACGCCCGGTTCCAGTGTCAGCGGGCCGTAAGGCGCCGGGCCCAAGTTGGTGTCGTCCACCGTCACCATCGCATCCGTCACCGGATCGGTCATGACCGTGAGCTTGCCCGGCAGGCGGCGCAGCTCGATTGACACGGTTCTGCTCGGCTCCTCGCCAACTTCCATGGCCTGGTTGACCGGGTAGTAGCCCTCTTTCTGCACACTCACCGTGTACTGGCCCGGCCGCAATAACAGCCGGTCGCCGACCGGAAGCCGGAACCAGCCGCCGCTGACCGAAAGACTGTCCGGCTCGGCGGGCTCGACCTGGAACTGGATCGACTTGGAGCTGAACAGGAGCCATGACACGAGCAGCAGCAACATGATGGCGCCGCCGACGCCGACCTGCCAGCGCCAGGCGCGCGACGCCGGCGTCGCCGTGCCGACTTCGGCAGCGCGCCGGAATGCCGTGGGCGCGATCGTTTCATCCGACGCGCCGGAAGCAGCGGCAACGTCGGGGGGGCGGGTAATGTAGGCGCTGTCCTCGAGCCTGACGGTCAGCAGCATCTGATCCGTATCGCCCGCGGAATCGCCGCCAACCACCACGCGGGAGCCGAAGAATGACAGCTCGTCGCCTTCTGCAAGCCGCTTCGACGTCGCGAGCGGCTGGTCGTTGATACGAATCCCGGTTCGGCCGACAGGCTGGACGAAAGGCTCGCCGTCCAGCTCGTCGATCAGCGCGACAGCAGCATTACCCGGGCCCGGCAGGCGTATCTCGCAGTCGCTGCTCGTCCCGAGGCGAAGTGGCAGTCGATCCAGAGTGAAGCGACGATCTCCCTCCGCGTCCCTGATGACCAGCGCGGCTACCTTCAAATCCGTTCCTCGCACTTGATGACGATCGGCTGAGGCTCGAGCTCCGGGGCCACCCGGAATTCGAGCCGCACGTCGCGAAAGCCGACCCGGCTGCCCGTCGCCACGTACGCGCCCGGACGCAGGCTGAGCTCCTGTGTCGTGAACGTCCCCAGTTTGCCTACGCGGTAAATGGAAACCTCGGTCGCGTTGTCCGACACGAGCTGCACGGTCAGCGGCGTCGCGGCTCTTTTCAGGAGTCGTGACAGCTCGTTCTTCTGGTCTTCAAGCCGCGGTCCGGTCGGGTTCATGGTCGTCACCTGGAGCAGCAACTGCGTCGCTGCCTGCATCGTCGCCGGGGCACTGAGTGAGTCGGGATCGTCAATAAAAGTCGTTATCCGTTCGTGTATCTGTGCTCGGTGCCTTGCCCTTGCCAGGCCCTCCCGTACGAACTGGAGGTCGGAATCGATTTCGACGATTTCCTCGTACTTGGCGATCGCCGCCTGCCACTCTTCGTTGTTCTCGAGCGCTACCGCCTCCTGCTCCAGCCTGCGGATACTTTCAAGCCGCATCTCCTGGTCCACCTGCAACAAGCCGTCTACCGGCTCCGGCGAGTCCGGTTTCAGCGACTTGGCGGCATCGAATGCTGCTCGCGCCGTCAAGAGGTCACCCGCGGCCAGCGCGTCCAGACCTTCAGTCATCCGTTGCTGGAATGACCGCTCGTGAATCGCCGCGTTCACGCGCTCGAGTCCCGAAACTGCCGGCTCCCACGCCGGGTCGAGCTCCAGCGCCTTCTCGAAGGCCACCTTGGCAGCCTGCAGATCGAGTTCGTTTTCGAACGTTCGGGCCCGATCCACAAGATCGAGCACCGATGCCAGGTTTTGAGCCCGGGCGAGGCCTTCTTCGGCTTCCTTGTTTCCCGGCGTTATGGCGACGGCCAGGTCGTACAACCTTACCGCTTCCGCGTGGTCGCCTGCGGCAAACGCATCTCGTGCGGCCTGCATGGTCTCATTGAATACCCCCTCGATGCGATCGAAAAAGGGTTCCAGCATCTCCGCGGCTTCGCGATAACGGTCGCCGGCGGCTGCATAGTCCTTGATGAGGTAGGCCCGGTCCCCCTGTTCGTAGATGTCCAGCGCGTTCAGGTAAGTCTGGCCGCCCCAGTGCTCGATGCCGCGATACTGCAGGCGCTGCAGACGGGACAGCAGATCGCCCAACGCTTCGTCAGTTGCCGATTTGAGTTCGGCTTCCGCGACAGGATCGACCTCGGGCACGCCCAAGTCTTCGGAGGGCGCTGCATCACCGGGCGGGTCGTCCGGCGTGGCGGATTCGCCGGATGTGGCCGCGGGATCGTCCGCGGGTTCTGCGTTGTCCCGAACCGCGTTCGGCAACCAGAAAATAACCGTGACGAAAACGACGAGCAATACGGCGAGTCCGCCATAGGCGATTCTGGGTGAAACTCCCCTGGTTTCCGCTTGGTCCGCCGTGCCGGCCGCCATCGTTTCGCGGTGCACCGGCCGTATGGACGTCACGGCTTCCGCGGAAATCTCTGCATCGGCTGCGTATCCCGCCTGCCGCTTTATCGAAGCGGGACCCGGTGTCACGCCCGCATCGCGCAGTCGCTCCACGAGTTCTTCGGCCGTCGGCCGCTCAGCCGCGTCCCCGGCAAGCGCGTCACGAACGATTCTCTGCAATTCTTCGGGGATCCGTGATCCGTCCGGCGCCAGGGACAGGCCCGGTTCGCCTGTATCCGTGGGCGGCGGCTGTCCGGACAGGAGTTCGTGCATCAATACGCCGAGCGCCCAGATGTCGTCGGCCGGAACCGGACTTTCACCCGCGCGTTGCTGCGGGCTTGCGGCGATCGGGCTGCCGCCTGATGCCTGCGCCCCTGGTGCCTGGGCAACGCCAAAATCAACCACGTATGGCGCGCCGCGGCCGTCGAGCAATATATTGCTCGCCTTGATGTCGCGGTGAACGAAACCCTTTGCATGAGCGTAGCGAAGTGCATCGGCGACCAAGGCTAACGGTCTCAGGCATTCTTCCGGAGACTGCCCGGTGACGGCACTTATGTCCGGCCCGTCTATGTACTGCTGGCTGTAGAAAGGACCGTCGGGATCGTCGTGGTATTCGAACACGCGCGCGATGTGCGCGTGCATGAGGCGGTTCGCGGCCTGCCACTCGCGGTGGAAAAGCGCGTGCGCTTCCGCCTGCTCCGCAAGGTCGGGCGATAAAAATTTCAACGCCACACGCTGTTGCGCGCGTTCGTCCCTGGCCAGCCAGACCTGCGACATTCCCCCTGCCCCGAGACGGCGGATGAGGGTGTACCTGTCAGCCAGCCGTGTACCTTCTTTCAGTACCCGCATCGTCTGGTTTGACAATTTCTATTGATTTAATTGCTGCTGCGCGGACCTGGCGGGAACGCCTACGTCGATCGCTTCGGAGAATCCGGTCTCTACCTGGTAGATTTCCTTGAGCAGCTTGCGCCAGCTTTCATATTGCGCCTCGGCGGTACCGGTAAGCCTGCGAGACTCACCCTCGACCTGGACCACCATGGGTGCAGCTTCGGCGCCGAATGACTCAGACAGTTCCTTGATGTTTTCGCGATGGATATTCGCGGAAGATCGAAGCTGCCAGGAGCTGATGATTGTATTGATTCCCCGGTTGATACCGACGTATTGCGCCGCCTGCTTGGCGCGGGCGCTCGACCGGCTCGAGCTGCTGGTATCGATACTCATCGAACCGGCCACCACCACCACGCCCAGCAGTGCTCTCAATGCAGCCGAGCGCTTGACCTGCCGATAGCTCACCGCCTGCTCCCTCGCGGCTTTGCGCCACGACTCGTACGGGATGGCCACCCCATAGTAGAAATTGGCGTAGTGCTCGTTCAGCGTATCGATGACCAGCCGGTCACGTTCGCGAATCTGCCGCAGCCGATCCACCATCGGGTCATTGTTTGCGGGAAGCCGTACCGGAGTCGTTACGCCCTTCTTATCGGTAGCGAGATATTCTCCGTAAACATCGGGAGCCATGTCCCCGAAAAAGCGCAGCTCCGAAACCTGCCGAATGCGCTTGACGTCTTCCGGTGACAGCGTCGCCGCGTGACTGCGCAGGTCGTTCGCAATATCGTTGAATACCTTCTGGTAAGGGTCCTGTGTGCGATCGCGCGACTCGGAGTACGACGTGATACCGGTCTGCATTTGGTAGTCTTTTTCATACCAATGTCGACCCATCGAGTCTTCCGCTGTCACCCTCAACGTGACGTACTCGCCGTCGGATTTCTCGATGACGCCGCTCAAGGTGACGTCGGTAAATACATAGCGCGACGGGATTACGCGGACAGCACCCCAGTACCCGGTTCCCTGCAGCGTCGTTTTAAGGTGGTACGGCAAGTACCGGGTTTCGGCTTCGCGAACCTCGGGGTAGATGCCGCTTTCGTCTGGATCGTTCTTCTCCGGCAGGCCGTCGTCGAAATTGACGATACCGACGTCCAGCAACATGTTTTCCGCTATGTCCAGCGAGGCAACCTCCAGCTCGGTCTTTTCCGCGGTGATGACTTCCGAGACCGTGCAACCGGTACACAGCATTACCGATATCAGAAGAAGCGGGGCATTTTTCATAACGTGTCCGAGCAACCTTTTACCCTTGCCTATTACCGTTGCTTTTTACCTTGCAACCTTGACTCTTTGACTCCTCCGAACGGATCGCCCTCAGAACCCCCGAGTTGTCTCACTCAGAGATTGTTGTAGTTCCGATACTCTTCCCACAGACGCTCCCGAAGCACAGGATCGTCTTCCGCCAGCGCTGCTTCGCGCAGTTGCTTCGCGACGATGTCCTCGCTCACGAGGTCGGGAATGTCTCCAGGCGTGCGTTTGGCGATCTCGTCTTCGGACATGCTGTCGATGGAAGGCGTGGAACCGCTGCCTGCAGCCTCTCCGCGTGCGACCTGCTCGCCGGTTCCCTCTATGCCGCCACTGGCCTGCTTACCGAGACCGACGCCTCCGCCCCCTCCGGCACCGCCGCCGCCGAAACCTTCGGTATCCCGGCCGACCGTAGAAATCTCGCGCTGCTCCTCGGCCAGTACCTCGTCAAAACCACCAACCGATTTGTCCAGCTCACCTTCCAGGCGCGCCTTGCGCTGTGCCTCGGTTTCGCCGGGAATCTCGCCCACACCGCCGGCGCACTCGCCGGTTCCTTCCATGCCTCCAACGCCGCCGGGCAGCCCTTGTCCACAGTCCGCACCGGCTGCACCACCCGCGCCGCCGGGACCACCGGGGCCAGCGCCGGTGCCGGGAACCTGGCCGCCGAGGCCACGAATGCCGCCCCCTGCGCCACCGCCCCCTGCGCCGCCGTCCATTCCGCCGCCAGCTCCGCCACCCGAAGCACCGCCGCCACCGCCCGACATGCCACCGGGCGTGCTGCCGCCTGCGGCTCCTCCACCTCCGCCGCCGCCTGACATTCCGCCCGGCATACCGCCACCGGAAGCCCCGCCGCCTCCACCACCGCCGGACATTCCACCGGGCATGCCGCCGCCTGCGGCTCCACCACCTCCGCCGCCCGACATTCCGCCTGGCATGCCGCCGCCTGAAGCGCCACCGCCGCCCGGCATTCCGCCGCCGGAAGAACCTCCCGGCATGCCGCCGCCTCCGGGCATACCGCCACCGCCGGGCATACCCCCACCGACGCCGCCAGCCCCGCCACTCGCGCCGCCCGAACTGGAATAACCTACCGCGCAGCCGCCTATTACCAGAACTCCGGCCATACCAAGGATCAGGGGGCGCACGCTGCGGCCCACTCGCTGCATCTGGTTTGACAATTTCATCTGTTTCACGCCTCGCTGAATCAGCTTGAGCAGATGTGAATGACGAGACTGTGTGACCGTCGGCTCATCATCCGGTCCCGCTTCCCGTCTGCATTCGTATCAGTATTGTGATCGCAACACGAGCGCGTTAGTTCCGCCGACATTGGACTGGCTGATGCCCGCTACGCGCCTCTTTCACCCGACCATAATACGCCCAATGCACGCCCGCAACAGCAACCTGTCGGCCCCTGCGCGGAGTTCCAAAGGCGCTGGACGGGAGAGGAAATTGATTACGCGGGAGAGGAGGATGGGCCGCGCGAGGAACCGCGCAGGCCATCCATGGCCGGCGCGGGCTGTAACGCTGGTCTTTGCGGGGTCAGCCAGAGGAACCGGCGGTCCTGCCACTGCGAAAGCGCTCACGCATCTTTTTGGATTTCTCCGCGAGTTCCTGCCGTTGCTCGGGTGTCAGCACTGCGTGGATGTCCGCCTTCAAGCGGCCGTGCAACATCGCTTGTTCGGAGACTATCGACCCTTGCTCCGCAGCCAGGCTGTTGAGCTTCGCGTCGTGGTTGCTGTCGCTGGCATCCAGCTCGTGCATGGCTCTTCGATTCACCTCGGCCCGCTTGCGCAACTCATCCAGCTGCGGCTTCGCCGCGGACAGGATGTTGTCGATCTTTTGCTGCTGTGTCGTATCGAGTTCGAGCTTTTTGTCCAGGTGCCTGAGCATCATTTGCGGGTTGAAGGCGTCGTGATGCCCGCCTCCGCGATGGAACCTGAGCTTGCGGTCGTGGCGACGATCGCCGTCATGAGCCCCGGGCCGCCCGTCATGAGCCCCGGGCTGCGCGCCCATTGCCGTCCCACCTGTAGCCGTGAGGAGCGTGATCGATAGCGCTGTGATTAACTGCTTCTTCATGGTGCGTCTCCGTTGTCATGGATGTTCAGTCGGCGCGAGTGGCCTGTGCCGACGTCTGACAAAAGAGTAGAGACAATAGAGTCGGCCAGTGTCAGGGGAGCTTCCAGCATTGCAAAGAATGGTCAAGGCTGCGTTGCGCGCGCCGTGTCTTTCATGGACGATGCGTCCACGGCCAGATCACAGTGCAGCAATTGGAAAAGAAGGTTAAGGACGGCGACGCAAGGGTCCTGCTTGTCGACGACGACAGGCAGCTCGGCAGCATGCTGGGCGACTACTTCGCCGGGGAAAGGCTCGACCTTTCCGTCTCCACGAGCGGCGAAGAGGGCTTGCAGAAGTTCGCCGGCGAAGCTTTCGACCTTCTGATCCTCGACATCATGCTTCCCGGCCTCAGCGGGCTCGAGGTGTTGCAGCGGGTTCGCCGGAGCAGCGACGTCCCCGTGATCATGCTGACCGCGCGCGGCGACGATATCGATCGCATTATCGGGCTCGAGTTCGGCGCGGACGATTACCTGCCGAAGCCGTTCAACCCACGGGAGCTGGTCGCGCGAATCAAGGCGATTCTCAGGCGTTCGCAACGCAACGGCACAGACTCGACACGGCTCGAGCTCGGCACAATCCTGCTCGACCAGCGTACTCACAGGGTGACAGTCGGAGGTGAGGAGCTAAGACTTACCGGAACGGAATTCGAAATCCTTCGCTGCCTCCTGGAGACTCCCGGCAAGGTCGTCAGCAAGGAACAGTTGAGCGAACGCGCCCTGGGCAGGCGGCTGTTGCCCTACGACAGGAGTATCGACACGCACATAAGCAACCTGCGAGGCAAGCTGGAACGAAGCGGCAGTCCCGATGCAACAATCCAGAACCAGCGCGGCGTCGGCTACCTGCTGATCCCGGGAACCTGAACATGCGTAGCCTCCTCGTCCGCATCTTCGTATCTTTCTGGCTGATCATCGGCATAACCATCGGGGTCGCCGCGATTGCCGGCTATTACTACGCCGAGAGGGTGCGAAACGAGATGGAGAGCTTCGAGTTCGACGATGCCGTACTCGATGCCAGTGCAGCCCTGTCTTCCGGCGGCCGCGAAGGGCTAACAGACTGGTTACGCAAAGCGCCGGCTTCCCGTAACGTCACGATCTACATCGTCGACGGGAACGGCCGCGAGCTTCTCGGCCGCGACCTGCCACGTTACCTCTCGCGCAAGCTGCACCGGCACGAATCGCACATCCCACGACGTGTTCGTACCGATCCTTCGAACCTGCGGCGTGCGCGACCTCTGTCGCAGCTCGTCTCCGGTACCGGGGATGTCTACACGGTTCTGCTGTCGCGGCCGCACCGTTCCCAGGGCTACTGGGAAGGAGCGCCGGCGGGATCACTGCTGCTGGTACTGGCGTTGATCGTCAGCGGCGCCGTCTCCTACCTGCTTGCACGCGCGATAAGCAATCCCGTGCGCGATTTGCGAAGTGCCACCGTCGCGCTCGCCGAGGGCAAGATGGACAGCCGCGTATCGCCTTCCGTCGGCAAGCGCCGCGACGAACTGGGCATGCTCGCCCGCGACTTCGACGTGATGGCGGAAAAGCTGCAGCATGCAGCCGCGCAGCAAACGGAACTCTCACGCAACATTTCACACGAGCTACGCTCACCGCTTGCCCGCCTGAAAGTCGCCATGGAGCTTGCCAAGCGAAAGACCGGAGAACTCCCGGAGTTCGATCGTATCGACGAGGAGACCGAACGGCTGGACCGCCTGATCGGGCAGATACTGAGTTATACCCGTATGGAATCCGGCTCGGCATCGGAACTCGCCCCCGTGGATCTCGCTGACCTGGTTCAGGAGGTGGTGGAAAACGTCAATTTCGAATGTCGGGCGGAAGGTTATGACGGAGTGAACGTGGAGACGAGACTCGACGCTACGCCGACCGTGTCCGGCTTCGCCGAAGCGCTCACCAGTGCGATCGAAAATATTGTACGGAACGCTGTTCGCCATAGCCCGCCGAATGAAAAAGTCCTTGTTCGCGTGGCCGAGGAGAACGGAGCGGCGCTCGTGGAAATTACTGACAAAGGCAAAGGCGTGCCCGAGGGTGAACTCGACCGCCTCTTCGAACCCTTCTTCCGGACGCGAAGTGCGGCGGCTGACAGCTCGAAACCCGGCACCGGCCTCGGACTCGCCATCGCGGCGCGCGCGATAAAACTGAATGGAGGCAAGGTCGTGGCAAGTAACCGTGAAGGCGGGGGTTTACGCGTGGTGATATCGCTGCGAAACGAGTAGCGGCTCGTTGGGGTTTAGCCTGCGCCGTCCGGTTTCCTGCGGGTGCGTTTTTGCCGCTTGCGAAAAAGGATGAGTGAAAGGTCGTCCGGCTTGCTCGGCTGGTTCTTCGACTCGACCGTCATGCGTCGCTTGGCCAGCCGGGTCAGGTTCTCGGCAGCGAAGTCCAGCGGCCCCTTCCGCATAATCTCGACGATCTCGGTGAAGTGCAGGTTGTCGGTCAGGCCGTCGCTCGCCAGCAGAATAGTGTCGAACGGATTGAGCGTCACCCTCGCACCCATGTCGATGCGCATGTCGCTGCTGCCCAGAAAGTTGGATACCAGGTGCCGTTCTTCGTGGTGCAGCGCTGCCCGCTGATCGAGGAAGCCTGCTTCGACGGCGAAGCCGGTCGGAGAATGCGCCAGCGTCTGCGCCTTCACTTTCCCGCGTTGACCTACGATGATCGCTTCAGAATCGCCGATCTGGTAGGTCCGCGCGACAGGACCTTCGATGGTGACCACCGTAAATGTCGTTGCCGATCCTCCTCCGAGCTCGAGCACTGCGCGATTGGCTTCGTCGATGCCGTTGAGAATCGCCGTGCGGAGGAGCGTCGTCTCCGACATGGACGTTTGCAGTGATGCCTCGAGCGTAGTCACCGCGGTTCGGGAAGCGCGGCGTCCGGCGGGAAGGCCGCCGGCGCCGTCTGCTACGACCAGCACCGCCGCGTCCGGTCCGTATGGGATGGCGGCCACCGAATCTTCGTTATCGGTGTCCTTGTCCGGCGAGCGGCAGGTGTAGGCGATCATGCTGCCACCGCCGATCCCTATGATGTGCGTTTCGGCGGTCGCACCACCGTCGAGCATGACCATCCGCTCGGCAGTAGCCGCTTCGCTATTCAACGGCGACGCTGTGCTCACCTTAGTTTACGAGCATCAGCGTTGCACCGGTAGTTTGCACCATGCGCAGAAATTCCAGAACTCCCTGGCGATTCCCCATTTGCACCGCCGGCAGCTATGCCGGCTGCCTTCCAGCTTCCACGGTTTCTTCACCTTGGTGCGACACCACGGGCAGTAGCGCATGAACGGCATCAGCGGCTTTCGACACCGGGTGTTGGTGCAGCGTGCGGTGTAACGTTTATCGCTGTAGTGGCGATTTGTCTCCGGTTCGAAGCCGGGACCGTAGCACCACGGGCAGTAGTCCCAGTCGAGTTTCAGGCCCCGCTCACAGCGCGGGCATTGCGAAGCCATCCGCGTTGACGCACCGCGTGAGGGATTGTCGATGCCACACCACGGACACGCCTGCATGCTTTCGGCAACCGGACCTTCGCAGCGACGACACTGGTAGCGGGTGTCGAGCACCCTCTTGTACAGGATCTGGAACTCCCGCCATTGTTGCTGCCGCCAGGAGGAGGACTGCGTCACCTTGCGCCGAGTGTCCCGGCGCCGCGTCCGGCGTGCGCGGCTCTGCAGGCGCTTGTACGCATCGTACATCTGGATGGCGTCGCGATACCTGTCGGAGGGATCGAGCTGGATCGCGCGCCGCAAAAAGGAAACGAATTCGGGCCGTACTCGTGCGACCAGGCGGTCCGACCCCGGCATCGGCCAGCTGAAAGGCCACTCCGGCAAAATACCCGAGAACATGCGGTACAGGACAAGGCCCACGGAAAAAACGTCGGACTGGAACTTCGGTCGTCCCATGGCCTGCTCCGGCGCGATGTAGTCAATCGTGCCGGAGCCCGATGCCTTCAGCGTCCGCAGGCTGATCTTCGCGAAGCCGAAGTCGGTCAGCTTGAGCACGTTGTCCGGGAACAGGATGTAGTTTTCCGGCTTGATGTCGCAATGGATGATCTTGTGCGAATGCGCGTGCGCAAGACCCGCCAGGGCCTGGTCTGCCAATTCCAGCGCGCGAGCCGTCGACATGCGCCGAAACAGCCGGTCCGCGAGCGACTCGGTACCGAGTTCCATGGCGATGACGAAATGGTCGCCGATGTAGCTCGCGTTCTGCACGGACAGGATATTGGGATGTCGAAGCTTCGCAGCGACCTGGACTTCGCGCAGGAAATCCTCGCTGCTGACGCCGCTTCCCACTCGCGGGATCTTGAGCGCCACCCTCGTCTTGTGAATGGTATCGAACGCGGCGTATACGTCTGCCAGGGGTCCGGAGGTAATGCGGCGCAGAATGCGATACTTGCCAAGCTTCTGCCGGGCTTTCAGCAATGTACGTTCTTTCCTTCGGTCGTGTGCTGGCAAGTGGCTACAATACCTCGAACAATCCCGCCGCGCCCATGCCGCCCCCAATGCACATGGTGCAGACGACGAACTTGGCGCCTCGGCGCTTTCCTTCGATCAGGGCATGTCCGACCATCCTGGCGCCCGACATACCGTACGGGTGACCGATCGAGATGGCGCCGCCGTTGACGTTGAGCAGCTCGTTTGGAATGCCGAGCTTGTCACGGCAATAAATCACCTGGACTGCAAAAGCCTCGTTCAGCTCCCACAGCCCGATATCGTCAACTTTAAGACCGCTCTTTTGTAACAGCTTCGGTACGGCGAAAACCGGTCCGATGCCCATCTCATCCGGTTCGGTGCCGGCGACCGCGATCGCGCGATAGATACCGAGTGGTTCCAGTCCGCGCTTCTCCGCGAGCTTGCTGTCCATCAGCACTGCCGCAGATGCACCGTCGGAAAGCTGGCTGGCATTTCCCGCCGTGATATGGCCGTCGTCGAACACCGGTTTCAGGTTGGCGAGACCCTCCTTTGTCGTGTCCGGACGGTTACCCTCGTCGCGGTCGATGTTGATGGTGCGGAAGCTGATTTCGCCGCTTTCCCTGTCCTTGACGCCCATGCTGGTCGTGATCGGCACGATTTCGTCGTTGAAGGCTCCTTTCTGCTGGCCCGCAGCCGTCCGTTCCTGGCTCTGGAAAGCGTACTCGTCCTGCTGCTCTCTCGAGATTCCGTAGCGGCGCGTGACCACCTCGGCGGTTTCGAGCATGCTCATGTAGATATCGGGCGCCGCCTTTAAAACGTTGGCATCCTGCGTGCGGTAGGTGTTGCGATGATCGTTTTGCACGAGGCTGATTGACTCCAGGCCTCCGCCGACGACTACGGACATGTTGTCATCGAGAATTTGTTTCGCGGCAATGGCTATGGCCATCATTCCTGACGAGCACTGCCGGTCTACCGACATGCCGGCGACCGTCACCGGCAGGCCTGCTGCGAGCAGTGCCTGGCGCGCGACGTTCAGTCCGCTCGTCCCCTGTTGCATCGCACATCCCATGATGACGTCATCCACCTCGGCAGGATCGATGCCCGAGCGCCTTACCGCCTCGCGAATGGCGTGCGCGCCAAGCGTCGGGGCTTCGGTGTTGTTGAATGCGCCACGATAGGCTTTTCCTATGGGCGTCCTCGCCGTTGATACGATTACCGCTTCTTTCATCATTGCTCCGGTCGGCCGGTTTTCAGCCGAGTTTGAGGCCTAGCTGGGCGGCGGCCTTCTGCAGGAATTTCATCGTCTGCTCGCCGCCCGCCTGCAGTTCTACTCCCCCCGCCGGATCACTGATCTGGTCCCACATATCAGCAATATGTTCGGCATCGCGCCGATCCTGCGGCAGGAAGACACCTTCTGTTTCCTGAAGTACGACGCGCGCGAAAACGCCCGCGCCCGCAGCCAGGATCTGGCGGGTGGGGGCGTCTTCGCTGGCGAGGAAGATCACAGCGGGCGTGACGGCTTCCGGCTCCAGTAAGCCGAGCACCGCCTCCGTCATCAGGTCCTGTGTCATGCGAGTCGCAGCAATCGGTGCGAGGGAGTTCACCCGGATGCCGTATTTCTGGCCCTCCAGGGTAAGGGAATTCATGAATCCAACCAGGGCCATCTTCGCCGCGCCGTAGTTCGTCTGCCCGAAGTTCCCGTACAGGCCGCTCGATGAGGAGGTCATGACGATGCGGCCGTATTGCCGCTCCCGCATCAGTTCCCAGACAGCCTTCGTGCAGTTCACGGAGCCTTTGAGATGCACATCGAGCACGAGCTGGAAGTCCGCGAGATCCATTTTGGCGAAAGTCTTGTCCCGCAGGATTCCGGCATTGTTCACGAGTACGTCGACGCGGCCCCAGCGGTCGACGGCCTGGGCAACCATGGCTTCCACCTGCCCGTAGTCAGCGACGTTTGCGCCATTCGCCATCGCCTCCCCGCCCTCATCGACAATCTGTTTGACAACGGCATTGGCGGCGTCGCTCGAGGCACCCGAGCCATCGCGTGCCGCACCCAGGTCATTAACAACGACGCGAGCGCCGCGGCGTGCGAACTCCAGCGCATGCGACCTGCCCAGTCCGTTGCCGGAGCCGGTTACGATTACCACCCTGTCGTCGAAGCGTATTGCCACCTGTGCTTAACCTTTAAGCCGAGATAAACAAGCTGAGTATATCCGCAACCATCGCCGGCTTTTCCTCACCTTCAATCTCTATCGTAAAACGGGTCTTCAGCAGGGTCTGGCCATGATCGCGTTCTTCCACTCCCTGCAGCGCTGCACGCGCGCGGATACGGCTGTCGACTTTGACCGGCTGCAGAAAGCGTACCTTGTCCGAGCCATAGTTGATCGCCATGATGGTGTTGTCCGGCCGGACGCCACATTGTCCCGCGAAATAGGAAATGAGTGACATCGTCAGGTAGCCATGCGCAATGGTTTTGCCGAATGGCGTTTTCGCAGCCTTTGCTGCGTCTACGTGAATGAACTGGTGGTCCAGGGTGGCATCGGCAAACGCCGTGATCCTCTCCTGGTCGATTGTCAGCCAGTCGGATGGCTCGAGTTCCCGGCCGATGTAATCGCGTAGCGCTTCGCGCGGCACGTCAATCATGCTTGATGACCTTGCTGTCCGCAGGCCACGTCCCGGTCGCTTTGCCGGTCAGTACCTGTTGCGGCGAAACGCGAAGTGTACCGGTTTGCAGGTAGCCATTCCCGCTCGCGAACCCGAGGGCACCTTTCTGCCCGGCATCGTTCGTGAAATTCGGAACGCGCCGGTACCCGGTGCTGCGAAAACACTGTAAATAGCGATCTCAACTTATTGATATATTATTAAATTATACCCGGAACCAAAAATTGTAGCCTGGAAAATACTGGCCGTAGGGAACCGCAGGATCAGGTTGTTCCGGCACGCGCCCGCAGCTCATCGAGGCTGTCTGACAGCTGCGCTGCGTACAGCCGGTCCCGCATGACGGCGAGGTGGCTGTCCAGCTCGGCGACCATCTCGATGAAGCGCGGATCGTCACGAATGGCGTCGAGATAAGGGTCTATGGTGAGCGGCCAGCCATCGAACACCACCGATCCCCGGTACCCCTCATCGAGCGCTTCACGGAACGCCGCGATGGCATCCTCGCGACGGCCAAGAAGCGCGTATATCTGCACATCGCGGATGCCGTAGCCGAATGTTCCCAACCGGGGCGCGTCCCGTATGAGTTCGAGGGTTTCCGACAGGAACCGCGAGGCTTGCGCCTCGCGCCCTTCGTGCTGGTAGATGAACGCAAGTTTGAGAGCGTTGTCGGCGGACGATCGATCGACCTGCTCCGCGGCATCGCCCGCGAGGGTCGGGCTCGCCGCCAGCGTGTACCGTTTCGCGGATTCCAGGTCGCCCGCAAGTAGCGCACTATTGGCAGCCATCTCCAGGACGTATCTCTCCGGCAGCATTCCCTCGTCCAGGATCCTGGAGAACGTATCGGCCGCCTGCTCGTAATCGCCCCTTATCAGCTGGCGTATGCCTTCGGCAAACGGGAAAAACGAATGCGACTCGTCGAACCGCCCCAGAACGGCTTCGGCTTGCTCCAGGTCGCCGAGGTCCACCAGCATGCCGACGTCCGAATTCCCACCGATGCCCGGTGCCGCGCCGAGTTCCATCGCCTTGGCATACCATGCGTATGCCTCGTCGAAGCGGCCGAGACCCCACAGCTGGGTGGCAATATACTGGTACACCGTCGGCCACTCGCTGTGAATGCGCGTCGCTTGCAGCCACAAACGCATGGCTGCCTCGTGCTCCCCCCGCTTCGCATAAACCATCGGCAGGTTCGAATAAGGAATTCTCGCGAGCGGATCCAGCTCCATGGCCCTCTGGTACAGCTCTATAGCTTCCTCGAGACGTTCTTCGTTGTCGCGCAACGAGGCAAACCACATGTAGGCGCTGGTATGGTTCGGATTGAGAGCGATGGCACGGCGAAAAGCCTGCTCGGCCTCGACGTTCTCCGGCCCGATCCTCGTTCGTGACCACGCATTCATCTTGATCAGCCCGCGAACGGCGTAGGCATCCGCAAGCGTCGGATCCAGCTCGAGCGCGCGCTCCACGCTCGACGTCGCAAGCCTCGCTGCTTCATCTTCGAGGATGTCCTGGTGATTGATCGACAGCAGCATGAAGCTCTCAGCGAGCCCGGCATGCGCTTCCGCGTACGCGGGGTCGAGTGCGATAGCTTCCGCGAACTGTTCCCGCGCCAGCCTCAGTGCATCGAGCCGCCTCTGGTACAGGTTGTTCTTGCCCTCCTTGTACAGGCCGAAAGCGCGCAGGTCGCTGGTAGGCACTGAGGCTACGCGCACGCGCTCTCCGGCTGTCAGGGTTGCCTGCAACGCGTTAGCGACAGACTCCGATATCTGGCTTTGCACGGCGAATATGTTTTCCATCGTCAGCTGATGGTCATAGGTCTCTGCCCAGATGTGTTCATCGGTATCAGCATCAATCAGCTGCAGGTTGATGCGCACGCTGTCGCCGACACGTTGCACCGTACCCTGCAACACGGACTCGACACCCAGCTCCTCGCCGATTACCCGCACATTCTTCGCGGTATCCCGATACTCCATGACGGAGGTGCGGGAAATCACCTTGAGTTCCCGGATGTTCGCGAGGCGCGTGAGGAGGTCATCGTGGATACCGTCGGCGAAGATTCGGTTTTCCGGGTTGTCACTGCGGCTGGGGAACGGCAGCACCGCGACGGAGGTCTTCCACGTTTCACCGCTCCCGGCCTCCGGGATGCTGGAGACATTGAAGGTCAGGGAAACGATCAGCGCTACCACCAGCAGCGCGATGATCACGTAGTTCATCCGCTGTCGCGACCGCGGGTCGGCCGGGGCGGAGTCGTCGGCATCGCGGTCGCGCTTAACGCCCTCCGGCGTAACCTGATATATCCACGCCAGGATCACCGAGACAACAAAACCGGCGATAACGACGATTACGTAACCCTTGAAAAAACCCTCCGAAGCACCGAAAGTCGGCAGCAGCACGGAGCCGGCTTCGATGATGATCCAGGCGGAAAGCGCGTACGCGGCCGCGACGCGCAACACGTTGCGCCGCCTGAGTTCGGAGACAAAATTGCGCATGCCGCGGAGTATAAACGACCATCCGCTGACGCAATGCCGTTTCGGAGGCGCCGGATCACGAGTCCGGATTTGCCCAGGCTCGTGATCCGGCCGTGCGGTTCCTTCAGCCTTTCTGCAGAGCCTTTACGTCTGCGGTCGTCAGGCACTGCCCGCCGATTCCCCAGTCCCCGCTCTCTACCTCGTGAAACGACACCCAGGTGACGCCGCGCAGGTTTTCCCCTTCGACGCTCACCATCGCGTCGGTGAGCTTTTCGATCACTTCGCGCTTCTGTTCCGCGTTAAAAACATCTCTGATAGCATGGACCTGTATGTGGGGCATTGCTCTTACTCCTTCCTTCTGCCTCGTTTAGAGAAACAGAATTTGATGGCTGCGCCGAAGGATTTCGGCGCAGGGCAGCATGGCTGCCACGACAGCAATATGGCTGCCCTGCGGTTGAACCGGCGTTGGCAACGCCGTTGAAAAGCGCGTTGCCTGACTACAATTGCACAACGACAATGGCACATCGCCGGTATCATCGGGAAAACACTGTGGGCGAGGCCCGAAAAGTGGAAATACGGCTGCTGGGCGAGCTTGCCATCCTCGCAGACGGCGTCTCCCTCGCATTGCCTCCGTCGCGGAAAACCCGGGGGTTGCTCGCGTACCTGGCGCTGGCCGACAGGCGCCAGCGGCGCGAAGACCTTTGCGAACTCCTCTGGGACGCTCCAGGAGACCCGCGCGCCGCGCTCCGCTGGAGCCTTGCGAAATTGCGTCCGTTGCTGGGCCACGGCACAACGTCAGCTTTGCTGACCGACCGCGACACCGTCGCCCTGGACTTCGATCTTGTTTCTGTTGACGTACTCGAGGCGCGCTCGACGCTCTCGCTTG
The DNA here is from genome assembly GCA_035304285.1 of Woeseiaceae bacterium. GTDB lineage: Bacteria > Pseudomonadota > Gammaproteobacteria > Steroidobacterales > Woeseiaceae > IDS-8. Next base: position 28,746 of record DATGQI010000227.1, read on the forward strand.
CGGCAGGACAAGCGGACGAGCGAGCACTCGAAGCCCTCGAGAAAAGCTTTTCTGCAGGGTACCTGAACGGGCTCGACGGCCTCGGCAGCCGACAGTTCCAGCTCTGGCTGGAAACAGAGAAAACCTCGTTGCGCGATTTGCATCGCTCGATCATCGTCGAGATGATGTCGAGGCCAGGGCTGCCCGAAGCTTCGCTTTTGCAACTTGCCGGCAAGATGGTAGCGCTCGATCCCTTGAGCGACGCCTCCAATATCCGCTACCTGAAGCTCGTGTTCGAAGCAGAAGGCCTCAGCGAAGCACGGCAGGCCTTCGACCGGATCGCCAGGCATTACCGTGACGAGCAGCAGGACCATACTGTGCTGCTTGCTGGCTGGCACTCAATTGCCCGCGCAGACCGAAGCCGCAACAGAATGTCCCTCGTCGAACAGGATCTGCCGAGGAAAGTCGATAACGCGCTGCCGGAAAAGCCTTCGGTTGCAGTCCTCGACTTTCGCGATATTGGTTCGCACGCCGATGGCGCAGTGTTGGCGAACGGCCTCACCGTCGACCTGAATTCGAGGCTGGCCCAGCTCCCCAGCCTGTTCGTGATCGCGCGACAATCGACGGCGCGGATAAGCGCCCTGAATCTCGCGCCGCAGCAGATCGGCGCCAAACTCGGCGTGCGGTACCTGATCAGCGGTTCGACGCAGCGCGACAACAACCGCGTCCGGACAACGATCACACTGACCGACACGGTCGGGCAAGGCGAACTGTGGTCGGAGCACTTCGACCGGCCGCTTGACGACCTCTTCCAGGTACAGGACGACATCACGAACGCCGTCATCGCCGCAATCGAGCCGGCGATTGAACGCGCCGAGATGCAGCGGGCGCTGCTCAAGCCGCCCGACAGCCTGACGGCGTGGGAATGTTTTCACCGCGGGCTATGGCATTGCTTTCGCTTTACCGCGGAAGACAACGAGATCGCTCACCGGCTATTCGTGGAAGCCGTGACCGTGGACCCGCACTTTTCACGTGCCTTCGCAGGGCTTTCCTTCACGCATTACTCGCGGGCGTTCCTCAACACCGTACCCGATGTCGACCGGGAAGTACGGGAAGCGCTGGAGGCCGCCAGTCACAGCGTCGATTTCGACGGGCGCGACGCGATGGGACACTGGGCACTGGGGCGCGCCCTGTTTCTCTCCAGGCAGCACGACCGCGCGATGTCGGCAATCGACCGTGCACTGCTCGTAAATCCGAACTACGCGCAAGGCCATTACGCTCGCGGCTTTGTCGGCATACACGCAGGTTTGGATGACGCGTCGTTGCCATCGCTTGAAATGGCACAGCGACTGAGCCCGTTCGACCCACTCCTGTTCGCGATGAAATCCAGCCGGGCGATTTCGCTGGCCAACCGTGGCAGGCCCGAAGAAGCCGCGTCCTGGGCGATCGCCGGGACTCAGGAGCCGAATGCGCACTTTCACATCTACGCCGTTGCCGCCGCGTGCCTCGAACTGGCGGGACGGTCGGCCGACGCACGAAATAACGCCGGCTGGGTGCTCGAACGGAAGCCTGCATACACGGTCGAGGTTTTTCGGCGCAGCTTCCCGCACAAGGACGAGTCGGCAAGGGAAAACTTCCTGGCTGCGCTCGGTCGAGCGGGCCTGCCGTGGCAGTAGCGAAGTAAGGGCGGCCTTTGCGCCGACACCCGTCCTGCAGAGTTAAGTGCGCACTCTTGCTACTGCGGCTACCCAGTCTGCGTAAAGCCTGTTGCGGCGCTCGTCATCCATCTGCGGGTGGAATACGGCGTCCCGCTGCCACAACCTGGAAAGGGCATCGACGGACGGGAACACGCCGGCCTGAAGACCTGCGAGCAATGCGGCGCCGAGCACGGTGGACTCAATATTTTTCGGCCGCTCGACGGTAAGGCCCAGGATGTCCGCCATAAACTGCAGCAGCCAGTCGTTGACCACCATCCCGCCATCCACCCGCACCACGCTCGGCCCGATGCCGTCGTCGGTCATCGCGTTGACGAGATCTTTCGTCTGGAACGCAACGGCCTGCAAAGCGGCGGTCACTATCTCACTGATGCCGCAATCCCTGCTCAAGCCGAGGATGGCGCCCCGTGCATCAGGGTCCCAGTAAGGCGCGCCGAGCCCGGCAAACGCCGGCACCACGTGAACATGCTCCACCACGCCGTTGGCGACTGCAATGGCTTCAGTCTCGGCAGCGGACCTGATCACTTTCAGTTCGTCGCGAAGCCACTGGATGGCGGAGCCCGCGACGAATATGCTTCCTTCCACTCCATAGGTCACCTCCCCCTTCAGCCGATAAGCTACCGTCGACAGCAACTTGTACTGCGAGCGTACGACTTCTTTTCCCGTGTTCGTGATGACGAAACACCCGGTGCCGTACGTACTCTTGCTCATTCCCGGCGAAAAACCGGCCTGACCCACCAGCGCGGCCTGCTGGTCCCCCGCGACGCCGGCTATGGGCAGCGCAACGCCGGTCAGGGATTCGTCAGTTACGCCAAAGTCGTCGGCGCAGTCGCGCACCTCGGGCAGCAAGCTTTCAGGAACTGCCAATGCCTTCAGCAATTCCGCATCCCACTGCTGGCTGTGGATGTTGAACAGCATCGTCCGCGACGCGTTTGTCGCGTCCGTCACGTGCGCACGGCCGCCGGTCAGTCGCCAGATCAGGTAACTATCGACCGTCCCGAACGCAAGCTTCCCTGCCTCCGCCTGACGGCGCGCATCCGGCACGTTATCCAGGATCCATACGAGCTTGCTTGCGGAGAAATAGGGATCGATCCGGAGGCCGGTGTTCTCGATAACCAGCGATTCCAAACCTTCTTCGACCAGCTTGCGGCAGTACGCCGACGTGCGGCGGTCCTGCCACACGATCGCGGGATAGATGCATTTGCCCGTCGCGCGCTCCCAGACCAGCGTCGTCTCACGCTGGTTCGTGATGCCGAGCGCTGCGAATTTCTCCGGCGGCACCCGGCTGTTCGCGATCACCTTTTTCATCACTTCGAGGATCGACTGCCATATTTCCTCCGGGTCGTGTTCCACCCAACCGGGCTGCGGATAGAACTGCGTGAACTCCTGCTGCGCGGTCGCTACCGGTTCGGCCCTTCTATCGAAAACGACGGCACGGCTGCTGCTGGTGCCCTGGTCGATCGCGAGGAGGTGGTCAACCGGCATCGTGCGCCTGGATGGCCCAGATCGGCTTTGCGATTTTCATCTGTTTTCCGGCTTCCTGTGGGGCAGTCGCTGCCTGCTGGCGCCCGGTGAGTCGGGTGAGCGCCTGCAAAACCGACTCCGGCCACGGGGCAACCCGGCGCGTTGCAAGATCCACGTGCAGGTTCATCCATTCGGCCGTCGCCGAGAGAAACCTTTCCTCGGCGTGATACAGGCGCTGGAACTGGTGAATGCGCTTCTCGTCATAGGCCAAAATCTGCGAGGTCGCAACGTACCGGTCTCCCTCACGCAATTCCCGCTGGTACGTCACGTGACACTCTACCGCGAACGTCGTACCCGCGCCGGAGCGGATGTAGTCTTCGGTAATGCCGAGCTGCGCCCACAGGTCATCGACGGCCTTGTCGAAAGCAAGCACGTAAAAGGCCACGTTCATGTGACCGTTGATGTCGATCCACTCCGGGATGACGGTGCCTTCGGTCACGGTGATTCCAATCAGTTCCTTCATCGCTAATCCGTCGCCAGCTCGGGCCGGTCGCGGAAATGCTGCAATGCATCCGGATTCGCGAGCGCATCCGTGTTGTGCACCGGTTCGCCATGGACCGTCGAGCGCACTGCAAGCTCGACCAGCTTGCCGCTGATGGTGCGAGGTATCTCCGGTACCGCCACGATTTTTGCCGGTACGTGCCGCGGAGTGGCGTTCTCCCTGATCACTTTACGGATTCTCGCCTGCAGGGCCTCATCCAGCGTCACGTCCTTGCGTAATACGACGAACAGCACCACCCGCACGTCGTCGCGCCACTGCTGCCCGATGGCGATGCTTTCGATAACCTCCGGCAGCTTTTCGACCTGTCGGTAAATTTCGGCAGTGCCGATACGCACGCCTCCGGGATTCAGCACCGCATCCGACCGGCCGTGCACGATCATGCCGCCATGCCGGGTTATCTCGGCATAGTCGCCATGGGCCCACACGCCCGGAAAGCGCTCGAAATAGGCTGCATGGTATTTTGCGTTTCCGGGGTCGTTCCAGAACCCGACAGGCATCGAAGGAAACGCCTTGGTGCAGACCAGCTCACCCTTCTCGCCCCACACCGGCTGGCCCTCACTGTCGAAAATCTGCACGGCCATCCCGAGCGCCAGGCACTGCAACTCGCCACGCCGGACCGGCAACAGCGGGTTTCCGGTAGCGAAACAGCTGATGATGTCCGTACCGCCGGTGATGGATGCAAGCTGCACGTCTTCGGCTATCGCGTCGTACACGTAATCGAAACTCGAAGGTGCGAGAGGCGAGCCTGTCGAAAAGATGGTTTTCAGGGCGGGCAGGCTGAATTCGTCCTTCGGCCTCACGCCCGCCTTCTCCAGCGCGGATATGTACTTCGCGCTGGTGCCGAACGCGTTTATCCTTTCGCGCTCGGCAATCTTCCAGAGGATCCTGCCATCCTCGTAAAAGGGCGAGCCGTCGTACAGGACCAGCGTCGCTCCGGCCGCAAGCCCGCTTGCCAGCCAGTTCCACATCATCCAGCCGCAGGTTGTGAAATAGAACAGTCGGTCGCCCTCCGCAATGCCGCCGTGGAGAACGTGCTCCTTCAGGTGCTGCAGCAACGTGCCACCGGCACCGTGGACGATGCACTTCGGCATGCCGGTCGTGCCCGACGAATACATCACGTACAACGGATGGTCGAACGGTACCGCTGTAAACTCGAGTTCAGCCTGTTCGCTGGCGAACTCGTCCCACGGCACGAAATCGAGCGCATGCGGCGCG
>DATGQI010000228.1:0-2007 GCA_035304285.1 Woeseiaceae bacterium
GTCGCACGGGAGGGCGGCCGGGATAGCGAGGGCGATACTTCCGTCGAGAACCTGTTGCGCCGGATGCTGACCGAGCCTGGCGCGGCATTGCTTTCCAGGAGAACGGCGAATGGGTTCGGGATTTCCCCCGGCGCCACGTTCGAGGTGGCGACCGGCGGCCGTACGTTCGATGCGCAACTTGCAGCATCGATCGGCACCGACGAGGATCGCGACTTCGATAACCTGTTAATCACGGACATCGCGACGGCACAGCTTTGGCTGGGGCAGCTCGGTAAGCTGTCGCGAATCGATGTACGCATCGCGGGACAGGACTCCGAGGCCGGGCTCGAGCGCATCAGGACGATGTTGCCGGCGGATGCCATGCTCCTGCCTGCAGCCGCGCGTTCTGAATCGGTTGGCGAAATGAGCGACGCCTTCATGACGAACCTCACGGCGATGAGTCTTCTCGCACTCCTGATCGGTATCTTCCTCATCTATAACAGTGTCGGCTTCGCAGTGCTGCAGAGGCGAAACCTGATTGGCGTGCTGAGGGCGCTGGGACTGACGCGGGCGCAGACGTTCCGGCTGATTCTCGCCGAAGCGCTGGTCCTCGGGATGGTAGGGGCGGCGCTGGGACTGGGGCTAGGCTTCCTGCTCGGAGAAAAGCTCCTGGTGCTCGTTTCCCAGTCGATCAACGACCTCTATTTCGTGGTGAACGTTACGGAGGTAATTGTGAGCCCCTCCTCCCTGGCCAAAGGTTTCCTGACCGGGCTTGGAGCAACGCTCATAGCGGCTGCCGTGCCGGCAATCGAAGCGGCTTCCTACCGTCCTCGTCTCGCGTTGTCGCGGTCGATGCTCGAGAGCCGCAGCGGGCAGCTGGCGCCGTGGGTTGCGGTGGCCGGCGTTACGATCGTGGCACTCGGATGCGTGCTGCTGTGGCTGTCTGGCACAGGTTTGGTCGCCGGGCTGGTCGCGGTATTCATGCTCATCCTGGGACTGGCGCTGTGCATCCCGGTCGTGGTTCGGTGGATCGCGCAGCTGTGTGCACCGCTCGCGCCGCGGGTCGGCGGTGTCGGGATGCGCCTGGCTCTTTCCGGCGTAGGCGCTTCATTGAGCCGCACAGCCGTCGCGGTTGTCGCGCTTGCGGTCGCCGTGTCGGCGACCATCGGTGTCAGCATCATGGTCGACAGTTTCCGGATCTCGGTCAGCGAGTGGATCGACAATACCTTGCGCTCCGATGTCTATGTAGGCGTTGCGCGAGGCACGCTGGATGCGGGACTCGTGCACGACTTGCAACAATTGCCTGACATTGAAGACATGAGCACCAGCCGCCGCGTCTGGCTGGAGTCGCCGACGGGGCGGACGCGCGTGACGGCAATCGACATGGCGCGTGCAGCCTATGGCGGTGTGGAGCTCGAGGAAGGCGATCCTGCGGAGATCTGGCGGGCCTTCGAGCAACAGGGCGCGGTGCTGGTATCGAGCTCCTATGCGTATCGTCACGAGACGTCCAGGGGCGGTCGCCTGATCCTGCCCACTCCCTCAGGCGACAGGCCATTTATCGTCGCGGGCGTCTACAGGAGTTACGACGCGGACCTGGACGCGATACTCATGAGCCGCGACACGTATCTTTCGATATGGGACGACCCGTCCATTGGTTCCGTCGGCCTCTACCTGCGGGAGGAGGCGAATGTCGACGACGTCATCCGCGACATTCGCAGGATCAGCGAAGGACGACAAGCGCTCCTGGTCAACTCGAACCGGGAACTGCGCGAACGGTCGTTGCAGATTTTCGACAGGACTTTTGTCATCACCGGCGTTCTCTACTGGCTTGCGTTGAGCGTCGCTGCTATCGGCATTCTCGGGGCAATGCTCGCCTTGCAACTCGAGCGTGCGCGCGAACTCGCTGTGTATCGGGCCCTCGGGATGACTCCGGGGGAAGTCGGCCGGATGGTCGTGCTGCAGACCGCGTTCATCGGTTTGCTGAGTGGCATTGCGTCAATCCCTCTCGGCCTGACGATGGCGTGGGTG
>DATGQI010000229.1:0-27851 GCA_035304285.1 Woeseiaceae bacterium
CGCTGTTCGGAATCTGCCTGGGACATCAGCTGCTCGCGCTGGCAACCGGCGCCCGCACAGTCAAGATGAAGTTCGGTCATCACGGCGCAAATCATCCCGTGAAGGACCTGCAGACGGGCCGGGTGATGATTACCTGCCAGAACCATGGCTTTGCCGTCGACGAATCGACGCTGCCCGACAATGTGCTGGTGACGCACCGGTCGCTGTTCGACGGGACGCTGCAGGGGATCGCGCTGAAAGACAGGCCGGCGCTCAGCTTCCAGGGGCACCCGGAGGCCGGGCCCGGGCCGCATGACCTCCGTCCGCTGTTCGACCGGTTCATCGCCGATATGGACCACGCCAGGCGTAACGCACCAGCTGCCGCAGTGGGGGCGTTCTGATTCTCCTGATAAACAGCTACCTATACCATTTTCTTAAGCTGGTTTCTTTTCCTCCGTCGCGCGGCCTCTTGAAGTTCCGCTCAGCAAAGCCATGCCAAAACGCACCGACATAGAAAGCGTCCTGATCATCGGGGCGGGCCCAATCGTGATCGGCCAGGCCTGCGAGTTCGACTACTCCGGCGCGCAGGCCTGCAAAGCCCTGCGAGAGGAGGGCTACCGGGTCATCCTCGTCAATTCGAACCCTGCAACCATCATGACGGACCCGGAGACGGCGGATGCCGTCTACATCGAGCCGGTGCACTGGGCGGCCGTGGAGCGGGTGATCGCGAAGGAGCGCCCGGACGCCCTGCTGCCGACGATGGGTGGACAGACTGCGCTCAACTGCGCGCTGGACCTCGTTCGGGAAGGGGTGCTGGACCGCTACAACGTCGAACTGATAGCGGCCTCTCACGCCGCCATCGACATGGCGGAGGACCGTGAGCAGTTCAAGGAGGCAATGACGGAAATCGGCCTCGAGGTGGCGAGGGCAGAGATCGCGCATACCCTGGAGGATGCGATCGAAAAGCAGAAGACAATTGGGTTTCCCGTCATCGTGCGGCCCTCCTTCACCCTGGGAGGCACCGGCGGCGGAATTGCGTACAACCGGGAAGAGTTCGAGGAAATCGTCGCCCATGGACTGGAGATGTCGCCGACGACCGAGGTATTGCTGGAGGAGTCGGTCATCGGGTGGAAAGAGTATGAGATGGAAGTCGTGCGGGACAAGAACGACAACTGCATCATCGTCTGCTCCATCGAAAATGTCGATCCTATGGGCGTGCATACCGGCGACTCGATAACCGTTGCCCCCGCACAGACACTGACGGACAAGGAATACCAGCGGATGCGGGACGCGTCGATCGAAGTGCTGCGCAAGATCGGCATCGAGACGGGCGGGTCAAACGTGCAGTTCGCCGTCAATCCCGAAGACGGGCGGATGTTGGTCATCGAGATGAACCCGCGTGTGTCCAGATCTTCTGCGCTGGCGTCGAAGGCCACCGGTTTTCCGATCGCGAAGATTGCGGCCAAGCTGGCGGTGGGCTACACGCTGGATGAACTGCAGAATGACATCACCGGCGGCGCTACGCCTGCCTCGTTCGAGCCGGCCATCGACTACGTCGTCACGAAGATTCCGCGATTCACGTTCGAAAAGTTTCCGGGTTCCAACACCCGCCTGACGACGCAGATGAAATCGGTAGGGGAAGTCATGGCTGTCGGCCGGAACTTCCAGGAGTCACTGCAGAAGGCACTGCGGGGACTGGAAATTGACATCGACGGTTTCGAGGAAAGGTGCACCGGGATGCGCGAAGCGCTGGATCGCGACGGCCTCAGCCAGGAACTGCGGCAGCCCGGGCCGGAGCGAATCCTGTACGTAGCCGACGCCATGCGTTCAGGCTTCAGCGTGGAGGAAATAAACGCCCTTACCGGAATCGACCCATGGTTCCTCGTGCAGATCGAGGACCTTGTGAATGAGGAAGCGACACTCAGGAAAGAGGGCATGGCCAGCCTCGACTATGCCCGGATGCGGCGGCTGAAACGCAAGGGTTTCTCGGATTCCCGGCTCGCGCGCATCCTGAAGCAGCAAGAGATGCTGGTCCGGCAGCGCCGCCTGAAGCTCAAGCTGCGGCCGGTATACAAGCGCGTGGACACCTGTGCCGCCGAGTTTCCTACATCGACGGCTTATCTCTATTCCACTTACGACGACGAGTGCGAGGCTGAGCCCACCGACCGGCCGAAGATCGTGATCCTGGGGGGTGGCCCCAACCGCATCGGCCAGGGAATAGAGTTCGATTATTGCTGCGTGCACGCTTCTTTCGCGCTGAAGAAAGCCGGTTACGAGACGATCATGGTCAACTGCAACCCTGAAACCGTCTCGACCGACTTCGATACATCCGACCGCCTGTACTTCGAGCCGCTGACTTTCGAAGACGTCATGGAGATCATCGAAAAAGAGAATCCTCAGGGAGTCATCGTGCAGTACGGCGGCCAGACGCCCCTCAAGCTGGCGCGTGACCTGGAAGCCGCCGGAGCACCCATTATCGGCACCTCGCCCGACTCCATCGACCTGGCCGAGGACCGTGAGCGATTCCAGAAGCTCGTCGACAAGCTGGGCCTGAAGCAGCCTCCGAACTGCACCGCCAGGAGCCACGAGCAGGCGCTAAAAATGGCGGCGGATGTCGGTTACCCGCTGGTGGTCCGGCCCTCCTATGTCCTGGGCGGACGTGCCATGGAAATCGTACACGGCGAGGATGAACTGTCGTCCTATATGGCTGCCGCAATCAACGTCTCGAACGAAAGCCCGGTGCTTCTCGATCGCTTCCTCGACGTTGCCATCGAAGTGGACGTGGACGCCGTCTGCGATGGCGAACGCGTGCTGATCGGCGGCATCATGGAGCATATCGAGCAGGCGGGCGTGCATTCGGGGGATTCCGGCTGCTCGCTGCCGCCGTTCAGCCTGAAGCCGGACATGCAGGAAATCCTGGTCGAACAGGTGACGCGCCTGGCGAAGGGACTGAACGTCATCGGGCTGATGAACACCCAGTTCGCCATCCAGAACGGCATTGTCTACCTGCTGGAGGTCAATCCACGAGCATCGCGGACGGTACCGTTCGTCTCGAAATCGGTCGGCATACCGCTGGCAAGCATCGCCGCCCGTGTTATGGTTGGCGAGAGCCTCGAGCAACAGGGGTTCGTAAACCAGCGCATCCCGCCGTACTATTCCGTCAAGGAGTCGGTTTTTCCGTTTCTCCGCTTCGCCGGCGCCGACCCGATCCTCGGTCCGGAGATGAAATCGACCGGCGAAGTCATGGGAATCGGGCGCACGTTCGGCGAAGCCTATGCCAAGGCGCAGCTGGCCTCCGGCGTGGTATTGCCGACACAGGGGGTGGCGCTGCTTAGCGTCAGGGACCGTGACAAGCGAAATGCAGTGGAGCTGGCGCAGATTCTGGCAGCGCGCGGCTTCGATATCGTCGCGACGCACGGGACGGCAAACGAGCTGGCGAAGGCGGGGGTATCCTGCCGCCGGGCGAACAAGGTACGCGAAGGTCGACCTCATATCGTCGACATGATCAAAAATGGTGAGATTTCGTTGATTGTGAATACAACCGAGGGCAAACAGGCTATCTACGAGTCGCGGTCGATCCGGGCGGAAGCGGTGCGCAAGAACGTCACGTACTACACGACGATCGGCGCGGCGATTGCGACCTGCAAAGCACTCGAGCACCTTGACGACAGCGACGTCAATCGCCTGCAGGACCTGCACAAGGAGGTCGCTGCGTGAACAAGGTGCCGATGACGGTGCGCGGCGCCCAACTGCTGCGCGAGGAATTGCGGAAGCTCAAGTCCGAGGATCGTCCACGCATAATCCAGGCGATCGCGGAAGCCCGGGCGCACGGCGACCTGAAGGAGAACGCGGAATACCATGCCGCGAAAGACCAGCAGGGGTTCGTGGAAGCACGCATCAAGGAGATCGAAGCGAAGCTGTCCAATACCCAGGTTATCGACGTCACGACGGTCGATGCGAAGGGGAAGATCGTGTTCGGCGCAACCGTCGAGCTTCTCGACGAACAGACCGGCAGGGAGATCGTTTACCGCATCGTCGGCGAGGACGAAGCGGACATCAAGGATGGGCTGATCTCGTTTACCTCGCCGATCGCCCGCGCGCTGATCGGCAAAAACGAAGGCGACGATGTCAGCTTTTCAGCTCCCGGCGGTGAAAAGCACTACGAGGTCATCCAGGTCCGCTACGAGTAGGTGGCGGGCTCCTACAGGCGCCTGATCGAAGGCCGCTGGTACGATCAGCCTGGTGGCAGCTGAATCTTTCGAGCGTCACGATTGGGCCGGTAGAGCAGTGCGGTATGCCCGATACGCGAGACGAGAGCGGCATTCCCCTTGTTGCACAGCTGGTCGATCATCGCATCGCGTTGTTCCCGGTCCGTGGCGTGGAACCTGACCTTTACCAGTTCATGGTGGTCGATCGTGGAATCGAACTCCTTTAGAAGCGACTCCGAAACACCGGCGCCGCCGACGGTCACCACGGGTTTGAGCTTGTGACCCAGGCCGCGAAGATATCGTTTTTGTACTTCCGTCAGGTTCATACGATTGAATTGTAACAGTGACTCCGGATGAGCGGCCCGAGGCGCAGCAGGGGTTCATGGCGGGATCGCCAGGAGCGCGATCCCTACGTGCGCAAGGCGCGCCAGGAAGGCTGGCGCTCGCGCGCCGTTTTCAAGCTGGAACAGATCGCTTCCAAAGAGCCGATCCTCGTCCCCGGCATGGTCTGCGTGGACTTGGGCTCGGCCCCGGGAGGCTGGAGCCAGTACGTGGTGAAACGCCTCGACAACAGGGTCCGCATCGTGGCGATAGACATTTTGCCAATGGATTCAATTCCTTGTGTCGAGTTTCTACAAGCGGATTTCAGTACTGATGAGGGACTTTCCCTGCTTCTGCAGCAGTTGGACGGGGCCCCGGTCGACCTTGTAATGAGCGATCTCGCTCCCAATATCACCGGCAACAGGGCGATCGACCAGCCGCGAGGCATGCATCTCGCGGAACTCGCCCTGGACACGGCGAGGAACGTACTGCGATATAACGGCAATTTTGTTTGTAAACTGTTTCAGGGAGAGGGCACTGACGAGTTTGTTGCCCTCGCCCGGCAATCCTTTGAAAAGGTACGCATCATGAAGCCGAAAGCCTCGCGGGCCGGTAGCAGTGAGGTGTACCTTGTAGCCAGAAACTATCGACTATAGTACTGTCTAAATCCTTAGACGCAGTCTAACGCGCGCCTGCCAAACGTCCCTCGAGGGAGACTTGAAGCCAAGCGCGGCGAGCAATGTGAAGACAACCGAGGCCGCTTCGACAAAGTCTCCGAAATGGTAGGAAAATCGTGAATGATCTAACCAAGAACATCCTTGTTTTTATCGTCATCATCGTGGTGCTGCTGTCGGTCGTGCAGGGCCTGAGTGGCGTGAGCGGACCCGCGCCGGAGAAGACGGATTACTCCGAGTTCCTGAAGCAGGTGAAATCGGGAAACGTGCAGCGGGCGGAATTTGACGGCAAGCGCATTAACTACGGTAACCGGACGCCGCTCGGCTATTACACGATCAGCCCCGAGACCGACAACAACACGCTCATCGGTATCCTGGAAGAGAACAACGTTCGCTTTACCGCCCAGGAGCCGGAATCCCAAAGCCTGATCGGCCAGTTGCTCATCAGTTCGTTCCCGATACTGCTCCTCATAGGCGTGTGGATCTACTTCATGCGGCAGATGCAGGGTGGCGGCGGCGGACGCGGCGCGATGTCGTTCGGCAAGAGCAAGGCAAGGCTCTTGGGTGAAGACCAGGTGAACATCACGTTCGCGGATGTCGCGGGTGTCGATGAGGCAAAAGCCGAAGTATCCGAAATCGTCGATTTCCTGAGAGACCCGAGCAAGTTCCAGCGGCTCGGCGGGAAAATCCCCAAAGGCGTGCTGATGGTCGGGCCTCCGGGTACCGGCAAGACCCTGTTGGCCAAAGCCATCGCGGGCGAGGCGAAAGTACCTTTCTTCACAATATCCGGTTCCGACTTCGTCGAGATGTTCGTCGGCGTCGGGGCATCGCGTGTGCGCGACATGTTCGACCAGGCGAAGAAGCAGGCTCCCTGCATCATTTTCATCGACGAGCTCGACGCGGTGGGCAGGCATCGTGGCGCCGGCCTCGGCGGTGGCCATGACGAGCGCGAGCAGACCCTGAACCAGATGCTGGTCGAGATGGACGGTTTCGAAGGCACCGAGGGCGTCATCGTCATCGCGGCCACGAACCGGCCGGACGTTCTTGACCCGGCTCTGCTGCGCCCCGGCCGCTTCGACCGCCAGGTCGTGGTGCCGCTGCCTGACATCCGCGGCCGCGAGCTGATTCTCAAAGTGCATATGCGCAAGGTGCCGCTCGACGACGACGTGATTCCGAGCGTCATCGCACGCGGCACGCCGGGCTTCTCCGGTGCCGATCTCGCGAACCTCGTGAACGAAGCGGCGCTCTTTGCCGCGCGCGCCAACAAGCGCGTCGTGAGCATGGAGGAATTCGAGAAGGCGAAGGACAAGATCATGATGGGCGCGGAACGCCGCTCCATGGTGATGAGCGAGCAGGAGAAGCTGAATACCGCCTATCACGAAGCCGGTCATGCGATCGTGGGTTACAGCGTGCCGGACCACGACCCTGTCTACAAGGTGACGATCATTCCCCGAGGCCGGGCGCTGGGCGTCACCATGTACCTGCCCGAGGAAGACCGCTACAGCATCTCCAAGCAAAGGCTCGAAAGCACTATTTCCACGCTGTTCGGCGGCCGCCTGGCCGAAGAGATGACTCTGGGGCCGGAGCGTGTGACGACCGGTGCCTCCAACGACATCGAACGGGCTACGGACATCGCCCGCAGCATGGTGACGAAGTGGGGCCTCTCGGAGCGCCTCGGGCCCCTGACCTACAGCGAAGACGATGGCGAGGTATTCCTCGGCCGCTCGGTTACACAGCACAAGCAGGTTTCCGACGTCACGGTGCACTCGATCGATGAAGAGGTGCGCAAGATCATCGACAGGAACTACGCCCGCGCGAAAGCTATCCTCGAGGAGCATGAAGACAAGCTGCACGTAATGGCGAAAGCGCTGATGAAGTACGAGACCATCGACGAGCCGCAGATCCGTGACATCATGGAAGGACGCGAGCCGAGGCCGCCGGAGGATTGGGAAGATCCCGACTCGCCGACGCAGCCGAAAGGCGGAAAGACAAAGCGCAAGAGCAAGGGTCCCGGAGCGATCGGAGAGCCTGCGAGCGAACACTAGGCCGGAAGTCATATCCGGAGCAACCGTAGGAGCGGGGCTCCTACCCAGCAGCTGACCGATAATGACGGCGGCGCCTTCTCCGGGCGCCGCCGCAACTCATACAGGGGGCATTACATGCAATTGCGCCTGCCCTCCGGAACACTGGACCTGTCCCGCCCGGTCGTCATGGGCGTCCTCAACGTCACGCCCGATTCCTTTTCTGATGGTGGCCGCTTCGCGACCCTTGATGCCGCTGTTCTCGAGGCCCGGCAGATGGCGGCCGAAGGCGCTGCCATTATCGATGTAGGCGGTGAATCCACACGACCGGGGGCTGCTGAGGTGTCCGAGGACGAGGAAATCTCGCGCGTGGTTCCGGTGATAGAGGCAATGTCCGGGCTAGGCGTAGCGATCTCCATCGATACCAGCAAGCCGCGCGTTATGCAGGCGGCGGTTAGCGCCGGCGCATCCATCGTGAACGATGTGTACGCCTTGCGGCGAGACGGTGCCCTGGCGATGGCGGCTTCGCTCGAGGTTGCCGTGTGCCTGATGCATATGCAGGGTGAGCCGCGGACGATGCAGGAAAATCCGCGTTATGACGACGTCGCAGGCGAGGTCAGTGCTTTCCTCTCCGAACGTGTGGCGGCCTGTATGGCCGCCGGAGTGCCGCGCGAGCGGATCGTGGTGGACCCGGGGTTCGGCTTCGGCAAGACTGCGCTTCACAACGTGGAATTGCTCGCGAACCTCGACCGGCTGGGCACCCTGCGATTGCCGCTGCTGGTCGGGCTTTCGCGCAAAAGCACGCTTGGCGCACTAACCGGCCGGCCCGTGGAAGGGCGTCTCGCAGCCGGAGTTGCAGCCGCGGTGTTGGCAGTGGAACGAGGCGCGCATATAGTGCGGACCCACGATGTGGCAGCAACACTCGACGCGCTGAAAGTGACCGCAGCGGTCATGCGTCTTGGGTAGAAAACTATGATCAAGCAGTATTTCGGCACGGACGGCGTGCGCGGCCCTGTGGGGGTCGACCCGATGAGTGCGGATTTTGCGCTGAGGTTGGCGAGCGCTGCCGCGCAAGTGCTCGCCCCTGAGGGCGGCACCGTCCTGATCGGCAAAGACACTCGCCTCTCCGGCTACATGTTTGAATCCGCGCTCGAAGCAGGTTTCGTCGCGGCGGGAGCGAACGTATTGCTCCTCGGTCCATTGCCGACCCCCGGCATCGCGTACCTCACGCAGATCTTCAAGGCCGACCTCGGCGTGGTTATCAGCGCATCGCACAACCTGTACCAGGACAACGGCATCAAGTTCTTCGATGGCGCGGGCGCGAAGCTGACCGACGCCCAGGAGACCGAGATCGAGAAGTTCCTGGGGCAGCCTGCGATAACGCTCGAGTCTCACAAGCTGGGGCGCGCGAAGCGTATCGACTCGGCACGCATTCGCTACCAGGAATTTTGTGCCTCTACGTTCCCGAAGAACTACACGCTCGAGGGCATCAAGATTGTTTTCGACGGCGCCAATGGAGCGGGTTACAAGGTCGGGCCCCGTACGTTGGGTGAACTCGGTGCCGAGGTAATCCCGATAGGCTGTTCGCCAAACGGCACGAATATCAACGCCGGTTGCGGCTCGACGAATCCTGCGCTGCTGCAGCAGACCGTGCCCGCAGTCCAGGCACATGTGGGTATCGCGCTCGATGGCGACGGCGATCGCGTCGTGATGGTCGACGAGATCGGCAATATCGTCGATGGCGACCAGCTGCTCTTCATCCTGGCGAGCGCCCGCAAGAAAGAAGGCCGCCTCAAGGGTCCGGTAGTGGGCACGGTAATGAGCAATCTCGGGCTCGAGCATGCCCTGCTCGATGCAAGCATCGAATTCATCCGGGCCAAGGTCGGCGACCGGTACGTGCTCGAGACGCTGCGGGCCACCGGCGGGATCATCGGCGGGGAAACCTCCGGTCATATGATCTGCCTCGACCAGACCACCACGGGCGACGGTCTGATCGCGGCGCTGCAGGTCCTCGCGGTCATGAAGAGCAGCGGCAAGCCGCTTTCGGAACTCGCGCGGGGAATGCAGAAATACCCGCAGAAGATGCTGAACGTACGCACGGAGCGCCGCCTGGACCTCGGCGCCACGCCGGCGATACAGGACGCGGTCGCAGAAGTCGAAAGCGAGCTGGCCGAGACCGGCCGGGTGGTCCTGCGGGCTTCGGGTACCGAGCCCATGATCCGCGTGATGGTAGAAGGGAAGAACGAGCACCAGGTCCTGTCGCTGGCAGAACGACTGGCTGCGGTCGTCGCCGAAGCGGCGACCTGACACCTCCCTGGCGCTTACGCCACTTCCCGTCGGGTGCTGAGCCAGCACCGGTCATTGTCAACCGCCCTTCGCCCCGGTATCCTTCTGCGCCTTTTGAGCGGCCCGGAAAGCAAGTAATTTTATGCGCAAGTACCTCGTTGCCGGCAACTGGAAGATGAATGGCGGCACTGCCGCCAACAGCGAGCTCTGCGGGCTCATCGCCGCGGGTGCGCCGGCCAGCCGGAACATCGAGCTGCTGGTCTGTCCGCCGTTTCCCTACCTGGAAGCGACGAAACGCATGCTCGAGGGCAGCTCGGTCACTCTCGGTGCGCAGAACGTGTCGCAGTACGCAGCGGGTGCCTACACAGGGGAGGTCTCCGCAGGGATGTTGAGGGACGTGGGCTGCAAGTACGTCATCGTGGGTCATTCCGAGCGCCGGGCCATGATGCACGAGACCAGCGATATCGTTGCCGAAAAGTTCAAGGCGGTGCTGGGCGAGCAGCTGACACCGATCCTGTGTGTCGGCGAGACGCTTGAAGAACGTACATCCGGCCGCATGGAAGAGGTGGTAGGCACCCAGCTCCGCGCGGTGCTCGATGCAGCGGGTATAGGCGCATTTGGTTCGGCCGTCATCGCATATGAGCCGGTCTGGGCCATTGGCACCGGGCAAACGGCGTCTCCGGAACAGGCGCAGGAAGTACACGGATATATCAGGAACATTCTGGCGGGTCAGGATGTCGACATTGCCGATGCCGTGCAGATTCTGTATGGCGGCAGTGTGAAAGGTGATAATGCGACCGGGCTGTTCTCGATGCCCGATATAGATGGCGGCCTGATCGGCGGCGCATCGCTCAAAGCGGCGGAATTTCTGGCTATTGCCGAAGCGGCAAAGTCGCAGAACTGAGGTACTCATGGACACAATGCAAAAGGTCGTGCTGATAGCACACACGTTTATCGCCCTGGCGATAATCGCGCTGGTGCTTCTGCAGCGCGGCAAGGGTGCGGACGCCGGCGCGGCATTCGGTTCGGGCGCGTCTGGAACCGTATTCGGCGCGCGCGGTTCGTCGAACTTCTTTTCACGAACAACGGCGATCCTCGCGACCATATTCTTTGCCAGCAGCCTCACGCTCGCTTACATGAGCAGCCAGCGGGTGAAAGGGCCGTCGAGCCTCATTGAGCGGGCTCCCGTAGTCCAGCCCGCGGAAGATGCGGAGGTCAGGACGCCGGACGCGGATGCGGACTTTCCGCCGCTGGAGGCAGAAGAGGCACCGGACGCCGGTAGTGGCGGTGCGGCAGAAACGGACCTGCCGGTGCTGGAACCTGCCGCATCCGAGGGCAGCGAAGACGACACTGAAGGGAATCCCTAGAACACCAGAACTATTGCCGATGTGGTGGAATTGGTAGACACGCTGTCTTGAGGGGGCAGTGGCGAAAGCTGTGCCGGTTCGAGTCCGGCCATCGGCACCACCGACCAGGAACAACAGGAACGTGAAACTACAAGAGGCCGGTCATCTGAGTGATCGGCCTTTTGTCTGTGGGCGACTCGAAGTGTGTCCGGGGCAGGGCATTACACAGACTTCGGCAGACTGATACAATTGCGCGCTTGACGCCGATCGCGCACCCCACTGCTGGTAAAAGTATCTTTTTCAAATGCTGCAGAATTATTTACCTGTATTGATCTTCCTCGGAGTTGCCGGCGGCATCGGGCTGGTGCTCCTGGCCCTGGGCTTCCTGTTCGGCCGCGGCCGTAAGGACAATGAGAAGTTGTCGCCTTACGAGTGCGGATTCGAGGCGTTTGAAGACTCCCGCATGAAGTTTGACGTCCGCTATTACCTGGTGGCCATCCTGTTCATCATCTTCGACCTCGAGATCGCTTTTCTTTTCCCCTGGGCTGTGTCGCTCGACACCATCGGGGGATTCGGCCTCCTCGCCATGGGGATCTTTCTCGGGATACTGGTGGTCGGCTTCATTTATGAGTGGAAGAAAGGAGCGTTGGAGTGGGATTGAGCGGAACAACTGCGGAAGCACGGAACGATACCGCGCCCTCCGCGCCGTCCGCGGTGGCCAACGAGAACGCGAGCCTGCAGAAAAAAGGTTTCGTCGTCTCGAGTGTCGACAATGTCATCAACTGGGCCCGAACGGGCTCCCTTTGGCCGCTGACATTCGGCCTCGCCTGCTGCGCAGTCGAGATGATGCATGCAGGTGCTTCGCGTTACGACCTTGACCGTTTCGGCATCATCTTCCGCCCGAGTCCCCGACAGTCGGACGTCATGATCGTGGCTGGAACGCTCGTGAACAAGATGGCTCCGGCGCTCCGCAAGGTTTACGACCAGATGCCGGAACCCCGGTGGGTCGTCTCGATGGGATCCTGCGCGAACGGCGGCGGTTACTATCACTATTCCTATTCGGTAGTGCGCGGTTGCGACCGCATAGTACCGGTTGATGTATACGTTCCTGGCTGTCCACCCTCGGCGGAGGCATTGGTTTACGGGCTGATCCAGCTGCAGAAGAAGATCAGCCGGACGAGCACAATCGCCCGCACAGCAACAACCCGCCAAGCTACATCTTAATGACTGATTTTTACGAGACACTGGCGGCCCGGATCGACGGGCGCTTCGACGCGCAGGTCGAGAGAATTCCGTCGCGTTGCGGAGAGCTTTCCTATGAGGTGCGGAAGGAAAACCTCGTGGAAGTAGCCACGGCGCTGCGTGACGAGTTCCAGTTCGAGCAGTTGATGGATTTGTGCGGTATCGATTACCTGACCTATGGCATCGACGAATGGACGACGGAGTCGGCCACGGCGAGAGGCTTCAGTCGCGCGGTCGAACGAGAGTCTGTCGTCATGGACGAATCCGACCAGTTCGATCCAAAGCGCTTTGCCGTGGTCTACCACCTGCTGTCCATCAGGAATAACGCGCGGTTGCGGATGCGCGTCTACACCGGCGGCGATAACCCGCCGATGGTCGCTTCCGTCGTCGACGTGTGGAACTCCGCCAACTGGTTCGAGCGTGAAGCCTTCGATCTGTACGGCATCCTGTTCGATGGACACCCCGACCTGCGACGGATCCTTACCGACTATGGCTTCATCGGCTACCCGTTCCGCAAGGACTTCCCGCTGATCGGCACGGTCGAGGTGCTCTACGACGCCGAGAAGGGCAGGGTCGCTTACCAGCCCGTAAGCATCGAGCCAAGAACACTGGTCCCGAAAGTCATTCGCGACGATAACCGCTACCGCGAGGAGCTGAAGGAGAGACCTCATGGCTGAGATCCAGAGCTTCACGATGAATTTCGGCCCGCAGCACCCGGCAGCTCACGGCGTGCTGCGCCTGGTGCTGGAAATGGAAGGCGAGGTCGTGCAAAAGGCTGACCCGCACATCGGCCTGCTGCACCGGGCAACCGAAAAGCTTGCGGAGTCGAAACCCTACAGCCAGAGCATCGGTTACATGGACCGGCTCGACTACGTCTCGATGATGTGCAACGAGCACGGCTATGTTCTTGCCATAGAGAAGCTGCTGGGCATCACGCCGCCGATACGCGCGCAGTACATACGCGTCATGTTCGACGAGATCACGCGCATCCTGAACCATCTCATGTGGCTCGGCGCGCATGGCCTCGACATTGGCGCCATGACAGTATTCCTCTACACGTTCCGGGAACGCGAAGCGCTCATGGACGTGTACGAAGCGGTCTCCGGCACACGGATGCACGCAACATATTACCGGCCTGGCGGGGTGTACCGTGACCTGCCGGATTCGATGCCCAAGTACCAGCCGTCCAAGTGGCGCAAGCAGAAGGAAGTTGACCGGCTGAACGAGATCCGGGAAGGAACGATGCTGGATTTCATCGAAGCCTTCGTAACCAGCTTTCCGAAGAACATCGAGCAGTACGAAACGCTGCTGACCGACAACAGGATCTGGAAGCAGCGTACGGTAAACATCGGAGTCGTCTCGCCCGAGCGGGCGCTCAATCTCGGGTTTACAGGACCGATGCTGCGCGGTTCAGGCATCGAATGGGACCTGCGCAAGAAGCAGCCCTACGCCGTGTACGAGGAGATGGATTTCGATATTCCGGTAGGCGTCAACGGCGACTGCTATGACCGGTACCTGGTACGTATCGAGGAGATGCGCCAGTCGAATCGCATCGTTCAGCAATGCATCGACTGGCTGCGCCGGAACCCGGGTCCCGTGATGCTCGACGACCACAAGATCACCCCGCCCAGCAGGGTTGCGATGAAGGACGACATGGAATCTCTCATCCATCACTTCAAGCTGTTTACCGAGGGCTACACGGTGCCCGAGGGCGAGGTGTACACCGCTGTCGAGGCGCCGAAGGGCGAATTCGGCGTATACCTCGTTTCCG
The DNA here is from genome assembly GCA_035304285.1 of Woeseiaceae bacterium. GTDB lineage: Bacteria > Pseudomonadota > Gammaproteobacteria > Steroidobacterales > Woeseiaceae > IDS-8. The sequence continues at coordinate 13,849 of DATGQI010000229.1, forward strand.
ACGGCGCCAACAAGCCTTACCGGTTGAAGGTCCGCGCACCCGGTTTCGCGCACCTGTCGGCGATGTCGGAGATGGTGGAGGGGCACATGCTGGCAGACGTCGTTGCGGTGATAGGTACGCAGGACATCGTTTTTGGCGAGATAGACCGGTGAGCGATCAGCAACCACTGTCCGAACACGTGCGCGCGGAAATTGACCGCTGGCGCGCGCGCTTTCCGGAGGGCAGGCAGCGTTCCGCCGTCATCGGTGCGTTGCACGCGGTACAGCACGAAAACGGCGGGTATGTCACGGAAGAACTGATGGATCGCGTTGCCGAATACCTGGATCTGCCAAAGATAAACGTATACGAGGTGGCGGCGTTCTACTCGATGTTCCAGACGAACGCCGTGGGTCGCCACAACGTTGCCATCTGCACCAACGTGTCGTGCATGTTGCGCGGCGCTGAAGACATCGTTGCGCACGTCGAGCAAAAGCTCGGCATAGAGCTCGGGCAGAGCACTGCGGACGGGCGCATTTACCTGAAGAAGGAAGAAGAGTGCCTTGCCGCTTGCTGCGGAGCGCCGATGATGATGGTCGACCACAAGTACCACGAGAATCTCAGCATCGAGAAAGTGGATGAAATCCTGGATGCGCTGGACTGATGGATGCTCGCCTGATGGATATTAAGCAGAATCTCGTGTGCTTCAGCACTTTCGGCGAGGAACAGCCGTGGACCCTGGAGTCGTATGAAAAGCACGGCGGTTACCAGGCGTGGCGCAGGATCCTGGCCGGTGAACTGACGCCGGAAGCGGTAATCGAGGAAGTGAAAGCATCAGGGCTGCGTGGCCGCGGCGGCGCTGGCTTCCCCACTGGTCTCAAGTGGAGTTTCATGCCGCGCAACGCGCCGGGGCAGAAATACCTCGTGTGCAATTCGGACGAGAGCGAGCCGGGCACCTGTCATGACCGGGAGGTGCTGCGTTACAACCCGCACTCGCTGGTCGAGGGCATGGCAATCGCGTCCTACGCGATGGGGGTCACCGTTGCCTACAATTACATTCGCGGCGAGTTCATCGATGAGCCGGTGCCGCGCTTCGAGAATGCGCTGAAGGAAGCTTACGAGGCAGGATTGCTCGGCAAGGATATCCAGGGAACCGGCATCGACGTCGACATCCACACGTTTGTCGGCGCCGGCGCTTATATCTGCGGCGAGGAAACCGCTTTGCTGGAATCGCTGGAAGGCAAAGTGGGCATGCCGCGGTTCAAGCCGCCGTTCCCGGCGAACTACGGCCTGTATGGACGTCCCACCACCATTAACAATACCCAGAGCCTCGCGAGCGTGCCGGCGATCATCCGCAACGGGGCGGCCTGGTTTGCCAGTCTCGGCCCCGACGGGTCGGGCGGTACGGCGCAGTTCTCCGTTTCCGGGCATGTGGAGAAGCCCGCGAACCTCGAGTTGCCGATGGGCATTCCGTTTCGCGACCTGCTGGAGCTTTGCGGCGGCGTCCTGGGAGGACGCAAGCTGAAGGCCGTCATTCCAGGCGGCTCGTCCGTTCCGGTGCTGCCGGCGGACATCATCATGGAGTGCACCATGGACTACAACTCGCTCAAGGAGGCCGGCTCCTCGTTCGGCACCGGGGCGGTGATGGTGATGGACGAAACCACCTGCATGGTGCGCACCCTGAGACGCATCTCGCGTTTCTACATGGCCGAGTCCTGCGGCCAGTGCACGCCCTGCCGCGAAGGCACGGGCTGGCTCTACCGCATGCTCAGCAGGATCGTCCAGGGGCGGGGGACCGAAGAGGACCTCGACAAGCTGAAGCAGGTCGCTGACAAAATCGAGGGACATACTATTTGCGCACTGGGCGACGCCGCTGCCTGGCCGGTACAGAGTTTCCTTCGCCACTTCCGCCACGAGTTCGAGTTCATGGTGCGGCACAACGGACGCAGCATCGTCGATGACGTTGCCGCGGCGGCATGAGGAAGCGATGAGCGACGACGTCATCAATTTCGAGGTCGACGGCCAGCCCATGCAGGGCAAGAAAGGCCAGATGATCATGGAGGTCACCGACCACGAAGGGACCTACATCCCGCGTTTCTGTTATCACAAGAAGCTGAGCATCGCGGCCAACTGCCGCATGTGCCTCGTGGAAGTGGAAAAGGCGCCGAAGCCGTTGCCGGCCTGCGCGACCCCGATCGGCGACGGCATGAAGGTCTTCACGAAATCCCCGAAGGCGATCGCCGCGCAGCGCGCGACGATGGAATTCCTGCTGATCAACCATCCCCTCGACTGCCCCATTTGCGACCAGGGTGGCGAATGCGAACTGCAGGACCTGGCGATGGGCTTCGGCAGGGACATTTCGCGCTATTACGACGGCAAGCGTTCGGTGAAGGACCAGAACCTCGGACCTCTCATTTCCACCGACATGACGCGCTGCATCCACTGCACGCGTTGCGTGAGGTTCGGCGAGGAAATCTGCGGTTACCAGCAGCTCGGTACCATCGGGCGCGGCGAGTGGATGAAGATCAGCACCTACATCGCGCAGACTATCGACCACGAGCTCTCGGCAAACATCATCGATGTATGTCCCGTTGGCGCATTGAACAACAAGCCTTACCGCTACAGCGCCCGCGCATGGGAGATGATGCAGCATGCGACGATCTCGCCGCACGACTGCGTCGGTTCGAACATGTATGTGCACTCCCTGCGCGGCACCATCAAGCGCGTGGTACCGAAAGAGAACGAGGCGATCAACGAGACGTGGCTGTCCGATCGCGACAGGTTCAGTTACGAGGGCGTTTACAGCGATGATCGGCTGCTGGTGCCGCAGCTCAAGGAAAACGGCCGCTGGCGGGAGATCGGCTGGGAAGAGGCTTTGCAGCTGCTCGCGGAAAAGCTTTCGGGCCGACAGGGAGACAGGATCGGGATCCTGGCCTCGCCTAGTGCCACCGTCGAGGAGGCGTGGCTACTGGCCCGTCTCGCGGATGGTTTGGGCAGCAGCAACCTGGATCACCGCTTGCGACGCCGGAACTTCGCCGACCAGCAGCACGATCCCATCTTTCCATGGCTGGGCTGCGACATCGCCGCGGTACAAAACCTTGATGCTGCGCTGGTTGTCGGCTCGAACCTGCGCCAGGAAGCGCCGATCCTTGCGCACCGGGTGCGAAAGGCCGCGCTTCACGGCGCGCGCATCTCGATGGTCAATCCGCAGGTCTATTCCTATTTCTTCGAGGTCGCGCCATACCTTTCAGGAGAAGCGCTGGTCGACCAGCTCACTGGCATCGCCGTGGCGGCGTCGAACGGGCAGCTCCCCGAGGCCCTGCGAGAGCTCTGCGACGGCATTGAACCAACCGATGCGCAGCGGGAAATTGCCGGCCTCTTGGCGGAGGCCGATGACGGACTCGTGCTGGTGGGTGCCCTGGCGGCGCGCGACCCGGACTTCGCTGCTATACGGGCCCTGAGCGCCGCGATTGCGGACGCTACCGGTACCCGCATAGGTTACCTCTCGGATGGCTCGAACACGGCGGGAGCGCACCTTGCAGGCCTGCTGCCGCATCGCCGGGCAGGCGGAGTCGCGCGTGAATCGACCGGCCTCGACGCCGGCCGCATGCTGGACGAGCCGCTGGATGCCTTGCTGCTGTTGAACGTCGAACCGGGCTACGACCACGCAGCCGGCAGCAACGCTGTCGAGCGGCTGGCCGGGCAGCCGGGTTTCGTAGCGGCACTATCGTCCTTCGCCTCGCCGGATCTTCTGCAGGGAGCGGACCTGCTACTGCCGGTCGGGACGTTCGCAGAAACCTCCGGCACTTACGTCAACTGCGAGGGCCGCTGGCAGAGCTTCGGTGGAGTCGCAAGCGCGCTCGGACAAGCACGACCGGCCTGGAAGGTCTTGCGCGTCCTCGGGAACCTGCTGAACCTGGACGGTTTCGACTACCTCACCAGCGAGGCGGTCCGCGACGAGCTCAAGGCGCAACTGGGCGATATCGTGCCGGACAACGCGTACAAGGTTACCGGCAGCGTCGAGCGTGCCATCGCAACGGCAGCCGATTCTGACGTACCGATCTATGCTGTGGATGCAATCGTGCGCCGCGCGGTTGCGCTGCAACTGACGCCGGCAGCGGCGCGTGCGCGAGCGGACGACGCGGCGGAGCAGCAGGAATCCGTAGCATGAGCTGGCTCGTTCCGGACTTTGTCGCCGACTGGTGGAATGTCGTTCCGGCCACGTTACAACACGTGACCGTTGTCACGACCCAGATCGTCGCGGTAACCGTTTGCATCATCCTGACTGTAGCTTTCGCGACTTACTTCGAGCGAAAGGTCATCGGCTTAATGCAGGGCCGGGTCGGGCCGAACCGCGTTGGTCCGCTGGGGCTGGGGCAGCCGTTCGCTGACGTCATCAAGCTGCTGATCAAGGAAGTGGTGGTGCCGCGTGAATCCAACCGCTTCCTGTTCATCATCGCGCCGTTGTTCGCCATCATTCCCGCACTCGCGACCTGGGCCGTGATTCCGCTGACCGAGAACTTCGTCATCGCGGACATCGATGCCGGCTTGCTGTACGTCCTGGCGCTGACCTCGATGGGCGTCTACGGCATCATTCTCGCCGGGTGGGCGACAAACTCGAAATACGCGTTCTTGGGCGCGATGCGGTCGGCGGCGCAAATTGTCGCCTACGAGATCGCCATGGGCTTTGCGCTGGTTGGCGTGCTCATGGCCGGAGGCAGCCTGAACCTGGGCGAGATCGTCCGGGCGCAGTCGGGCGGCGTAAGCAACTGGTTCCTGTTCCCGCTGCTGCCGCTGTTCATCGTGTATTTCGTGTCGGGAGTTGCCGAGACGAACCGCGCACCCTTTGACGTGGCGGAGGGCGAATCCGAAATCGTCGCCGGTTTCCACGTCGAATACTCTGGCGTCGCCTTCGCGATTTTCTTCCTGGCTGAATACGCCAACATGGTGCTGATCTCCGCGCTTACCGCCATCTTCTTTTTCGGCGGCTGGGCGTCCTTTTTCGAAGGATGGACGTTCCTCGGCGAGGACAACTTCCTCCGTGAGCCGAGCTTTTTCTGGCTGGCGCTGAAGATCGCATTTTTCATATTCACCTTTTTCTGGCTGCGCGCGACGTTCCCCAGGTATCGCTACGACCAGATCATGCGACTCGGGTGGAAGGTATTCATCCCCGTGACACTCGTGTGGATCGCGGTCGAGGCATTGATGTCGTGGATGAACTGGGGCCCCTGGGCAAGGCTGGCAGGCTAGTCGAATGGACAAAGTGAAAGGCATTTTCAAGACGCTCGTTCTCTGGGAACTGTGGGAGGGCCTGTCCGTTACCCTTCGAAACTTTTTCCGTGACGACGTCACTGTGCAGTACCCGGAGGAAAAGACGCCGCAGTCGTACCGCTACCGGGGCCTGCATGCCCAGAGGCGCTACGCGAATGGCGAGGAACGCTGCATCGCCTGCAAACTCTGCGAAGCCGTTTGTCCTGCGCTCGCCATTACCATCGAGTCGGAAGTCGGCGATGACGGAACGCGGCGGACAACCCGATACGACATCGACCTTTTCAAGTGCATCTACTGCGGCTTCTGCGAAGAATCCTGCCCGGTGGATGCGATCGTGGAAACGCGCATTCACGAATATCACATGGAGAAGCCGGGTGAGAACATCATGACCAAGGACAAGCTCCTTGCAGTCGGTGACCGGTTCGAGCCCATGATCGCCGCGGACAAAGCGGCGGACGCCAGGTACAGGTAAGGAAGCGGGCTTGTTTCAGATACTCCTTTTCTACTTCTTCGCCGCGGTGCTGATCGGTGCTGCAATGGGCGTCATTTTCTCGCGCAACCCGGTCTACGCGGTGCTGTTCCTGGTGCTCGCGTTTTTCCAGAGCGCTGTACTGTGGCTGCTGATAGAAGCCGAGTTCCTGGCGATCGTGCTGGTGCTCGTCTACGTCGGAGCCGTTATGGTGCTGTTCCTGTTCGTCGTCATGATGCTGGACATCACCGTTGAGAAGATCAGGGGCGGATTCACCCGCTATGCTCCGCTCGGCCTGTTGATCACCGCATTGATGGTCGTTGAACTAGTGCAGGTGATCTGGCTTCGAAGCGGCCCCGAACCCATCGCTGCGGGTTTTCAGACGAGCCCGGAGGGATACAGCAATACCGAGGCGCTAGGGTCGGTCCTTTATACCGAGCATGCTTACGCGTTCGAGCTTGCCGCGGTGGTGCTGTTGCTCGCTATCGTGGCTGCCATCTCCCTGACCCTGCGCAAGAGACCGGGCCTGAAAATGCAGGACATCGCGAAGCAGGTATCGGTGCAGCCCGAGGACAGGGTGCGTATCGTCAAGATGGGCTCGGAGAAGCGGCGATGATCGGCCTGCAGCACTATCTTTCCGTTGCCGCCATCCTGTTTGCGCTCAGCGTCGCGGGAATTTTCATCAACCGGCGCAACCTGATCCTGCTGCTCATGTGCATCGAGCTGCTGCTGCTGGCGGTCAACTTCAACTTCGTGGCGTTTTCGCGCTACACGGGTGATGACACAGGGCAGGTGTTTGTGTTCTTCATTCTTACCGTCGCCGCCGCGGAGGCTGCGATCGGACTGGCGATACTGGTCGTTCTTTTCCGCAACAGACGCTCCATAAATGTGCAGGAGCTGGACTCCATGAAAGGCTAACAAGAAGAAGGTCAGCCCCGAAAATGCAAGATATGCACAACGTCCACCTGGCGATCGTTTTGGCGCCACTCGTCGCTGCAATCGTTGCCGGCCTCTTCGGCCGGCAGATTGGCCGTGCGGGCTCCCATTGGATCACGATCGTCGCAGTTGGCGCGTCGTTCCTGATGTCGCTGCTGGTGTTGAAGAACCTGTACCTGGACGGAGGCGCGGCGGACAACTACAGCCTGTACACGTGGGCAGTAAGCGACGGCCTGCGCATCGAGGTCGGCTTTCTGGTAGACCGCCTGACGGCGCTCATGATGGTCGTCGTCACGTTCGTCTCACTGATGGTGCATATCTACACGATCGGCTACATGCACGACGATCCCGGCTACCAGCGCTTCTTCAGCTACATCTCGCTGTTCACGTTCTCGATGCTCATGCTCGTGATGTCGAACAACTTCATGCAGCTGTTCTTCGGCTGGGAAGCGGTCGGCCTGGTTTCATACCTGCTGATCGGGTTCTGGTTCAAGCGGGAGACGGCGGTTTTCGCGAACCTGAAGGCGTTCCTGGTCAACCGGGTCGGCGATTTCGGCTTCATCCTCGGCATCGCCGGGGTGGTGATGTTCACCCATTCCCTGGACTACGCCGAGGTATTCTCGAACGCCGAGGCGATCGCCGGGCAGAGCGTGCAGATCACCAGCGGAACGAGCTGGAACGCGATGACCCTTATCTGCATCCTGCTGTTTATCGGGGCGATGGGCAAATCGGCGCAGATGCCGCTGCATATCTGGCTCCCGGATTCGATGGAAGGCCCGACTCCGATATCCGCGCTGATCCATGCCGCGACCATGGTGACCGCCGGTATTTTCATGGTGGCGCGCATGTCGCCACTGTTCGAGTTGTCGGAAACCGCGCTCGCCGTGGTGCTGGTCATCGGCTCGCTGACGGCTTTCCTGATGGGCCTCGTCGGCATCGTGCAAAACGACATCAAGCGGATCATCGCGTACTCGACCCTCTCACAGCTCGGCTACATGACGGTTGCGCTCGGTGTCTCCGCTTACGGCGCGGCAATCTTCCACCTGATGACTCACGCCTTCTTCAAGGCGTTGCTGTTCCTCGCCGCGGGGTCGGTCATCATTGCGATGCATCACGAGCAGGACATCCGCAAGATGGGCGGCCTGCGCAAGTACATGCCCATCACCTACTGGACGGCGCTGGTAGGGTCGCTCGCACTGATCGGCTTTCCCGGGACCGCCGGGTTCTTTTCGAAGGACGCGCTGATCGAGGCTGTCCGGGAATCGCACTGGCAAGGGCAGGGCCCCATTTACTGGATCGCCTACCTGAGCGTGCTCCTTGGGGTATTCGTGACGGCGCTTTACACGTTCCGCATGTTGTTCCTGGTTTTTCACGGCGAAGAGCGGATGGACAAGAAGACGCGGTCTCATCTGCACGAGTCACCCGCGGTAGTCACGGTGCCGTTGATTCTCCTCGCGATCCCCTCCGCGATCATCGGATGGCTGATCATCGAGCCCGTCCTGTTCGGCGGGTTCTTCGGCGAATCCATTTTCGTGCTGGACCGACACGATGTGCTTGCTCACATGGGAGAGGCCTACCACGGCAGCCTGCAGTTCATCCTGCATGCCCTGCAGGGGCCGGTCGTCTGGCTCTCCCTCGCGGGAGTTGCGGTGGCATGGTTCATGTACCTGAAGCGGCCTGGATTGCCCGCGCTCGTACGCGAGCGCCTCTCGGGCCTGTACAACCTGCTGGATCGCAAGTACTACTTCGATGACCTGTTCATCAAGGGATTCGCGGCGGGCGGCAGGAGGCTTGGGCAGTTCCTGTGGAGGGTTGGCGACGAACAGGTGATAGACGGCGCGGCAGTCAATGGTACGGCGCATGCGATCCGCCTGTTTGCGGGAACATTGCGCCGGGTGCAGACGGGGTATCTCTATGACTACGCGTTCTCGATGATCATCGGGCTGACCCTGTTCCTCGGCTGGCTGCTCTGGGTCAATTGAACATGGATCTCGGCCACAATATCCTGAGCATTCTGATCTGGCTGCCGATCATCGGCGGCGTTGCAGTCCTGATTTTCGGCGACGAGGGCGATTCCCGTTCCGCGCGCGCAAGCGGCATGCGGATGCTCGCGCTGGGCGTGTCGCTCCTGACATTCCTGCTGAGCATTTTTCTCTACCGGAACTTCGACACTGCGGTTGCCACCATGCAGTTCGTCGAGCGGGTGCCCTGGATCGAGTCGTTGAGCGTCGAGTACTACCTGGGTGTTGACGGAATCTCGGCGCCGCTCATCCTGCTGACGACGTTCATCACCCCCCTCGTCGTCATTGCCGGCTGGGATACGATCAAATCACGCCCTGCGCAGTATTTCGCAGCCTTCCTGATACTGGAAGGGCTGATGATCGGCGTGTTCGCAGCGCTGGATGCGATCCTGTTCTACGTGTGCTGGGAAGCGATGCTCGTGCCGATGTTCCTCATCATCGGCGTATGGGGCGGCGAGCGCAGGATCTACGCGACCATGAAGTTCTTCCTGTACACGTTCCTGGGCTCGGTGCTGTTACTGGTCGCTTTCATCTATTTGTACGTGCAGGCCGGCGACTTCAGTTTCTTCTCGTTCATCAACGTGCCGTTGACGCTTCTCGAACAGCAGTTCCTGTTCATCGCGTTCCTTCTGGCATTTGCCGTGAAGGTGCCTATGTGGCCGGTGCATACGTGGCTGCCGGACGCGCACGTCGAAGCGCCTACCGGCGGTTCGGTGATCCTGGCCGCGATCATGTTGAAGATGGGCGGCTACGGGTTCATCCGAATGTCACTGCCCATGCTGCCGGATGGCAGCGAGTACTTTGCCGGGCTGATGATTGCGCTCTCGCTGATCGCCATCGTCTACATCGGCCTGGTTGCGATTGTGCAGAAGGACATGAAAAAGCTCATCGCCTATTCGTCCATCGCGCACATGGGATTCGTCACGCTCGGGTTCTTCCTGCTGTGGTCATTGGACGGCGGGACCGGCGCGGAACTCGGCATGACCGGAGGAATGGTGCAGATGGTGTCGCACGGACTGGTCTCAGGTGCGATGTTCCTGTGCGTCGGTGTGTTGTACGACCGCACGCACACCCGCCAGATCGCGGATTACGGCGGCGTAGCGAACACCATGCCGGTATTCGCGGCATTCTTCGTGCTGTTCGCCATGGCGAACGTTGGCTTGCCTGGAACCTCCGGGTTTGTCGGTGAGTTCATGGTCATCCTCGCCAGTTTCAAGGCGAACGTCTGGTTTGCATTTTTCACGGCAACCATCCTGGTGACGGGCGCGGCTTACACGCTGTGGATGATCAAACGCGTCCTGTACGGTGAGGTTGCGAATCCGCAGGTGGCGGCACTCAAGGACCTGAATCGCCGGGAGTACGTGGTCCTCGGCGTGCTCGCGCTGTCGGTTCTGCTCCTGGGCATTTGGCCGGCGCCGCTGGTCGAGATGATGTCGGCGACTTTGCAGCAGCTGGTCGAGCAGATGGGCCAGTCGAAGCTGGCGGCTTTGTAGGGTTGCACAGATGACTTGGAATGACTTCGCACCAGCCGCGCCGGAGATCGTCCTGCTGACACTGCTTTGCGCAGTGCTGGTAGCCGATCTGTTCGTCAAGGACGAAAATAGAGCGATCACGTACTGGCTCAGCCTCGGGACGCTGTTGCTGACGGGCTTGACGCTGGTTGCGACCGCACCGGAAGCAAGTACCGTGCTGTTCGACGGCAGTTACATCAGCGATTCGCTGTCGCAGATCCTGAAGCTCGGATCGGTGATCCTGGTTGGGGTAGGTTTCGTCTACGCGCGCGATTACCTTCAGCAAAACAAGTTGCTGAAGGGCGAGTTCTACGTGCTTAGCCTGTTCGGCCTTCTCGGCATGATGGTAATGATGTCGGCGAACGGCCTGCTGACGATGTACCTGGGACTCGAGATACTGTCGCTTTCGCAGTACGCGCTGGTGGCGTTCGACAAGGACTCGAAGAGCGGCTCCGAATCCGCGATGAAGTACTTCGTGCTCGGCGCCATCGCGTCGGGGTGTCTGCTGTACGGCATTTCATGGGTGTACGGTGTTACCGGAAGCCTGCAGTTCCAGGATATCGCGGCGGCGATCATCGCAAACCCGGACCTGAGTGCCATGCCGCTGTGGTTCGGCATTGCCTTCATGATCGTCGCCATCGCATTCAAGTTCGGCGCGGTCCCGTTTCACATGTGGCTGCCGGATGTGTACGAGGGCGCACGGACTCCGGTCTCGCTATATATCGCGGCGGGACCAAAGCTCGCCGCGCTGGCGCTGATCCTGCGCATCCTTGGCGATGGACTGGGCGTCGTTCATGAGTCTTGGCAGGGGATGGTGATGGTGGTGGCGGTGCTGTCGCTGATAGTCGGCAACGTCGTGGCCATCGCCCAGAGCAACATCAAGCGAATGCTCGGTTACTCGACCATTGCCCACGTCGGATTCATCTTCGCGGCGGTGTTCTGCGGCACGGAGCAGGGCTATTCGGCTGCACTGTTTTACACGCTGACCTATGCCGTGATGGTGGCTGGTGCTTTCGGGGTCGTGATCCTGCTCAGCCGCCAGGGCTTCGAGGCGGAGAACCTGGGCGACTTCAAGGGCCTGAACGCCCGCAGTCCCTGGTTCGCCCTGATGATGCTGTTCTTCATGTTCGGCCTGACCGGCGTTCCGCCGTGGGTGGGCTTCATCGCCAAGGTCACGGCCATCGACGCGGTACTGACCTCAGGCTTCCCGGCGCTGGCGATATTGATGGTATTGGCCTCTGTGGTCGGCGCGTTCTACTACCTGCGCGTGGTCTGGTACATGTATTTCAGCGCCGTGGAGGACCGCTCGGTGCTGCAGGCAGGGTTCGAAACGCGGGTCGTACTGAGCCTGAACGGCCTGGCCGTGCTGGTCCTCGGGGTGTTGCCGGGCTGGCTGCTGAAGCTGTGCATAGACGCCATCGGATGATCGGCGACTGACGCCGGCAGGGCGGTTGTAATCCCCCCCGCATGTTTGTATTATGCCGCCCCTCAGTTGCGGGGTGGAGCAGTCTGGCAGCTCGTCGGGCTCATAACCCGAAGGTCGCAGGTTCAAATCCTGCCCCCGCTACCATTGCAGCTACCCCACCGAACTCCGGGAAATGGGCCGTCAGGTACCGTTCCCCATCCTGTTCGGTGGGAAGAGTGGTGATCGGCCCGATGATCTCGCGCAGCAGCGGGCGGGCCGCGGCCACGTCGTCAACGTCCAGCGCCGTTTGCAGATCCTCCATTGCCGTAAGGTAGGCATCGGCCGCCAGGAATGCATCGGGCTCCGGCGTCCGCGCTGTCTGACGCAGGCGCCGCATGGCGGGCTCTGCCTCTTCTGCCGACAGAACTCCTGTCGAGACCAGGCGCTTCAACTCAGCGAGTCGCGGGTCGGCCTTCGGTGCCGGCATGGTGAGGCTTCGCGCGTAGCGCTTGCCGTACTCGATGAACTCGGGCCGCAGTAGCTTGGTCCGTACCGGTTCCAGAATCAGTTTCTCGGCCAGCGTGCGTGCGACACCGAGATCGTTCTTGCAACCTGGGCCCGTGTGGCGGTTTCCGCAGACGTAGCGATGAGCTTTGCCGCCGGTAATGGTCAGCTTGGCGCCGCACACGCCGCACTCGAGAAGGCCGGACAGAAGGTAGCGCGGCCGGGCCTTCGGGCTCGCAAAACCGGTCTGTCCGCGGGCCTGCACACGGTCCCACGTGCGCCGGTCGATGACCGCCGGGCCCTCGTGAACGATCCAGTCGGAACGCGGATTTTCGATTCGCTTGCGCTTGGAGGAGTCGGCCCGGGAGCGGACCCAGCGAGACCGGTTCCAGATTACCTGTCCGATGTAACGCTCGTTCCGAAGTATCGCGTGAAGAGCGGAGACACGCCATTTCCCGTCCGCAGCCCGCTGCTTGCGATTCCATGTGGCGCCGGGCGCGGGGATGCCCCGGGCATTCAGGTCCATCGCGATGGCACGCTGCGATTCGCCCGCAGCGAATCGCTCGAATATTTCGCGGACGACGGCTGCCTGCGCGGGAACGATTTGGCCTTGGGCATAGCCATAGGCTTTGCCGCCGGTTGGCTTACGCTCGCGCGCCCGGCCCTCCAGGCCCCGGCGCGTGCGGCGGCCAATCTCGCGGCGATATGCTTCGCCGCTCGCACCCAGCACGGCGGCAAGGATGCCGGCCGACTCCTGTCGGGTGTCGAGATCCTGTGTCACTACCTCGACACCGAGGTCCGCGAGCTCGGCCAGCCGCGGCGCCTGCTCGGCGAGATTGCGCCACAGCCGCGTACAGTCCTCGGCCAGGATGATTTCGAATCGGCCCTTCCGCGCCGCTTCTATCATGTCCTGGTAGCCGGGGCGACGCGCGGTGCCGCCGGAAATCGCCGCATCAGAGAAGCGTGCTACGACCGTGAAATTGTGCTGCGCGGCCAGCCGATCGCAGACGCGAAGTTGATCGGGGATCGATCGGTCACTCTGCAGCTCGGTCGAAAAGCGGGCGTATAATGCGGCTCTCACGTTCCCCCTCACGCTGTTGCTTGGTCGGTAGTTTGTCCCCGCTGCGGCGTTCGCGCAACCTGCGCAGCCCGGCGCGGGCGATGATTTCGACGAGTTGGCGTTCGGCAGGTGTCATGAGATGTCGAAGTTTGCGCCACTTCTCCGTGAGTCCTTGAACTATGCAGAAAGCGTAGCTGCTATAGATCCCTGCGAGCATTGAAAAGCCAGACAGGGCAGGGAGCGCTTCTTGTTGCGATTCAGCGATCCAGGTAAGTCGACGCAATTTGCTGACGTTCGTGCCCCAGCTCGCGACTGATCGTCAGCCGGGCAGCCCGGTCGAGCCGGCGTTGTTCTGGTGGCAGGGATTTGGATGCCGGTCCACCGGCCGCCGGCGACAAGCGTCCGGTCAGTTCTTCGTACCGGCGCTGGGCATAGGCATGCCTTAGCCCGTGCATCCGCGACAGTCCGGCGCGGATGGTCTGGCCCTCGTAGATCCGGAGCTGCTGCCGGTAATTTCGATCGCTGGGAATCAGCGACCCTTTGCCGGCGAGCTGATGGGCGCGATCGAGGACAGCGCGCTGCAGCGGACTCCGGATCGGGATGGATCGCGCCTTGCCGCCCTTGGTCCAGGAGGCCTTCAGCTCAAGATGGTCGCCCTTGTCGGCGTAGCTCGGGCTGAACTTGATGGCTTCCTCCCGCCGCAGCCCGAACGCCTCCTGCAGCGCCAGGCTCATGCGGACGTGTGCGTCCCGGATCTTCTCGAGGTCGCCGTCGGAGACTGATCGGGCTTTCGATTTGCCCGTCACGAACTGACGGTTCGGAATGCCGTACTGGTCATTCGACCGGGCGA
>DATGQI010000230.1:0-4462 GCA_035304285.1 Woeseiaceae bacterium
CTCGAGCTGTCGCAGCTGTTTGCTGATCCCCGGCTGGCTCGTATAGAGGCGTTCCGCCGCCGTCGTGATGTTCAGCCCGTTATCCACGACGCCGAGCAGGTACTTCAGTTGCTTGAAGGTCATCGACCTCTCCCTTCGGTGCGGGCCATAGACGAAAAAGCCGCCCTAACATCAGTTGGGGCGGCTTTGGATTACTTCAACTGCGGCTGTTGGTCAGGTCACAGGCGCGTTGAAGTGCCGCCGATCGTTTCGGCAGCAACACATTGCGCTTTCTCCGTTATTACCCAACATGGCTCTGCAACGATATATGCCCTGTTGCTCGCGCGATGTCAAATCATCGCGAGCATATGCCTGCGCGTTATGCAGGCAGACCGTCACGGCATTTGGCGCAGGTCGTGCGGCACGCTATCGTCGACCGCAGATGTTCCCATAGGAGCCCGCCACGCGGGCGACTTCGATAACGCGCAACGAACTCGCCCGCATGGCGGGCTCCTACGGGAGGTAAATCGAAACCACTTCCATGGACAACCTGCCGATATTCGTGAAGCTCGAACAGCAGCCGTGCCTCGTCGTTGGCGGTGGCGCGGTTGCGGGACGCAAGGCTGCATTACTACTCCGTGCCGGAGCCCGCGTGTCTGTCGTCGCTCCGGAGCTCGGGGATTCACTGCAGCTGCTTTGCGAGCAGAAGCGAATCGCGCACATACGCTCGGCGTTCAGGCCCGAGCATGTCGAAGGCAAGCGGCTCGTTATCGCCGCTACGGATGATGCGCAGGTGAACAGTATCGTTTCCCGGTCCGCCGAGACGGCCGGCGTTCTCTGCAACGTTGTCGACAATGCCGGCGAGTCATCATTCATACTGCCTGCGATTGTCGATCGCTCACCGGTAACCATTGCCATCGGCACCGGCGGCAACGCGCCGGTGCTTGCACAGCGGCTCAAGTCGAAGATCGAGGCCTGGCTCCCAGCACGCATCGGCGAGCTTGCGAAGCGGGCGGGCCGATGGCGCGGGCCGGTCAGCAAGCGTTTCTCATCCATGCAGGAACGGCGTCGCTTCTGGCAGCGGTTCTTCGACGGACCGGTGGCGGAGCACATCCTGGCGAACCGCATCGGGGATGCCGAAAGATTGGTTCGCCAGGAACTGATCGGCGGCATCACGCCTGAATCAACAGAGCAGGGCGAGGCCTACATCGTGGGCGCGGGTCCCGGAGACCCGGGGCTGCTCACCCTTCGCGCGCAGCAGCTTCTCAGCCAGGCCGACGTGGTCCTTTACGATCGCCTGGTGGCCGAACCGATTCTCGATTTCGCGCGCAAGGAAGCGGAGCTAATCTCGGTCGGCAAGACTGCCGGCGAATTGAAAGTGCAGCAGGCGGCGATCAACCAGCTGCTCGTCGACCTCGTAAGAAAAGGCAAACGGGTATGCCGCCTGAAAGGCGGCGATCCTTTCGTCTTCGGGCGCGGCGGCGAGGAAGCAGCGGCGCTAAAAGCGGCAGGACTGCCGTACCAAATCGTGCCGGGCATCTCGGCAGCGCTCGGCTGTGCCGCTTACGCAGGCATCCCGCTGACTATGCGGGGCGTGAGTGGCAGCGTCACCTTCGCGACTGCGAAGCTCGACGGTGGACATAGCGCGGACTGGCGGGCGCTCGCAAGGCCAGGCCAGACGCTCGCGCTTTATATGAGTGCCGGAAGCGTGGGCGAAAGCGCATCGCAGCTCATGCAACACGGCCTCCCCGGCACGACGCCCGCGGCGCTCGTCGAAAGCGGAACGACCAATCGGCAGCGGGTACTGCATTCGACCCTGGGGCAGGTAGCGCGGGATGCATGGGCGGCGGGAATACAGGCGCCCGCCCTGCTGTTCATCGGCGAGTCCGTTGCACTTGGCCAGGACCTCGCCTGGTTCGATGAAGTTTCAAACGGCAACTTTTCAATTCGTGATTCAGCAGCACAGCCTGCGGCCGCAGAATTGTAATATTTTCAATTATCCCGTGTACGAACTGCATTAGCGGGCTTTTCTCGATAGCCCGGTGACACTGCGTTAAAGTGGTCCGTTCCCTTCCCGCGAGGTGCTATGGACGACGACGCGACACCGACGCAGATGCAACAGGAGCTGCCTAAAGCCCCGACCGGTATCCACGGGCTGGATGAAATAACCGGCGGCGGACTGCCGCGCGGCCGCCCGACCCTCATCTGCGGCGGCGCCGGCTGCGGAAAAACGCTGATGGCCACGGAGTTCCTTGTACAAGGGGCGGAACAGTTCGGCGAACCGGGCGTTTTTGTCGCGTTTGAAGAGACCGCCGACGAGCTCTCCGAGAATGTGCGTTCGCTAGGCCATGATCTCGAAGCGCTGCAGGCGAGCAACATGCTCGTCATCGATCACGTTCGGGTGGAGCGTGAGGAAATAGAAGAGATGGACGGTTATGACCTGGAAGGCCTGTTTATCAGGCTTGACCTGGCAATCAGCTCCATCGGCGCGAAGCGAGTGGTGCTGGACACCATCGAAACGCTTTTCGCAAGCTTCATGAACCAGGCGCTTCTTCGTTCCGAGCTTCGCAGGCTGTTTCGCTGGCTGAAGGACAAAGGTGTGACGGCGGTCATAACCGCTGAAAGGGGCGAGGGGTCCCTGACGCGGCAAGGACTCGAAGAATACGTTTCGGACTGCGTCATCCTGCTCGACCATCGTGCCACGGAGCAGGTATCGACGCGACGGCTCCGCATCGTCAAGTATCGCGGGACCGCCCACGGCACCAACGAATACCCGTTCCTCATCGACGAAGACGGAATCACGGTAGTGCCCATTACGTCTCTCCAGGTGAGATATGACGTTTCAGAGGAGAAGATCTCCACCGGCATACCTGCGCTCGACGAGATGTTTTCGGGAGGCGGCTATTACCGCGGCAGCACCATCCTCGTGAGCGGTACAGCGGGTACCGGGAAGACGAGCGTGGCTGCACACCTCGCCATTGCTACCTGCAAGCGCGGCGAGAAGTGCCTTTATTTCGCTTTTGAAGAATCGGAGCAGCAATTCCTGCGCAATATGCGCTCGATCGGGATCGACCTTGCCCCGTTTATCAGGCAGGGCCTTTTCACATTTCACGCAAGCCGCCCGGCTCTTCAGGGGCTGGAACAGCACCTCGTGCAGATGCACAAGCTGGTGCGGCGCTTGCAACCCTCCGTGGTCGTCATCGACCCCATCAGCAATTTTGTCGCGGCGGGATCGATGACAGATGCGAGCGCTATGCTCACGAGGTTAATAGACTTCCTGAAAATGAACGGCATCACCGCGATGCTGACCAACCTGACGTCCGGATCACAGCTGGAAAGAACCGATGTGAAGATTTCGTCGATCGTGGACAGCTGGCTCTTGCTGCGGAATATCGAACAGGACGGAGAGCGCAACCGCGCGATGTTCGTCCTCAAGTCGCGTGGCATGGCACATTCGAACCAGCTTCGGGAGTTCGTCATGACCGATCACGGGATCGACCTGGTGGACGTCTACATTGGTGCGGAGGGCGTGCTTACCGGCTCGGCGCGTGCTCTACAGGAGGCCCGGGACGATTCGGAAAAGCTTGCGCGACGGCAGGAGGTCGAGCGGCGACAACGTGTGCTGGACCGCAAGCGTCGCGCCCTCGAGTCGCAGGTGGCAGCGTTACGGGCAGAGTTCGAAACCGAGGAGGAGGACCTGAAGCAGTTGATCGAAGCGGAGCAGGGCCGGGAGCTATCGATTGCCGCCAGTCGAACGGACATCGGCCACCGCCGCAGAAGCGCTCATGGACAGCGAGGGCAAGTGGGAACTGTCAATGACGATGAGTGACAGAACGTCCAGGAAGGAGTCGCCGGATGAACATCCGGGGGAGCCTTCTGGCCTGTGGGAGTTCAAGCTTTATGTTGCCGGGCACACGCCGCGCAGCGTAACCGCCATTGCGAATCTCAAAGCGCTGTGCGAGGAACATATGGCGGGGCGCTACAAGATCGATATCATCGACCTGATCGAGCGTCCTGAACTTGCGAGGACCGACCAGGTTGTCGCCATCCCGACGTTGGTCCGCAAGCTTCCGGGACCGATTCGCCGCATCATCGGCGATCTTTCCAACACGGAGCGCGTGCTGGTCGGCCTGCAAGCAAAGACGTCCGGCGGATGATCTCGGAGACAGAAGCGCTGCGACAGGAAGTCGAGCAGCTGCGAGACGAGTTGCAGGAGGCGGAGGACACCATCCGCGCAATCCAGGACGGACGAGTCGATGCTTTCGTGGTCGCCCGCGACGCCGCGGAACGGGTCTACACGCTGGAGGGTGGTTCGGGTCCCTACCGCATCCTCGTGGAACGGATGCAGCAATGCGCGGTGACCATGGCGCCGGACAGCACCGTCCTCTACGCTAATTGCCAGTCCTCGGCGCTTCTCGGGCGTTCGCCCGCAGAACTCGTGGGTTCGCCTTTCAGGGCACTGGTTGCGGAGACCGACCTTGCG
>DATGQI010000231.1:0-4978 GCA_035304285.1 Woeseiaceae bacterium
TGAGCTTGTCGCGGATACCCGCGGCGACCTGGGACACATAGGGCACGAGGTTGTTCGGAACCCCGGCCGGCGCCTCCCCGATCAACCCGCTTTCGTGCGCCCCCGCAGGGTTGAAGTACCTGAGGATGCAGATCTTCCACTCCTCGTCGCTGGCATGCAGATCCCGCAGCATCCCTTCGATCACCAGCTTCGTACGACCATACGGGTTGGTCGCCGACAGAGGGTGCCGCTCGTTGATGGGCAACGCTCGCGGTTCACCGTAAACGGTTGCCGAGGAGCTGAAGACCAGGCGCTTGAGACCGACGTCGCGCATGGCGGCAAGCAACTGAACCGTTCCGTTCACGTTGTTGTCGTAATAGGACAGGGGCTTCGAAACAGACTCGCCGACCGCCTTCATGCCAGCGAAATGCATGACGGCTGCGCAGTCATGCCGCGTTAGCACATCCTCCACGAACCGCCGGTCGCGGATATCACCGGCTTCGAACGGTACATCCACGCCCGTGATCTTCTTCACTCCGGTCAACGATTCGCGTGAGCTGTTGCTCAGGTTGTCGAGTACGACAGGCTTGCAGCCGGCCGCAATCAGCTCGACGCAAGCGTGCGATCCAATGTAGCCGCAACCGCCGGTCAAAAGGACGCGTTCCCCGCGGCACCAATCGTTACCAATAATTGTCATCGGTCGGTTCCGCCGCTTCGCAAAGTTGCATGCATCCCACACCGCGTCTTCGACTAGGCGCTACGCACCCGACCCGGCCGGCACGGCTCCCGGCTCCGGAGTTCCGGCCGGCGGCGCCTCCCGCTTCGGTGCCGGTGAGAGCTGCCAGCTGATGGCGATCGTTCCCTTGGCTTCGGGATTGGAAGGACGCTTGCCCGCGGAAGGGGAGATCACCACCCAGAAGCTCTTCCTGCCTTCACTGGTGTACGCCTGTCGAAGCACTCCATTTTTGCGCGCGCCTTTGCCCGCCTTCGGCGCGTAGCCCACCGCCGCCATGGCGGCGATGACGGCCTGTTGCGCCTCGATCTGGCTACCGGTCAGGTACTCCACGGTCACTGCGCGCCTGGTTTCGCCGCTCCTTTTCGTGAAGATCCGGTCGCTACGGAAATGGAAGGGCATATCCAGCGCCAGTCCCTCCGGGAAGGGCGAGTAGAAGGGCTTGTCGGCGCAAGCTTCAGGTAGCGCTTGCGTTTCGGGCGTCGCCACCGTGTTCGGCCGATCGGAACATCCGGCCACGGCCAGCGCGGCAAGCGCCGCTGCGAGAACGTACTTCATCTTGAAACCTCTTTAATGGAAATTGGAACAAGCGACAACCCGAAGGCCAGGCCGCCCGGCCGATCGAGAGTCTTTCCACCGGAGTCATGCGATATCTGCGTATGACGAGCGATCCCAGTCATGCTTCCAACCCGGCAGCGGGGACTTCCAATTCGCTCCATAGATCGTGGCAAGGTACTTTTCCGGCTCCCGCGGGATCCAGCATTCGGAGCCGAGGAACGGGACACTTCTGGCCGGGAAAACGTCATCCCGCGCCAGGGCCCGCCGCGTTCCGGGAAACCATCCGATCCTCCCGCCTTCGTAGATGCCAACGAAGACATCGACCTTCTTCCCGCCGCGCAGGACGTGCCAATGGCTGAAGAACTTTCCACGGACCTTGTATTCCTTCTCGACGAGGAAATCCCGTACCAGGGCAAGGGCCTCGTGGAGCGTGGGGGCTACTGCGCTGTCGAAGGCGATGATGACATCGAGGTCATCGTCGTGCTTCATCAACTCACCGTCCCGGACGATCGACAGCACCGAGCCGAAGCCGAAGCAGACATCCGGTGACAGCTCGGCCAGGTCACGGCAGACATCCACCGTGAGGGCGACGTAGTCTTCCATCTCGGCCTCTCCCCAATAACGGAACGAGCGCCGGACACCATGGCTCGTCCATTCCAGCTGCTGGGGAGCCAGGACGACCTGATTGATGCACCGCTTGATCGAACCGATCTCATCGGGCCGCAAGTCCTTCTCCGGAATCGCCTTCGCGACCTCGCCGTACCTGCCAGCCAGGAGCGTAGCCGCGACCGAGGCGGCGGCGATCTCCGCTTTCGTCGCATCCTTGCCGTTGCCTGCGGCGACCGCGGTGGCGAACTGATCCTCCCTGCGCGCGCCATCGTAGAGCTCCGTCCACTCGACGCCATCGGGCGAGGCGCTGACCCTGATTCCAGCGGCCCGGTGCGCATACCTGCCGCTACGATTCCTGATCAACAACTGCTCGGCGAGCAAGGGCTCGGCCAGTTCGACGACAAGCCACGGCCCTTGGTCGTCCTTGGTGTGGAAGGCAATGTCGTGCTTGCCCGAAGTCTGGAACAGGAGCTTCCGCGTCAAGTCCGGATCGCCATGCCCGTGCACGCTGCTGAGGCTGATCTTGCCAAGCCTGACGTCCAGTTCCATGCCCGCGTCGTCGAACAAGGCCAACGAGTGCAGATGCAGGAATTGCCTGTGCGGAAGCTCGACCCGCAGGAAGCGCACCGGGCCTCGAGGCATCGGCAGTTCCAGCGGCCTCGAATCAAAGCCCAGGAACGCAAGTTCCGGGAAGTCCGCCGCTTGCAGCCGGGAAACTTCCGTGATCCGTTGTTGCAACCTGTTATCCATTCGGCTGGATGACTCTCTCGAAGATGAATCTCGCCACGTGCGCGTCGTCGTGCTTGTACTTGGCGAATCCGAAGCCCTCCACGAAGTACTTGGCCGAGAACCCAGCCTCGAGAGCGCGCGCGTTGAAGACGATCGGGTCGATGAAACGCCGGTAATGCGAGGCCGTGACCTTCTCCTGCGCTACGTCGCGCATCGTGCGGAACTCTACCGCCAATTTTCCACCGCCTGACGTCAGCGCCCGCGCAAGCCGGAAGAACTTCTCCTCTTCCTCGTCCGTGATCGCATGCAGGAAGAACCGCGCATAAACCAGCACCGGCAAACCGGTCGACGGCGCCGCGGACTCTGCCAGCCTGTCGCTCGTGACGGGTGAGCAGACGAAGCGGATGTTCGCAAGCCCGGCCGTCCGGGCCAACTCGCTGCATTTCTCGATCGCGGCCTGCGATCCGTCGACGCCGGTCACCGCGTGCGAGTACGTCCCGAAGAAGAGGCTGTCGCGCCCACCACCACAGCCGATATCGAACACTTCATGGGCTCCGTCCAGCTCGCCTGCGACGAAAACGGCGAACTGCGATGGCAGCGGCGCGACCAGCGGCGCCTGCCGCGAGTAGTACGACTGCCAATAGTCCCCCTTGGACTCTATCGATTTGTCATTCTCTGACACCGTATTCTCCTGGATTGTTGTGTTTCGGTGAGTTCAATGCGTGACACCGACGCCTGGCACCCGTCCACCGTTGCTGCCTACCACCAGTTCCGCGAATCGTTCCATCACCTGATGCTGGTAGGCCTTCGCATCGAAGGCCGCCGCCTGCACCCTACCCGCGATGGCGGCCGCCATGCCGTCGGCGAGCCCCTCAACGCTGTTGGGCACGAGCAAGCCCTTGCCTCCGGCAAGGAGGTCACGACTGCCGTGGATATCGGTGGCGACGATCGGCTTGCCAAGCACCATTGCCTCCAACAGGACCATCGGCTGCCCTTCGTGGTTGGATGAGAGCACGAAACATCCCGCGGCCCGCAGCAGCGGGAACGGATTGCTTCTCGGCCCCGCCATGAGTATCTGCCCGGCAAGGTCCAGGGAATCCACGAGGTGCCGGAGATCGTACGCCAGCGGCCCATCCCCGGCGATGACCATGGCCACGTCCGGATGTTGCTCCCGGATGCCGGCGAATGCGCGGATAAGCTTGGCGTGGTCCTTCTCCGGCGACAGCCGTCCCATGGTGACGAAGCAGTACCGCCCGCCGATCCAGTTGGCCAGGTCTTCGTCCAGCGGTTCCAGCGACTTCTGCAGCACGTGGTCGGCGTCCATGGCGTTCATGCAGTACGCAAACCGCTCCTCGGGAACGTTGCAGTGCGCCGACAGCTTCGTCGCATTGATGTCCCGGATCGTCCTTGAAACGGAGACCAGCGTGTCGTACCTCGGGTAAAGCTCGAAGATCGCACGCAGGTGCGGAAAACGCACGACGTACTCGGCAAACATGTCGCTGTGCAGGTAGATGGCCTTGTGGACCCCCGCGGCCCCGGAAGCGAACAAGGATGCCCAGAACCTCAGGAACCCCTCGAACTGGACGCTCGAATCGAATTGTGCGTAACCGAAGATCCTCCGGTGTTCCCTGGCATACGCGCCCAGGTAAACGCTCCACGCCCTGTCCGACGGCAGCGTGTACTTCTTGTTGAACAGGTCGACGACCCATTTCTCCTCGGGACTCAGCACCATGCCGCCGACCTTGGTGATGCGCTGCACGCTTTCAGGGACCTGGGAGAACTTCTCCATGCGAATCGGCTGGGCTTCGACGTTCGCATGATCCAGTCCGACGGTGATGCGGTAACCCTGCTCCGCCATGCCTCCGAGGAGGTTCAGGAACGAAGACGTAATACCGTTGTTGAGGAAATCCCCCGCGTACATCAGCACCGACGAACCGGTCCGCTCTGGCCCGCGGACCACGTACTCGACATCGTCGTCCATGAAGAATGAAACCGCGCGACGCGTCGACCCGCCATCCTCGCGCGGGCAAAAAACCGCCGCGGCCGGCGCGGCTCTTTCGTTGGTCCTTGCCGGGGATTCGAGGATCCCGGCCAGTTCGCGCACCACGCCGGCGATGTCTCGGCATAGCACTCCCGGCATCTCTCGCATGTCGAAGTACATTCCACGTTCGCTCTCGTACTCCTCGAGGTCGTAGGCGTAGAAGACGATCGGGCGTCCTGTCGGAATGAAGTCGAAGAAGATGCTCGAGTAACCCGTGACGAGCACGTCGACGATACCCAGCAACTCGTTGGTGTCGACGTCGCCCGGAACCACCGTGTGTTCCGAGAGGCCGGAAACGATGCCCTCGATGAGCGCATGCCCGCGGAACA
>DATGQI010000232.1:0-10713 GCA_035304285.1 Woeseiaceae bacterium
AGATCTTGTCTTGTTCGAGACCCGTCAAACGGTGCAGGCGAAGGTCGAGAATCGCCTGCGCCTGGACTTCGGAAAGCCGGTATTGGCTGTCCACGAGACCGAAACCAGGCTCGAGGCCGTCGGGGCGGGTATCGGTTGCGCCGGCGCGTTCCAGCATTCCCGTAACCGCCCCGGGCGCCCAGTTCCTCTGCATGAGGCCCTGCTTTGCCTCTACCGGTGACGGTGAAGCCTTGATCAGGGCGATCACTTCATCGATGTTCGCCAGCGCTACGGATTGGCCTTCGAGGACGTGGGCGCGGTCGCGCGCCTTGCGCAGATCGAAGATGGTACGCCGGGTTACAACCTCCCGCCGGTGCGACAGGAAGGCTTCCAGAACCTGCTTCAGGTTCATCAGCTTCGGCTGGCCCTCGTGCAGCGCGACCATGTTGATGCCGAAGACACTTTGCAGCGGCGTCTGCTTGAACAGGTTGTTCAGGACTACGTCGCTGTTCTCGCCACGGCGCAGTTCGATGACGATGCGCATGCCGTCCTTGTCCGACTCGTCGCGCAGCTCGCTGATGCCTTCGATGCGCTTTTCCCGCACGAGATCGGCAATCTTTTCGATCAGCCGCGCCTTGTTCACCTGGTACGGCAACTCGGTCACGATGATTGCTTCACGCCCGCGCTTGTCGATAGTTTCGATATTCGTCCGTGCCCGGATATGCACCCGTCCCCGCCCGGTGCGGTAAGCGGAGTAGATGCCTTGCGCGCCGTTGATGATGCCCGCGGTGGGAAAGTCGGGACCTGGCACGTGTTCCATCAGCGCCGCCGTCTCGATTGCAGGATCGTCGATCAGTGCAAGCGTCGCATTTACAATCTCGGTGAGGTTGTGCGGCGGAATGTTCGTCGCCATGCCGACGGCGATACCGGAGGAGCCATTGACGAGCAGGTTCGGAATCCGCGTCGGCATGACCGACGGCTCCGACTCCGTACCGTCGTAGTTCTCGGTAAAGTCGACCGTTTCCTTGTCCAGGTCGGACAGGATCTCATGCGCGATGCGCGACATCCGCACCTCGGTATAGCGCATGGCTGCCGGCATGTCGCCGTCTACCGACCCGCAGTTGCCCTGCCCGTCCACCAGCATGTAACGCATCGAGAACGGTTGTGCCATGCGCACGATCGTGTCGTACACCGCGGTATCGCCGTGCGGATGGTACTTACCGATGACGTCGCCGACGACACGCGCCGACTTCTTGTATGGCTTGTTGTAGTCGTTGCCGAGCTCACGCATCGCATGCAGCACACGGCGATGCACGGGCTTGAGCCCGTCCCGGACATCGGGCAGCGCCCGGCCGACTATCACGCTCATCGCGTAGTCGAGATAAGACTGCTGCATCTCGTCTTCGAGACTTACAGACAATATCTCTTGCGCAATTTCAGCCATAAATACTCACAAAATCGGAGCGACCCCGTTCAGTGAACGGGATACGGATAAACGAAAAACGGGTTCGGTTTCAGGGAAGTTTCTTGTTTCGCCGGGGTGACAACCCGGCCTCTGCCTTGCCAAATCGGGCCCAAATCCGGTGCGTAATCATAGCACAAAGGGGCCCTTCGCTGCAGGCATCACGAGGCCTCCACGTCGCGTCGCGCCGGTGTTGCGCGATCACCGGCGCGCCTTGTGCATTGCCGCTATCCGGCGCGAACCGTACTATTCCGCCGATGCGATCCTGCGATACATTGATCATCCCCCGGTGGTGCGTGCCGGTTGCACCAACGGACGCCTCCCTTACGGAAACAGCCGTGGCCGTCAGCGAGGGCCGCATCATCGACATCCTGCCGACGCCGGACGCCCTGGAAAAGTACCAGCCGCGCGAGCTCGTTGAGCGGTCGGACCACGTGCTCATCCCGGGATTGATCAATGCCCATACCCATGCCGCCATGACCCTGTTTCGCGGTATCGCCGACGACATGCCGCTGGAACGCTGGCTGACGGACGGGATCTGGCCAAGTGAGAAGCGCTGGGCAAGCGCGGAGATGGTTCGCGATGGTACGCGGCATGCCATCGCAGAGATGCTGCGAGGCGGCGTAACCTGCTTCAGCGACCAGTACTTCTTCCCCGAGATCGTCGCGGCCACGGCTTCCGAGCTCCACATGCGTGCGATGGTCGGGACTCCCGTCATCGAGTTTGCAACCGCCTGGGCTGAGAACGCGTCGGAGTGCATCAGCAAGGGCAGCGAACTCGTGCATGACCCCTATGCTGACGACCCCTTGATCACCAGCTGCTTTGCGCCACATTCGACATACGTGGTTCCGGACGAGGCATTTCACCAACTCAGGGTAGTTGCAGACCAGCTCGATGCGCGCATCCAGGTGCATCTGCACGAGACCGCGCGGGAAGTGGAGGATGCGCTACGGGCGACGGGCAAGAGGCCGGTGCAGAGGCTCGCGGACCTTGGCCTCGTGAATTCCTCGTTGATGGCCGTGCATGCCGTCCACATGACGCCGGATGAGATTCAGCTCCTTGCGGATTCGGGCGTGGCCGTGGCTCATTGTCCCCGTTCGAACCTGAAGCTCGCGAGCGGCATCGCCGATATTCCCTCCATGCGCGCTGCCGGAGTGCTTGTTGCACTTGGCACGGACGGCGCTGCCAGCAACAACGTGCTGGACATGCTGGGCGAAATGCGAACAGCGGCGCTACTCGCGAAAGTTACAGCCGCGAATGCCGCGGTGCTTACCGCGAAGGAGGCGTTACGGATGGCGACGCTCGATTCCGCGCGCGCGCTTGGAATATCCGACAGCACAGGCTCGATCGAGCCGGGGAAATGGGCGGACCTCACCTGCATCAGCCTGCAGTCGATCAACAGCCAGCCAGTGTACGATCCACTCTCACAACTCGTATACACTACCCATCCGGATCAGGTCAGCGATGTCTGGGTCGCAGGCAGGCGTCACGTCGATAACGGACGCCTGACCACGATCAACGAAGCCGATATCCTTGCAAGAAGCGCGGAATGGCAGGAACGCATTGCTGCGAAGATCGGAAACTGAATTCAAAAGACAAGTGGAACAATCGACACACCAGAGAGCCCCCCGCCCCCCCGATAATGTGGATCCGGCGGAGATCGCAAAATTCGATTCGCTGGCTTCCAGGTGGTGGGATCCGACGGGCGACTTTCGCCCGCTGCATGAGATCAACCCGCTACGGCTCGAATACATCAGGCAGCGCAGCGAACTCTCCGGCAAGCGCGTGCTGGATATCGGCTGCGGTGGCGGCATCCTCACGGAATCGATGTTTGCTGCAGGTGCGCAGGTTACCGGCATCGACATGGCCGACGGCCCTCTGGCGGTTGCGCGCCTGCACCAGGCGGAGACCGGAAGCAGCATCGAATACCTGCAGGTCACTGCGGAGGATCACGCCGCGGAACACACCGGCGAATACGATATCGTCACCTGCCTCGAAATGCTGGAGCACGTACCACGGCCGTCCGGTGTGGTCTCTGCGTGCGCCGCGCTGGTTCGTCCCGGAGGCGATGTCTTCTTCTCCACCATCAATCGCAATCCCAAGGCGTTCATGTTCGCCATCGTCGGTGCTGAGTACCTGCTGCGCCTTTTGCCGGCGGGAACACACGAATACGAAAAGCTCATTCGGCCCTCGGAGCTTGAGGCGTGGGGGCGACACGCCGGCCTTGAACTGAAGGACAGCATCGGCATGCATTACAACCCGATCCTGCGCCAATATTCGCTTGGCCCAAATATCGACGTAAATTACCTGATGCACTTCCAGCGTCCCGAATGACGATGGCTGATGGCAGGAACTCGAGCCAGGGCGGTGTTTTCTTTGACCTTGATGGAACGCTCGTCGATACCGCACCGGACATGGTCGCGGTCCTGGTTGCCATGCAGGAAAGCAAGGGCAGCACGCCGGTTCCATATGAGCTTGCCCGCGCAAGCGTCTCGCACGGTGCTCTGGGCCTGATCAACCTGGCCTTCCCGTCGGTTGACGAATCACTACGTCGCGAGCTGCACCAGGAGTTCCTGGACCGCTATGAACAGGCGATATGCATCGGATCGACGCTTTTTCCCGGAATGACCGAATTGCTGGATTTGCTCGAGCTCAGAGGCCGTCCCTGGGGTGTCGTGACGAACAAGCCGGAGCGCATGACCGGCCCGCTGCTCGAGAAGCTTAAGCTCAGCCACAGAATGTGCTGCGCGGTGAGCGGCGACACGCTGCCTCAGCGAAAGCCGCACCCGGCACCCTTGTTGCTCGCCTGCGAACGCGCAGGGGTTGCGCCGCAGCAAAGCATCTTTATCGGAGACGACTCCAGGGACATCGTCGCCGGCCGGGCCGCGGGTATGGCAACGATCGCCGCAGCCTACGGCTATATCACTGCCGAGGATGACCCGGTGCTTTGGGAAGCTGACCAGATCGCCGGCGACACGATGGAGCTGACCAGGATGATCTGCGACGCAATGAGGCTTGATTCCTGATGCCGAGCCTGTCGCTCGAGCTTCCGTTCGCCTCGCCCTTTGTTGCCTTTGGCGGGCCTGCGCTCGTGTGTGGTCTGCTGCTCGGGATCGCGATCACCTGGCTTGTCGCTCGCAGTCGCCGCAGGCGCCTGCAACAGTCCCTGCAACTCCTGGAGACGCAGCTTAAGGACCAGGATGCGCTGCAACGGGAGCGTGAATCTGCTTTCGAAGCCGCCACCAGCAGGCTCGCGACAGCGTTTTCGGAGTTGGCCAACCAGTCTCTCAAGTCGAACAGCGAGAACTTCCTGCGAATGGCGGAGCAGAACCTGAGCGCGCACCAGGAGAAGGCGAAGCGCGAGCTTGGCGACCGGGAACGGGCGGTGGAGAACCTCGTGAAGCCGATCCGGGACGCGCTCAGCCAGTCGCAGCTGCAGATCGCGGAACTCGAGAAGGCGCGCAGCGAGGCCTATGGCGGCATCAGGTCGCAGCTCGAGATGATGCAGCACGACCAGAAGTTCCTGGCGCAGGAGACGCAGAACCTGGTTAATGCATTGAGACGTCCACAGGTTCGGGGCCGATGGGGCGAGATTACGCTGCGCAGGCTCGTAGAACTCGCCGGCATGGTCGAGCACTGTGACTTCCAGGAGCAGGTTCACGGGGTGAGCGATGAAAAGATCATCCGGCCCGACATGATTGTGCGTATGCCCGACCGTCGTGAGCTGGTAGTAGACGTCAAGACGCCGCTGGACGCCTACCTGGAAGCCGTTGAGGCCAAGGACGACGTGCAACACAAGCTCGGCATGGAGCGCCACGCGCGCAACCTCAGGGATCACATCAGAAAGCTGGCCAGCAAATCGTACTGGGAGCAGTTTTCCAGCAGCCCCGACTTTGTCATCCTGTTCATTCCGGGTGACCAGTTCCTCAGTGCGGCCCTCGATGAAGATCCCGACCTGATCGAATCCGCACTCTCGCAGCGGATCATCCTCGCGACACCAAGCAGCTTCGTGGCATTGCTCAAAGCGGTCGCCTATGGCTGGCGACAGCTCGCGCTCGCCGAGAATGCCGAGGAGATCCGCCGCCTGGCTGAAGACCTTTATGGCCGGCTGTCGGTATTCGTGAGCCACCTCAACAAAGTGGGACGGCAGCTTGCCAGCAGCGTGGACAGCTACAATCGTGCCGTGGGCTCGCTCGAGCGCAAGGTGCTGCCGGGCGCCCGCAAATTTACCGAGCTCGGCATCCACCCCAAGAAGGAGTTGGAGTCCGTCGAACCGCTTGAATCGCTCCCGCGGACGATGATCGAGGACAGCCAGATCGACGAGGGCGAGCCGATTCGCGGTGAAAATGACGAAGAGGTGGCCGCATCTTGAGCTTTTCCCTCCAGCTATGAGTGCTGCAATGAACGTTGACGCCAAAACCTATCAAAGCCCGCCGGGCGCCCTGCGCGATCGCGTGGTCCTGGTAACAGGCGCCAGCAACGGTATCGGGAAGGCGCTGGCTATACGCGCCGCGGAGCTTGGCGCGCAGGTCATCCTCCACGGACGCAATTCGGCCAGGCTGGAGGCGGTGTACGACGAGATAACACACGGCGAAAGCCAATGCCGCCCCTCGATCGCCGTCATGGACCTCGCCAAGGCCGGTAGCGAGGAATACATGTCGCTCGCGGAAAGTATCGAGCAGGAGTTCGGGCGTCTCGACGGGCTGGTGCACAACGCCGCGATACTCGGTCAGCGATTGTCGATCGAGCAGTACGATGCCGCTGAATGGCAACGGGTGTTGCACGTCAACCTGACCGCTCCCTTCGCATTGACGCAGGTGTTACTGCCGTTGCTGAAGGCGTCGCAAGATCCCTCGATTGTATTTGCAAGCAGCGGCGTCGGTCGCGAAGGCCGGCCCTACTGGGGCGCCTATTCCGTCTCCAAGTTTGGTATCGAGGCACTAACGCAGATCCTCGCCGCGGAGAACAAGCATGTCCCAATCCGGGTGAATTGCATCAATCCCGGTCCAACCCGGACTGAACTGCGGCTGCAGGCATACCCGGCTGAGGACAAGAGTGCTTCGAAGCCGCCGGCCGAGGTCCTTTCTCCCTACCTGTTCTTGCTGGGACCCGACAGCCAGGGTGTGACCGGGATGAGCCTCGACTCCCAGTGAAGCTCGAGATCGATTGTTTCTGGTGATTCCCGGGTTTACCGAGACTTCGCCCTCGCACGGCGCGGGCGACGGCTGCGGGACGCCGGTGACACGCTGGCAGGCTTGGGCGGGTCCAGTCCTGCAGAACAATAAAGGGTGCGGACCTGCGCCGGGGTCAGTGCCACGTATTTTCCCCGGCGGAGGCTGCGTGGCAGCTCCAGCGGTCCGTAGGCCGTGCGTATCAAACGGCTGACCTCGAAACCGAGCGCAGCCCACAGCTTGCGAACTTCCCTGTTGCGACCCTCGCGCAGGGTGACCGTGAACCATCGATTAGCTCCATCACCGCCTGAACGCTCGATGGTATCGAACGCGGCGCGCCCACCCTCCTCCAGTTCGACCCCTTCGAGAAGGCGGGTGAGATCGGCCTGTGTGGGCGCGCCGTGGACCCTGACGGCATACCGGCGGACCAGCTCCGATGAAGGGTGCATGAGTGCGTTCGCCAGTTCGCCATCGGTGGTGAATATCATCAATCCGGTGGTAGTCATATCCAGGCGGCCAACAGCGACCCAGCGCGAGCCGTTGAGCTTTGGAAGGGAATCGAACACGACGCGGCGTCCCTCGGGATCCGAGCGTGACGTAATTTCGTCGCCGGGCTTGTTGTAAATGATGTGCCGGTGCGCTCCAGCTTGCGGACGCACCGCAAGGTTACGGCCATCGAGCGTGATGATTTCGCTGCCCGAGACGGATTCGCCGAGCGTGGCGACGCGCCCGTTGACGCGCAACCGGTTCTCGCGAATCCAGCCCTCAATCTGGCGACGCGAACCGTGGCCGGCCGCGGCGAGAACTTTCTGAATGCGTTCGGACACGCAGCTTTCCTGGGGGCGGACTAGCGTCCGGAGATCAGTGCGTCCCTGTCGTTGAGATCGTCTTCGCTGTCACCGGCGATGTCTTCTGCCGCGTCTTCGGCATCGTCAACAGCCACCACGCGCAGGATCTCTACAGGGCCCGGCCATTTGGTCGCCGGGATAGCTTCGAAGCCACCCGTCTCTGCCGCGTCGGCTGATTCTTCCGTCGACGCGTCGAACTCGTCCGTCGCCTCGATCTCGACTGGCGCCTCACCGCCGGGCTCGTCTTCGTCCTCGTTACCCTGCGGGTACAGCAGGACTGGCAAGTCTGTAATCTCGGCCGTTTCCGGCTTCGCCTCTTCTTCGGCAACGTCCGGAAGATCGAGCTGTACGCGGAGCGTCTCCCAGTCCGCAAGATCGGCGAGCGGCGGGAGGTCGTCCAGCTTCTTCAGGCCGAAATAGTCGAGAAAATGTCTCGTGGTACCGAACATCGCGGGCCGCCCCGGCACGTCGCGATGGCCCACCACGCGTATCCAGTCCCGCTCCATAAGCGAACGCATGATGTTCGCGCTGACTGCCACGCCGCGAACCTCCTCAATCTCACCTCGCGTCATGGGTTGCCGGTACGCGATAAGCGCAAGTGTTTCAAAGAAAGCTCTCGAGTACCTGGGTGGCCGCTCTTCCCAAAGTTTCTGCAAACGATCGGCCATCGAGGTCTTGATCTGGGTACGAAAGCCTGACGCAACCTCCGTTACAGTCAGGCCGCGCTCTTCGTAGTCTTCCTGCAAACTGCTGATCGCTTCCCTGATCTGCGTTTTTTCCGGCGCAGAAGCGCGGTCGAACAGGTTCTGCAACTGCTCGATGGAAAGCGGCTTTCCCGCCGCTAGCAGTGCGGCTTCCACAAAATACTTGATCTCGTTCTGGTCCACGATGCGTCTCTGTATGTTGACGTAATTGCAGGACGGTCAGGCGGTGCCGTCTTCTGCAACGAGCCGCACCGAGGACGCCGCCCGCACGTGCAACGGCGCGAAGGCCTCGGCTTGTGCGACCTCGATGGCGGCTTCTCGCAGCAGTTCAAGAATGGCGATGAAAGTAACTGCGACACCCATGCGCCCTTCTTCAGGATCGAAAAGGTCGGAAAAGCTGGAGAACGTGTTTGCCTTGACGCGCAACAGAATTTCAGACATTCGCTGCCGCACTGACAGCGGCTCTCGCCGCAGGTGCAGTTTCGAAAACATCTCGGCGCGCTTCAGTACGTCGTGAAACGCAATCAGCAACTCCTTCAGGGTGACGTCCGGCAGCTTCGCCACTACTTTCCTCTCGGGGGCCTCGATGGAGGCCACGAACACGTCGCGTTCCAGTCGAGGCAAGGCGCCCAATTCCTCCGCAGCCTTCTTGAATCGCTCGTACTCCTGCAGTCGGCGCACCAACTCGGCACGGGGATCCTCTTCCTCCACTTCCTCCGCCTGCGGACGCGGCAACAGCATGCGCGACTTGATCTCCGCGAGCATAGCCGCCATCAGCAGGTACTCGCCGGCCAGTTCCAGCTGCAGTTCCTTCATCAACTCGATGTACTGGACGTATTGCCGTGTGATCTCGGCGATCGGAATGTCGAGAATGTCGAGATTCTGGCGGCGAATGAGGTACAGAAGGAGGTCCAGCGGACCTTCGAAGGCTTCGAGGAAGACCTGCAGCGCGTACGGCGGTATGTACAGGTCCTGGGGCAGCTGGGTAACGGGCTCACCGTCCACTACCGCAAAAGGCATTTCGCCCTGGAACGGACCGCCGTCGCCCTTCGGCGCGGGCTTTGGCGCGTCTTTGCTTGTCAGCACTACTAATTCTGGTTTCATGGGCGTGCGGGCATTTTAACCTGATTTTTGCGGTACTGCCGCATCAGGCGAGAAAGCTGATATCTCCGCGTCCCCGGCGCAGGATCTTCACGGCACCCCCTGACAGGTCGATGACCGTCGTTGGCTCTATTCCCGTGGGGCCCCCATCTATGATGATCTCGATCTCGTGTCCTATGCGAGCGTTAATCTCGTGTGGATCAGTCAGTGGCAGGTCGTCTCCAGGGAGATGCAAAGTGGAGCTCATGATTGGCTCGCCCAGCGCATCGAGCAGTGCCGTGACGATGGGGTGATCCGGCACACGCAAACCGATCGTGCGCCGCTTGGGGTTCTGCAGGCGTTTTGGCACCTCGCGGGTCGCCTGCAGAATCACCGTGTACGGCCCCGGCGTGAGCGACTTGAGCAGGCGATACACCCAATTGTCCACCCGGGCATACACGCTGATTTCCGACAGGTCACGTACCACGAGGGTAAAGTTGTGGTTCTTGTCGGTCCTCCGTATCCGGTGGATCCGGTCCATTGCTTTCTTGTCGCCGATGTGACATCCGAGTGCGTAGCTGGAGTCGGTGGGATAGGCAATGAGGCCACCGTCGCGAATCGCGGCAACCACGCTCCCGATCCGGTGCGCTTGGGGATCTACCGGATGAATTTCCACGATGCGGGCCATGTGTGGATTGTAGCGGGGCGAGGGTTCCCGAGCGCAGGCATTCTGGCCACGGGCGCCTCCCAGATAGCGGGATTTTTGCGACGGGGTACACTATGTCCGGTTTAAGCTATTATTCGCGGCCCTTAAGGCCGGCACAGGACCGAAATGCAACTGTTCATTGACTACATCCCGATAGTCATATTCATCGTCGCCTACTTCTACAAAGACATTTTCTTTGCAACTGCCGTGTTGATGGTTGCTATGCCGATCATCCTGCTTCTCCAGTGGGCAAAGACGCGCAAGCTCAACAAGATTTACCTGGCGTCGACTATTCTCGTGCTGGTACTCGGCAGCGCGACGCTTTTTTATCGCAACGCAACCTTTCTGTACTGGAAGCCCACCGTCCTGAACTGGGCTATCGCAGCCATTTTCCTGGGCAGCCAGTGGGTCGGTGAAAAGACCATAGTGCAACGGATGCTGGGCGATGCGGCAAAACTTTCACCTGCGCAGTGGGTTCGTCTCAACCATCTATGGATCGGTTTCTTTCTTGTCGTCGGCGCAGTCAACCTGTTTGTCGCCTACAACTTCAGCGAGGAATTCTGGGTAAAATTCAAGCTGTTCGGCATGCTGGGACTGACGGTGCTGTTTGTGATCATCCAGACGATCTGGCTTACAGCGGCAACTAGAGGAAATGCGGTCACTCAAGATAAGGGAAACGACTGATGTGGTACGCCGTGATCAGCGAGGATATCGGGGACAGCCTGCCACTCCGCAGCAGGGCACGCACAGCTCATCTTGCAAG
>DATGQI010000233.1:0-14509 GCA_035304285.1 Woeseiaceae bacterium
GCGGCAACCACGAGCAGAACAAGGCCAGCCAGCCTGCGATGCGGGAGCGCGTCAAGGAGATCCTCGCGGCCTGAGGTCCGGACGCGGGCACAGCGAATCTGTTCTTCCCTGGCGCCGCTCGTTGTTCCTCGATACCGCAGACCTCTCCAGCGAAGTCGTGGTCGGGGGAGGGTGTTCCAGGACTGTCGCGACTGATCCTAAAGAGGGGGATGTTCGCGCAGAGCCCCCATGGATGGGTTCACGGCGTTCCTGGAACACCCTCCCCCCCGGGCGCGGCTTCGCCTGCGACAAGCTCTCCCACGAGGAACAACGAGCGGCGCCAGGGAAGAACTATCGGGGACAGGCCACCGCGAGGTTCCCTCGGGCGTTGAACTTGAAGTAGACTGGCCGGTCTGTTCCAGTAACCCTAGTTCGTTTGAGGCCGGACCGGCTATGCCTGGCCTGGCGCGACGACCTGAACGCAACTGACTTTTGGAGTACTTTTTTAATGGCCAGGATTACGGTCGAAGACTGCCTCGACAACGTCGACAACATTTTTGAGATGGTGCTGGTGGCATCGAAGCGCGCACGTCGCATCGCGCACGGCGCCGACACGCTGGTCGAGCCCGAGAACGACAAGCCCACGGTTATCGCATTGCGCGAGATCGCGGCTGGTCATATTACGCCGTCGATCCTGGACGAGGTGGAGCAGCCGGCAACGGACGAGTTTCTCGCACCGGATACCGCAGACGACATCATCCCGATGCGCGGCATCTCCATTGGTGACTGAAGACCGCTCCTGACGGGGCGGAAGACCTTTGAGTTTGAGGGACAGTTAGTTTCGCGTTTTCCGGTCGCGGCGACAGGCTCCCTGGCCCCGGCAACCGGGTATGATCGGTCATGGACTACGCTGCGACAATTCTCGCCAAACTTCCCGGTACGTCGGTTCGACGCGACCACGGGTTGCGCCGGCTGATTGAGACCCTCGAGTCCTACCTGCCACGCGAGCACATCGAACAGGTCATCCAGGCCTACGAGTTCGGCGCGAGCGCCCACCAGGGACAGAAGCGCCTGAGCGGCGAGGCATTCATTTCCCATCCTGTCGCGGTTGCCCAGACGCTCGCCGACATGCGCATGGATGCGAAGGCCATCACCGCGGCCATCCTGCACGACGTAATAGAAGACACCGCGACCCCGGTTGCCGAGCTGGAAGAACAGTTCGGAAGCGAAGTGGCGGCACTGGTGGACGGCGTCAGCAAGCTCGACCAGATGCACTTCAACAGCCGCGCCGAAGCGCAGGCGGAAACCTTCCGCAAGATGATGCTGGCGATGATCGAGGACATACGCGTGATCCTGGTCAAGCTCGCGGATCGCCTGCACAACATGCGTACCTTCGACGCCATGCCGAGGGAGAAGCAGGTCCGGATCGCCAGGGAGACGCTGGAGATTTACGCGCCCATCGCGAATCGCCTCGGCATCAATCATATGAAAGTCGACCTGGAAGACCTGGGCTTTCGCTACTTGTATCCCTTCCGCTACCGGGTTCTCGAGAAAGCGGTCCGCAGAAGCAAGGGAAGCCAGCGACACTTCGTCAAGAAGATTTCCGAGCGCATCCGCACCGGGATGAAGGACGCAGGCATCGAAGGCGAGGTTATCGGCCGCGAGAAGCACCTCTACAGCATCTACAAGAAGATGTCGGAGAAAAAGCGCCTGCTTTCGGACGTGGTCGACGTGTACGGTTTCCGTATCATCGTCGGCGATGTGAATACCTGTTACCAGACTCTCGGGCTCGTCCACGGCCTTTACAAACCGATGCCGGGCCGCTTCAAGGATTACATCGCCATCCCGCGCATCAACGGCTACCAGTCGCTGCACACCACGCTGTTCGGACCAAAGGGATTGCCGCTGGAGGTACAGATACGAACCTCTGACATGGATCGCGTTGCGGAATCAGGCGTTGCAGCTCACTGGCAATACAAGGCGGTCGACAAGACGACTGCAACGCCACAGCGCCGCGCACGGGAGTGGCTCGCGCACCTGGTTGAAATCCAGGAGTCCGGCAGCTCGGAAGAGTTTCTGGAAAGCGTCAAGGTCGACCTGTTCCCGGACAAGATTTACGTGTTTACGCCGCAGGGCGAGATCAAGCCGCTGCCGAAGGGAGCAACGACCGTCGACTTCGCCTACGCGGTGCATACCGACGTAGGCAACCGTTGCGTGGCAGCCAAGATCGATCGCAACCTCGTGCCGCTACGCACGCCGTTGCAGAACAGCCAGACGGTGGAGATCATTACTGCGCGCGGCGCGCGGCCGAACCCCAACTGGCTGACTTTCGTTGCCACGGCGAAGGCGCGTTCGGCCATCCGCCACCACATGAAGAAAATGCGCAGCAGCGAGTCTGTCGACCTGGGGAAGCGCCTCCTGGACCGGTCGCTCAAGGACCTCGGATCGTCGCTCAGGAAGGTGGGGAGAGTGCGGTTGCGTGAGGCCCTGAAAGAACTGGGCCTTGCGGAGCCCGCCGATCTGTATGAGCAACTCGGGCTCGGCGAGCGGCTTGCGCCACTGACGGCGAGGCTACTGGTCGGGGCCGGCAGCGAGGATGGCGTTCCGCGCACGGCCAGCCTCACGATTGCCGGCACGGAAGGTGTGGTCGTCAGCTACGCCAAGTGTTGCCACCCCGTCCCCGGCGATGAGGTCATGGGATACTTGAGCTCGGGCCGAGGCGTGGTTATTCACAGAAATGTCTGTGGCAACCTGAGTAATTTCAGAAAACAATCGGAGAAGTGGATCTCGGTTAACTGGGAGAAGGATATCGATCGCGAATTCTCGAGCCAGATTCACGTGGACACGGTAAACAAGACGGGAGCCCTGGCCGAGGTGGCAGCAACCATTGCAGACTCGCAGTCGAATATAGAGCAGGTGTCCGTACTGGACCGGCACGACGATTGCTCGGTGTTGACGTTCCTGCTGCAGGTCAGGGACAGGAATCACCTCGCCCGGATAATGGCCAACGTTCGCAAGATGCCCAACGTGATCCGCGTCGCCCGGGCCTGCGCCTGAACTCGAGGTCCGTTACAGCGCCTCGCGCGCTTGCATAAGCTACTTTGCACAGGGGAAGGACATTGAACAAAGAAGCCATCCACGCCAGCGGTGCGCCCGCAGCGATCGGAACCTACTCCCAGGCAATCAAGGCAGGAAACCTCGTCTTTCTTTCGGGGCAGATACCGCTCGACCCGGCGACCATGGAACTGACCGGGAACGACTTCGAGGCCCGCGCGAGGCGTGTCTTCGAGAACCTGAAGGCGGTCGCACAGGCCGCGGGCGGCGATCTCGACAGGATCGTGAAAGTCACCATCTACCTTACCGATCTCACAAATTTCGCCACGGTGAACACCGTGATGGCGGAGTACTTTGCCGAACCTTACCCGGCGCGCGCCGCTGTCGGCGTCGCGTCGCTGCCGAAGGGCGCGGACGTGGAGGCAGAGGCGATTTTAGCCCTGTGATCCAAGGCTCATCGCAAATCCTAAAACAATTCAAATTCCGATCGAGCCAGCCATCCAGGGGCGGGGAGTGCATGCGCTGCATTGGGAGCTGACGCGGCTCGCCGGTGTGGGCCCCGCGTTGGCGGAAAAACTCGGGCGGCTGGGACTGCATCGCGTCGAGGACCTGCTGTTTTTCCTGCCCCTGCGCTACGAGGACCGTACCGAACTCGTCCGGCCGGGAGCGCTGCGACCCGGAATGCGATGCCTGACCAGCGGCAAGGTACTGCTGGCCGAGACGATATACCGCGGCCGCCGCAGCCTGCTGGTGCGGATCGGGGACGGGTCCGGCCAGATCACGCTCAGGTTTTTTCACTTCTCGCGCCAACAACAGGCGCAGTTCCGGATTGGCGCCGCCGTCAGCTGTTACGGCGACGTTCGGTCGGGGCCCGCGGGCCTCGAGATGGTGCACCCGGAATATCGCATCCTTAAAGACGGCGAAAGCCCGGTGTTGATGGATGCCCTGACCCCGGTCTATCCCTCGACAGAAGGCGTGCAACAGGGAAGGCTGCGCAGCCTGACGGGCCAGGCGCTCAACATGATGAAGTCCGCGCCGCCCGAGGAACTGCTCCCGGCGGAAATCCGCAGCGATCTCGGTATGCCGTCTCTCGCCGATGCCCTGGCCTACCTGCACCGGCCGCCACCGAATGCCGATGTCGCCAGCATTGAAAGTGGTCAGCATCCCTGCCGGGTCCGGCTGGCTTTCGAGGAATTGCTGGCGCATTACCTGAGCCTGCGCAACCTGAGGAACCTTGCGCGAAAAGAATCGGCGATTGCGCTGCGGGAAGGTGACGACGCCGTTGACGATTTCGTCTCGAGCCTCGAGTTTCGCCTGACCGGCGCCCAGCAGCGGGTGGTGGCCGAGATCATGTCGGACTTGAGCCAGCCGCACCCGATGATGCGCCTGGTGCAGGGCGACGTAGGATCGGGCAAGACGGTCGTGGCGGCCGTGGCGTGCCGCAAAGCCGTCGCCTGTGGCGTTCAGGCGGCCGTCATGGCGCCGACGGAGCTGCTGGCCGAACAACACCTGCATAACTTCTCTGCCTGGTTTCGCAACGCGGGGCTTGAAGTCAGCTGGCTCAGCGGCAGCCTGCGAGCGGCCGGGCGGCGTGCCTCGCTGGACGCGATCGCAAGCGGCGCAGCGCAACTGGTCGTGGGGACTCACGCGCTGTTCCAGGAAGGCGTCTCTTTCGCCAGGCTGGGGCTGGTGGTCATCGACGAGCAGCATCGCTTCGGTGTGCACCAGCGCATGGCGCTGCGGGACAAGGGAATTGGCGACGGCGGGTTTCCTCACCAGCTGGTGATGACTGCAACGCCGATACCGCGAACCCTCGCGATGGCGGCTTATGCGGATCTCGATTCCTCGGTGATCGACGAACTGCCGCCCGGGCGCCAGCCGGTACTGACAGTTGCGATGCCGGAGACGCGACGTGACGAGGTTCTTCATCGCGTCAGGTCCGCCTGCGCGAGCGGCCAGCAGGCCTACTGGGTCTGCCCGTTGATAGGCGAGTCGGAGGTGCTGGACTACCAGGCAGCGGAGGCGAGCTACGAGAGGCTCAGGAAGGCGCTGCCGGAGTTGCGGGTCGGCATGGTTCACGGGCGCATGAAGCCTTCCGAGAAAGACAGCATCATGCGCGCCTTCAAACTGGCCGAGATCCACGTACTCGTTGCCACGACCGTTATCGAGGTAGGGGTGGATGTGCCGAACGCGAGCCTCATGATCATAGAGAATGCGGAACGAATGGGACTCTCCCAGCTGCACCAGTTGCGTGGCCGGGTTGGCCGCGGTGCCATGCAAAGCAGCTGCGTCCTCTTGTACCGGTCGCCGCTCGGCCAGCTGGCGCGCAGCCGCCTTGCGGTGCTGCGGGAAACGAATGACGGGTTCCTGGTCGCGCAGCGCGACCTGGAGTTGCGCGGCCCGGGAGAACTGCTGGGAACGCGGCAGACCGGATTGCCTCAATACCGCGTCGCGGACCTGCTCAGGGACGCCGGCCTGATGCCGCGGGTTCGGAGCACGGCGGATATCCTGCAGCGGGAAAATCCGGAAATGGCCGACGCGGTCG
The DNA here is from genome assembly GCA_035304285.1 of Woeseiaceae bacterium. Lineage (GTDB taxonomy): Bacteria > Pseudomonadota > Gammaproteobacteria > Steroidobacterales > Woeseiaceae > IDS-8. The sequence goes on from DATGQI010000233.1 coordinate 5,579, forward strand.
TGCGACGCTGGATCGGCGATTCGGCCCGCTACGGTAAAATCTGATGCTGCATACTGCGAATTCGGTCTGGTACTTGGCCGCCGGCCGATGCGACTCTTCAAGAACGGTTTCCTTGAGAAGAGAACGAGCTGGTGCGAGAGCTTATGAGTAAAAACGCTGCGAGTGCGCGTCCGGCACCCGCTTTCGCAAACCAGCTGAAGGGCTACGTGCAGCTGATGCGTCTCGACAGGCCCGTCGGCGTCTGGTTGCTGCTCTGGCCTACCATGTGGGCGCTCTGGCTGGCAGGCGAAGGACATCCGGACGGTGGCGTCTTCATCGTGTTCTTTTTCGGCGTCATCGTGATGCGCTCTGCCGGGTGCGTGCTAAACGATTTCGCCGATCGCAAGATCGACCCACACGTCAGCCGCACCCGCACCCGTCCCCTGGCAACCGGGGCCGTCACGCCAGTCGAGGCGCTGACCCTGTTCGTCGCGTTGTCGCTGATCGCCGTAGGCCTTGCCGCGATGCTCAACCGGCCCGCACAGGTACTGGCAGTGGTCGCCGCAGGGCTGACGATCATCTACCCGTTCATCAAGCGCTTCGTTTCGATTCCGCAGTTCGTCCTGGGTGCGGCTTTCGGTTGGGCGGTACCTATGGCGTTCGCCGCACAAACGGGGCAGACGGAACAGCTGGCGTGGCTCGTATTCGGCACGGCCCTGATCTGGGCGGTGATCTACGACACGTTCTACGCCATGGTCGACCGCGAGGACGACTTGAGCCTCGGCGTGAAATCGACTGCCATCCTGTTCGGTGACGCCGACCTTTTCGTCATCGGGGGTCTCCAGGTGCTGATGCTCTTCGCACTGGTACTCATCGGCGAGATGGCCGAACTCGGCGGCTGGTACATGGCCTCCGTCGGGGCCGCGGCCCTCCTCATGATCTACCACCAGTGGCTGGCGCGCGACCGCAGCCCGGACGGGTGTTTCAGGGCGTTCCTGCACAACCACTACATCGGCATGGCCATTTTCATCGGCATCGTCCTGGACTACACGTTTACGCCTCAAGTCGGGTAAGCCCACCTTAAAGGCTAGTCGGCAGCACGGGCCACGGTCAGGACGTTCACCGTTTCGGCTCCTGCATCCATGAGTGTCCGGGCAAGCTGGCGAGCGGTTTCGCCGGTTGTCATGACGTCGTCCACGATCAGCGGGTGACGGCAGTCGAGCCCGCCCACGACGGCGAAGGCATCTTTCAGGTTCCTCCTCCGGGATGCGGCATCGAGGTTGCTTTGCGGACGCGTCCAGCGCGTGCGCCTCAGGTTGGTGACCACCGGGGTGCCTGTTGCCTTGCCGAGGTGCCGGCACAGTTCAGCCGCCTGGTTGAAGCCACGCGTGGCGTAGCGAAGCCGGTGCAGCGGTACCGGCACGAGGGCGTCGCTCATTTCGAAGTTCAGCAGGAACTCCGCAAGGAGCAGTTCTGCGAACGCGGGCACATAATAGAGAGCATGGCCGAACTTGAACGCTTTCAGCGAAACATCCACCGGAAACTCGTAAAGAACTGCGGCACGGGCGCGGTGAAACGGTGGTGGCCGCTGCTGGCAATCGGCACAGTCGATGCCGCTTGCTTCCGGGTTCGGCCTCTCGCGACTGCCGGCCCTTCGAAGCGGCTGGTTGCAACGTCCACAAGGATCTGCGACGCGCGGGAGGTCTGCCCGGCAGCTGAAGCAGACAGGGCCCGTGGCGTCACCGCCGCAGAACACGCAACAATCGGGGAATGCCCGGCGCACGAGCTCGTTGCCGAACCTCTGAAGGATGTGTTTGAACCGGGGCACTACCGCAGGTTGAACGTTCCTGGCCAGGCTGGCGCCAGGCCAACGGCGGGTTTTTGTCCAGAAACACCATGCGGAGAACGGGCGGGGTTGCCGTGAACGACGGTGCGACAAAACCCGGTGACTTGAGGCAAAGGGACGTTCAGCGCCGCTTCGATCGCGCCGCTGCAAAGTTCGATGACGGCGATTTCGTCCATCGGCACGCAGCGAAAGGGCTTTACGAGCGCATGTCGCCGATGCTGGTCGACGTCTGCACCATACTCGATGCAGGTTCGGCGACCGGCGCGGCCAGCCTCGAGCTGGCCGGGATCTACCGCGGCAGCCGGATCGTCCGCCTCGACCGCTCACTGAACATGCTGAAGCACGGGAGGAAGCGGGGCTTCAAGTTTACATGGCCGCGGCGCGGCGCCCGCGTCCATGAAGTGCAGGCGGACGCCACTGCACTGCCGCTGCAGGCGGGCAGCGTTGATCTCGTGTTCGCCAACATGCTCATGCCCTGGCTCGACGATCTCCCGGCTTTCTTTGCCGAGGTCAACCGGGTACTGCGGAAGGACGGGTTGTTCGCTTTTTCGAGCCTTGGCCCGGACAGCCTGCTCGAACTGCGCCAGGCATGGGCAAGGGTGGACGATGGCGAGCACGTCGGTTCCTTTCTCGATATGCACGACGTTGGCGATGCGCTTTTGCGTTCCGGCCTGCGCGAACCGGTCCTCGACACGGATTACCTGACGCTCAGGTACCGCAACACGGAAGGGCTTCTTGATGACCTCACCCGCGCCGGCGCCCGCAACTGCCTCACCGGAAGGAAGACTTCTCTCACCGGCCGTGGCAGCTTCGCGGCCATGAAAAGGACTCTTGATTCCTCTGGCACGGACGGTGAGCTGCCGATTCGGCTGGAGCTGGTTTTCGGTCACGCCTGGGGAGGCGGCCCGCGGCAGACGCCTGGAGAGTTCAGCGTCGACGTCGGCGCCATAGGTCGTCGGCGTCGCTCGCGGTGACGGCGCGAAAGCCAAGGTGGCGAACGCCGGAGGGTTTGCTGCAATACCTGAACGGCGTCCTCCGTAGTCTGGGCTAACTGGTTGTTGCGGCTGACGATTCTGTGTTCCAAACTCTGGCCATTGGTTTGCATGGTTTTCGCCGTTTGAGTACACTGCGCTGGCTCTTGAACCGGCGTGCCCTGCCCGTGTCGAGGAATGGCTACGACAGGCAAATTGAGCAGGGCTTGTTCAGAGCGGTCACGGCACCCTTTGTAGTCTTGATACCCTGATGAATGCATCGATATCGGCCGGGCGGCGCCGGAACCCCCCGCTTGTGACAGTTTTTGTCTTGCGCAAGCCTGGACGTTACCGCGCCAGTCAGTAGCGGGAAAAGAATTGCGGGCGAAGCGCGCCCGCTCAAGTGAGATCCAAATGATACGAAGATTGTCTCTTTGCCTTACCGGTCTGCTCGTCGCGACCGGAACCCGTGCAGACTGGGCAGTCAACATGCCCAGGGGCATCACCGAGCTGAGCGCGGAGACCTACGGCCTGCACATGATGGTGTTCTGGTGGTGCGTCGGCATTGCCGTGGTCGTATTCGGCGCGATGCTGTACACGATGGTCATGCACAGGAAATCGCGCGGCGTGACGCCGGCGAAGTTCTCCCACATCATGACGGCAGAAGTTACCTGGACGATCATTCCGGTGATCATCCTGCTGATCATGGCAGTCCCCTCCGCCGAGACGCTGATCCGGATCGAGGACAGCAGGGATCCGGCTCACACCGTGGTCGTGACCGGGTACCAGTGGAAATGGCATTACACATACCAGGGCGAGGATGTCTCTTTCTACAGCACCTTAGCGCGCGCCAGCAGCGAAGCCCGGCACAAGGGAGCCAACATAGACCCGGCCACCGTCGAGAACTACCTCCTCGATGTCGACCGGCCGCTGGTCGTGCCTAGAGGCGCGAAAATAAGGGTTCTCCTGACTTCCAACGACGTAATCCACTCCTGGTGGGTTCCGGAGTTGTCCATCAAGAAGGACGCGATCCCCGGCTTCATGAATGAGATCTGGTTCCAGGCCGAGGAAACCGGACTGTTCCGCGGCCAGTGCGCGGAGCTTTGCGGTATGGATCACGCCTACATGCCGATCGTCGTGGAAGTCGTGGAACCGGAGGCATTCGAGACCTGGATCGATTCCCAAAGGGAACCGGCGGAGCCTGCGGTCGGCAGGACCGCCCCCTGAATAGCGATTCAGGCAACTTTATCTGATTTTTCAGAACCCGCCGACAGGACGGGTTCGCCCGGAGAAGAGACGAAATGAACACTGCCGTTGCCGAACTGGAAGCGCACGATCATCACGGGCCCGAGAAGGGCTTCAGGCGGTGGCTGTTCGCGACCAACCACAAGGACATCGGGACCATGTACCTGCTGTTCAGCCTGACGATGCTGTTCGTCGGCGGCACCATGGCCATGATCATCCGTTCGGAGCTGCTTGCGCCCGGCCTGCAGTTCGTGAACCCGGACTTCTTCAACCAGATGACCACGATGCACGCGCTGGTCATGATCTTCGGCGCAGTCATGCCGGCTTTCGTCGGACTCGCAAACTGGATGGTTCCACTCATGATCGGTGCGCCCGACATGGCCCTGCCGCGCATGAACAACCTGTCGTTCTGGATTCTGCCTTTCGCGTTCATGCTCCTGCTGTCCACCCTGTTCATGTCCGGTGGCGCACCCGCGGGCGGATGGACCATGTACCCGCCGCTGGTATTGCAAACCGGCGACGCGTTCCCGTTCCTGATTTTTTCCGTCCACCTGATGGGCCTGTCGTCCATCATGGGAGCGATAAACATTATCGTGACAATAGTGAACATGCGGGCTCCCGACATGTCGCTCCTCAAGATGCCGATGTTCGTCTGGTCCTGGCTCATCACGGCCTATCTGCTCATCGCCGTCATGCCGGTCCTCGCAGGCGCGGTGACGATGCTGTTGACGGACCAGTTTTTCGGTACCAGTTTCTTCCTCGCCGCCGGCGGCGGCGACCCGGTGATGTACCAGCACATATTCTGGTTCTTCGGTCATCCGGAGGTGTACATCATGATCCTGCCGGCTTTCGGCGTCGTATCGGAAATCATCCCGACCTTCGCCCGCAAGCCGCTGTTCGGTCATGACTCGATGGTATATGCCATCTCGGCCATCGCGTTCCTGTCATTCATCGTGTGGGCGCATCACATGTTCACGGTCGGCATGCCGCTTTCCGGACAGTTGTTCTTCATGTTCGCCACCATGCTCATAGCGGTTCCGACGGGCGTGAAGATATTCAACTGGACCGCGACGATGTGGCGCGGGTCGATGACCTTCGAAACGCCGATGCTGTTCGCGGTGGCGTTTCTGTTCCTGTTCACGATCGGGGGTTTTTCCGGCGTGATGGTCGCGATCGTGCCGGCGGACATCCAGTACCACGACTCGTATTTCGTGGTGGCGCATTTCCACTACGTGCTCGTCCCCGGCGCCCTCTTCGGCATTCTTGGCGCCGTCTACTACTGGCTTCCGAAGTGGACCGGTCGCATGTACAACGAAAAGCTCGGGCAGATCCACTTCTGGCTTACCGCGATTTTCGTCAACGTGACCTTCTTCCCGATGCACTTCCTCGGACTCGCAGGCATGCCGAGGAGAATTCCCGACTACGCCACCCAGTTTACCGATTGGAACTTCGTCGCGAGCATTGGCGCGTTCGGCTTCGGTCTTTCCCAGTTCATCTTCGTGTACATTGTGATCAGCTGCATGCGCGGTCGGGGCGAGCCGGCTACCGCGGAAGTGTGGGATAACCCGAAGGGACTGGAGTGGACCGTGCCTTCGCCGGCGCCATTTCACACCTTCGAGGTCCCGCCGAAGATTCCTGCCGCGCCGGCGCCGGGATTCTCATGACCAGGAAGGACGATCGCCGGTCGCCGGCGAGCGTGCGCAGATCCGCGCTCTGGCTGGCGGCGATTGCGCTCGCCATTTTCCTCGGGTTCATATTCCTGAGCATGAGCAGAGCTTGAGCCGATGAGCGACAAGAAGACTGGTCTGAACCAGGATTCCGGAGGGCTGGCCCTGCGGTTGCTCCTGTTTGCCCTCGGTATGTTCGCTTTCGGCTACGCCCTCGTACCGCTTTACGATGTCTTCTGCGAAATTACCGGGCTTGGCGGCAGGACCAACGAGACACCGGCCGTCGTCGCGGAAGCAATCGACGAGAGCCGCAGCATCGATCTCGAGTTCGTAACGACAGTCAACGAGTACGCACCGTGGACGTTCAGGGCATCAATACCGGGGATGACCGTTCATCCCGGCGGCATGTACGAGGCGACTTTCGTTGCGACCAACCTCACGGACCGCCAGATGACGGCACAGGCGGTGCCGAGCGTTGCACCGCAACAGGCTGGCAGGTTTTTCAAGAAGCTTGATTGCTTCTGCTTCACCACGCAGGAGTTTGCTGCGAACGAGACGCGCGAACTCCCTGTGCGGTTCATCATCGACTCCGACCTGCCGGCGCATGTCGATACGATCACGTTGTCTTACACGTTCTTCGATACGGCCCGCATGTCGCACAACGGCGCGGGCGCACATTCTGCAAACTAGCCTGATCCCACGGTAATTCAAATGTCACACGCTGAAGATCGATATTACGTCCCCCACAGCAGTCATTGGCCGATCGTAGGTTCGATCGGCCTGTTCGTGCTGATGGTAGGCGTGTCCAACTGGCTGAACGGTACCCAGGTCGGTTTCTGGATCATGTGGGCGGGAATCGCAGTCATCGTATTCATGTTTGCCGGCTGGTTCTCCAACGTCATCGCCGAGAACCAGGCGCACAAGTTCAACAAGCAGGTCGACAAGTCGTTCCGCATGGGGATGTTCTGGTTCATCTTCTCGGAAGTGATGTTCTTTTCCTGCTTTTTCGGCGCGTTGTTCTATGCGCGGAACATGGCCATCCCATGGCTCGGCGGCTCCAGCAACAACTTCTTCACGAACCTTTTCCTCTGGAACGCATACGAAAGCACCTGGCCAACCGCCGGTCCGGAGCAGTTGGGCGGTGCATTCGAGAAGATGGAACCGTTCGGCCTGCCGCTGATCAACACGGCGATCCTGCTCACCAGCAGTATCACCGTCACGATCGCTCACCACGCGGTGCAGCAAAACCGGCAGACCATACTCAAGGTTTTCCTCGCGCTGACCTTCCTCCTCGGTTACCTGTTCGTCTACCTGCAGGCGGTGGAGTACGTACATGCCTACCAGGAGATGAACCTCAAGCTCACGACCGGCATTTACGGCTCGACTTTCTACATGCTCACAGGCTTCCACGGCCTGCACGTGACGCTGGGAGCGATCATGCTGACGGTCATCTGGGTGCGAGCGATGAAAAGGCACTTTACGCCGGAGAACCATTTCGCCTTCGAAGCAGTTGCGTGGTATTGGCACTTTGTCGACGTCGTCTGGCTCGGCCTCTACATATTCGTCTACTGGATGTAGGCCGACAGGAGGGCGCCTGATCGCGCCCCGCTATGGGCCTGAAAGCAATGACGCCGCGCGATCTCCTGCCGCCGCTTGCGGGAATCGCGCTGGTTGTGCTGTTCGTGAACCTGGGTGTCTGGCAGCTGGAGCGAGCCGAAGAGAAGAGAGCGATTGAAGCCGCGTTCGCGGGTTCCGGCGAGAACGCGGTCCCCACAGTAGTAAACGACATCATCATGGACAACGGCGAGATAGCCGGCGATGTCGTTGCGCTGTACCAGCCGCTGTCCGCTTCCGGTCGATACCTTGCCGACCGGCAGTTCCTCATCGACAACATGATTCTCGACGGGCGCGTAGGATATTTTGTCGTGACCCCCTTCGAATTGGCGAGCGACGAGCCCCTGCTCCTCGTGAACCGTGGATGGTTGCCGAAGACTCCAGCAGCCGATGATCCATCCGCGACCGACGTTGATGGTGCTGCCACCCGACGGACGATCACCGGAAAGGCAGGGAACCTGCCGCGCGTCGGAATACGAGCGGGCGAGCCCTTCGCAGGAGCCGCCGACTGGCCGCGCACCGCAAACTGGCCCACGCTCGACGAACTCGCAGCGGCGCTGGGCCGGGAGGTATTGCCATTCATCCTGTTGGCGGATCCCGAGCCCGGCAGCAACCTCGTGCGTCGCTGGGAGCCGCGGCTGGCGGGACCGATGCGCCACGTCGGCTATGCAGTCCAGTGGTTCGCACTCGCCGCGGCGGTCATCGTGACCGCTTTCGTCGTGTACCGTAAAAAGCGGGAGTGACTATGACGGGTAATGCCAAAAATCGCCTCCCGGCCTGGTTGCAGCTCGCGCTTATCGCCATCCTGTTTGCCGGTCCGCTGATCCTGGCGACATGGCTCTATCTTGACGGTTCTCTCCGACCCTCCGGACGAACGAATCACGGCGCGATTATCGACCCGATCATCAATCTGCGGGAAAGCTTGCCGAACTCGGCGCTGGCAGATTTGTCCGAGGATAGCTGGTTGCTGGTGTACGCAAACGTTGATGATTGCGCCGCGGAGTGCCGGGAAACCCTGTACGTACTGCGGCAGTCGCGCCTGATGCTCGGCAACGATATGCAGCGCCTGCTGCGGGTATTCTTGCGCGGCCCTGTAGCCCCGGATACAGTGTTCATAGAAGAGCAGCATCCGGGGCTCGCGATCGTCGAGGAGCCGCTATTGATCGAGTTCCTGGAGGACCGCCGGCCGCGGGAGTTGTCGAGGGGGGGCTTTTTTCTCGTGGACCCGCTAGGGAACCTGGTGATGTATTTCCCTCCCGAAATCGATCCGGGCGATATGGTCGACGATATTGCGCACCTGCTCGACCTGTCGCAAATCGGGTAGCCTTGCGGGAAGGCCCGGCAGCATCGGAACAACCGGAGCATGAGTCTTGAACGTACATAGCCTGCAGGGCACCGCCGACTGGCGCGATTATTACGAGCTGACGAAGCCGCGCGTCGTCCTGCTGATCGTGTTCACGGCCATTGTCGGCATGTTCCTTTCTGTTCCGGGATGGCCGGGTGCCGGCGCACTGCTGTTCGGCACGCTCGGCATAGGACTCGCGGCATCATCCGCCGCCGCAATCAATCATCTCCTCGACGCGCGCATCGATATCCAGATGTCCCGCAC
>DATGQI010000234.1:0-19943 GCA_035304285.1 Woeseiaceae bacterium
TGCAGAAGATTCCATACATTGATATAAGAATCCGACGCAGGTACTTGATAGGCCAAGAAGACTCTCAGGGATCAGGACGCGGCACCGCAGCCGTTGAACTACAGGAGGTAGTTGATTCTAAAAGCGTAGTGAAGCCGCGTCGTTTGCAAAAGTGCGGCTATGCAAAATAATAACGCTGGAGTGGAAATGTCCAACCTCGTTGACAGATTTATAACCGCAGTGTCGGTCATGGCCGGGAACGGCCATATTAAACAGAGGCTTGTCCAATCATACGAGGACAACCTCCAGGGGATCGAGTGCGACGACCTGCCGGTCGCCGCCCGCCAGCCGTACGCCGATCTCCGCGCGATGCTGCAGTCCGTGAGCCCCTTGAACGGCGAAGGCGCCGTTCGCGCGACGGTGCGCAAAATGTCCGCTAACGATGCCGAGCAGTGCGCCGGCTTGATGGTGCGGTTGCTGGCCGAAGTGATCCGGGGCAGCGGCAGTGAGCAGAAGCGATTACCCCTGCAGGTTGACGAACGAGCGGTTGTGCCGCCGTTTCTGGTGAAGTCCGGCTGATCATAAAGATCCGCGGGTAGCGGAGACCTCCATAGGGGGCGCTCCGCCGGCCGGTTCCTCCCTCACCGGGTAGTAGACGTGAGTCCTGAGTTCCGACTCGGGTGTTCTCGCCGGGTCACTTTCGTAGGACTCCCATGCATTCCCGTTGCGTTCGATGCCGTATGCCGCGAGATAAGCGGCGATTTTCCGGTGAGTCCTCGACAGGTCGGCGTAGGAGCCCACGTGGATGACCCGGACAGCGGGGCCGCCGTAGCTTTGCCTTATGTTCACTCCGTCGGCCGATGGCGGCAGGCTTCCGTCGATGCCCCGGACAGGGATAGCCGCATCGAAGACTAGCCTCGAGCCGCTGAAATCGCGACTGATCGAGAGCGGAGCCCCGGCTTCTGTCAATCCCTGCCGGTCGATGAAACGCAGTACCTGGAAAAACGCGGCAGCCATTGCTTCCGAGATGGCTACGGCATTCGGTTCGCTGCTGGTTGTGACGAACGCCATCGGAATGGATTCGACCATGAGGTGTTCAAGCGCAAGGTCGCTGAAGTCGGCGCGCGGCAGGTTCTCCGCCAATGACCTGAGATCAGCGAGTCCCCGGTCATGATTGCGGGTCAAGCGGTCGGCCAGGATGCTGCGGATATAGCGCTGGAACAGGTTCATCCCCACATCGATGTCCACCGTTACTGAAACGACGGTGGCGTCGCCGGTTTCCTCCACCCGGAAATTCGAGACGAAACTCCTGCCTCCATCCAGTTCCGTTTCCGTCATCACGCTCTGAAACGGCCTCGCTTCGAGTATTGTCTGCCTGCCCGAACCGCCCGTTGGCGAATGCCATTGAAGCGAGGCGCCACGCCCGCGGCGCGGCCCGCTGAAGCTGACCTCACTGTCTCCTGGCCGGCTGATCCACGGCGACCACTCCTGCCTGCGGCGCGCGTCGCTCAACAGGGCGAAGACCGTCGCCGCCGGCGCATCGATGCTGGCCTGGCGTGAGACATGGACGTTCGACGGGAGGAACACGCCAACGAGGAGGAAGAGCAGCGCGCCGGCGCCGGCCGCATACAGTATTTTCCTGGCGATGCCCATTACAGGCACAATGCAGATTGCACGGGAAGGCAGCAAGCGTTCATGACCAGCGACTCGGAAATTATGAAGCCTGTAGGTATTTTCGATTCCGGCGTCGGTGGACTGACTGTTCTGAAGGCACTTCGGGAACGCTTGCCGAACGAGGATTTCGTGTACCTTGGCGACACCGCCAGGCTGCCTTATGGTACCAAAAGCGCCACATCCATCCTGCGCTACGCGAGGCAGGCGGCGCGACACCTCAAGCTACGCGACATAAAGTTGCTCGTGATTGCCTGCAACACGGCGTCCGCCGTAGCACTTCTCGAGTTGCAGGAAGAGCTGGCGCCGCTTCCCGTCATCGGCGTCGTGAAGCCCGGCGCGTTTGCGGCAGTTGAGGCCTGTCCGGCAGGCCGGCATCTCGTGCTGGCGACCGAGGCGACCGTTAACCTGCATGCCTATGGCGACGCGATACGGTCGCTGGACGAAGCCGCCGACGTGCGGGAGTTGCCATGCGAACTTCTGGTGGCGCTGGCGGAAGAGGGCTGGACCAAAGGCGAGATAGCCGAGGGCATCGTTCGCGAATACCTTCATCCATTTTTTGCAGCCGAACAGTCCAGGCCGGATTCGATCATTCTCGGGTGTACCCACTTCCCCATCCTGCGCCCGGCAATCCGCGCGGTCGCGGGCGACGGCGCCAGGATTATCGACTCCGCAGGAACAACGGCCACCGCCGTGGAAGAGTTGCTGCGTTCGCATGGCCTCGTCCGCGAAGAGCCCGGGAGTGATGGTCGGAGCGGGCTGGAATTGTTGGCCACGGACGGCGCGCGACGTTTTGCAAGGGTGGGCGGGGCATTCCTCGGCACAGCCCTGGTTGCGGCAGACGTCAGGATCGTGGATCTGTAATCGCTCATTCGCAGAATCGGCCGAACCGTGCGCCGGCGTATAAAGCCTGGCTATCGCCTTGTGTAATAATTGCGACAAACCAGGTATCGGCGGGAGCCAACGTGACGCCAGACTTCAGTGTTACCGCGCGCAGGACGCGTTTTACCCTAATTCCTTTGCGATTCTTCGTCGCCGTCGCCGCACTGGCTTTTCTTGCAGCTTGCGGTGGTCCCAATGCAGACCCCGGTGAGGACGATGCAGGACCACGTGAAACGGAGCGGCCCGCGGCGGTCGAGCCCCGGCCCGATATCTACGCGAATTTTTCCCTGACGGCGGACCTGTCTGCGCTGAGCGATCAGCAGCGACAGATGCTGGTGCTGCTGGTAGAGGCGTCCAACGTAATGGACGACCTGTTCTGGCGCCAGGCGTTTCGCGACGACTATGCCGATTGGCTGGCATCGATAGGGGTTCAGGAAACACGGCACTTCGCCGAACTCAATTACGGACCCTGGGACAGGCTGGCCGAGGAAAAACCTTTCATGGATGGCTTCGGCGAGAAGCCGCTGGGCGCGAACTTCTATCCGCCGGATATGACGGTGGAGGAATTCGAGGCGGCGCCGCTTGACGGAAAGCGCGGGCTTTATTCCCTGCTCCGGCGTGACGCATCGGGAGAACTGGTGCTGGTGCCATACTACGTCGCTTACGCCGGGGAACTCGGCCGTGCAGCGTCGCTGCTGCGCGACGCGGCGGACCTGGCGGAGCACGAAGGGTTCGCCAACTACCTGAGACTGCGGGCCGAGGCGCTGGTCACGGACGATTACCAGCCGAGCGACCTGGCGTGGATGGACGTCAAGACCAACCCCATAGAACTGGTCATCGGCGCCATCGAGACCTACGAGGACCGCTTGTTCGGTTACAAGGCGGCGTATGAATCCTACGTGCTGTTGAAGGACCAGGAATGGAGCGAGCGGCTGGCTCGCTTTGCCGGGTTCCTGCCGGAGTTGCAGCAAGGGCTGCCGGTACCGGCTGAATTCAAAGCAGAGACGCCGGGACTCGATTCCGACGTCAACGCTTATGACGTCCTCTATTATGCGGGTCACAGCAACGCCGGCTCGAAAACCATTGCCATAAACCTGCCGAACGACGAGCAGGTGCAGTTGCAAAAAGGCACGCGGAGGCTGCAGCTGAAAAATGCGATGCAGGCGAAGTTCGAAAAGATCCTGGTGCCGATAGCTGACGTACTGATCTCCGAGTCGCAGAGACAGCACGTTTCCTTCGACTCCTTCTTTACGAACACGATGTTCCATGAAGTCGCCCACGGCCTCGGCATCAAGAACACGATCAACGACAGGGGCACGGTGCGGGAGGCGCTGAAGGACCTGGCGTCGAGCATGGAAGAGGGGAAAGCGGACGTCCTCGGCCTCTACATGATCACAAGCCTGCACGAGGCCGGGGAACTCGGCGACGTCGATTTGCGCGATAACTACGTAACGTTCATGGCGGGTATGCTGCGATCCATGCGCTTCGGCGCCAGCAGTGCGCATGGCAAAGCGAACATGGTGCGCTTCAACTTTTTCGCCGAGCGAGGCGCCTTCGTTCGCGATCCGGAGACGGAAACCTACAGTGTCGACTTCGAACGCATGGAAGAAGCGATGAACGCGCTCTCCGAACTCCTGCTGACGCTGCAGGGAACCGGTGACTACGAGGGCACGGCCAGGCTGATGAACGAGAAGGGTGTGATCGGCGCCGCGCTACAGGGCGACCTGGACAGGCTGACGCGAGCCGACATTCCCGTGGATATAGAATTCAACCAGGGATTGAACGAGCTCGGACTGGCGGAATGAGGATTAGTTGATTACGCCTTGCCGATAACGCCCAGGAATTCCGCGCGGGTGCGTGCATCGTTGCGGAAAGCCCCGAGCATCTGGCTTGTTACCATGGATACCCCCGCCTTGTGTATCCCCCGCGTGGTCATGCACTGGTGCACGGCATCGACGACCACGCCGACGCCTTGCGGTTTCAGGACGCTCTGGATGCACTGCGCGATCTGCGCCGTCAGCTTTTCCTGGACCTGGAAGCGCCGCGCAAAGGCGTCTACCACCCGCGCCAGCTTGCTGATGCCGACAATCTTGTTGTTCGGCAGGTAACCGACGTGCGCCCTGCCGATAATGGGCGCCATGTGATGCTCGCAGTGGGACTCGAAAGTGATGTCTCGCAGCACGATCATCTCGTCGTACCCGTCCACTTCCTCGAAGGTGCGCTCGAGGAAGGAAATCGGGTCGAGCTCGTAGCCGCCGAACCAGTCCTCGTACGCTTTGGCGACTCTTCGCGGGGTGTCGACCAGCCCTTCGCGGGCCGGGTCGTCACCTGCCCAGAGCAGCAGCGTCCGGACTGCCTCCTCGGCTTCCTTTCGCGTGGGTCTCTCTTCCTGTCTTTTGCCCTTGTTCTTGCTGGTCACAGGTACTCCCTGTTGCTGTCGCTCAGTTGACTTTCCTTCGAGAACCGGATGTTACCGCGCCGGTTGCGCTTCGACCTCATCAGGTCGCGGGGTAGCGGGCGCCGCGTCGCGGCTTCTCTATTATCCCGTCGGCGCTCGCGAAGCGCACGGGTATCGACTGGGTTGTGCCCCAATCCGCCGCGCGGTAAACGGCGAAGTGCAGGTGCGGCATGGTCGTGTGGCCCGTATTCCCGGACAGACCGATCATCTGTCCTGCCTCGACACGGTCCCCTGTGTCGACCAGCACGCCGTTTTGCTGCAGATGATAGTACTCGCCGGTCGTCCCGTCGTCGTGCAAAACGACGATGAAGTTCGCATACTTGCCGCAGCCGTCTTCCCAGCAACCTTTATCGTTGGACTCTTCCGTGCGGGCCACCAGTCCTCCCCGTGCCGCGTGCACCGGCGTGCCTTCGGGCATCCGGAAGTCAATCGCGAACTGTTCGAGCCCGGTATGACTGAAGCGTGAACCGAAGCCCTGGAGGACGCGGAAACTTTTCCCGGAGGCGTAGGGCAGGCGGTAGACGTAAGAGTCGTCATGAACGGCATCCTTGCTGCCCACCGTCCAGTCGTAGGCGAAGCGGTAGTCCCCCCCTTCGGACCTGGCACGGGTCAGCACCATGACCACGCGGTTCTGCTTCGGCTCGAGTGTCTCCGTGATGGTCGCGGGTCGGTCGATGCTCATCTCCCTGGTGCGTACCCTCAGGCTGAAGGTGATGGGCACATCGCTCCGGTTGGCGGCTTCGAGTTCCACAGTGTCCGGGTGCGTCACTGCGTTGATACACATCCAGTCGTCGGAACATTGCCCGAACGAGTCCCCGGCCTGGGCGAGCGGTGCGGCAAGACAAAAGGCAATACAAGCCGCGAGGACGCAGCTTGCTGCGACGTGGCGGGATATCCGGGAATGCGTCTCGATAGGATCGGGCTCGAGGCTCAGTTTGTTGCGGCGAGATCCGCTTCTTGCGCTTGCGGCAGGTCGGATTCCCGGTAGAAGAAGTTGTGGGTAAAGGTGAGGTCGTCCGTGCGCACGGCGTTCCCGTCGACGAGCCTCGGCCGATGGATCATCGCGCGAAGGTTGTTGAGGACTGCCCGCTCCATGTCTTCGAAGCCCGCCGGTTGCGCCTCCACCATGGCGATATCCGTCGTGAGGCCGCGATCGGACACGGCGTAGTCGTAAACGATCGTCCCAGTCTGGTAGTTGTCGCCCGGCAGCTGGCTGCGGACTTCACCGTCTATGCCCACGTATCTCGGAGGGTTTACGTCCTGCAAGACCACCAGTGTTTCGAGATGAGCACGGCGATTCTTCAGTCTTTCCTCATCTGCCGAGAGGAGTTGCCAGGTTTCGTTGTAGACCTTTCGGGCACGGCTCGGTTTGCCGGACAAGATATAAAAGTCGCCGAGCGCGAGCATTGCTCCCTCCAGCGTCTCCCAGTCCGCGTTCGGATTGTCCTCTGCGATACGCAGGGCGCGTTTCAGGTAGATCTCGCCGGAGCTGATAGAAGTCGGCTGGTGAAACGCCATGTTCGGTTGCCCGATGAAGAGATACGACTTGCCGAGTTCAGTCAGCGCCGGAATCAGGCTCAAGTCATCCTTGCCGCGGCGGTCCTCGATAATGTCGATGACCTTCCGCCATGTGTAACGTTCCTGCTCGTAAAGCTGCAGCCGATGTTGCCACCGGGCCTGCTGCTCGAGCGCCGGGATGGCTTCGAGGCTGTCGAGTTCCACGTCCCGCGCCTGCAGGCTGAAGATGTGCTCCTGGATGTTCTTCACTTCGTCGAACTCACCAACGGAAAGATAAGTTTCCGCCAGCGACTCGAGTACGTCGACCTGCATGAGGTTGTGCGGGCCTTCATTGACATGACTTACGTGCACCGCGCGCTCGAAGCTGTCGACAGCTTCGTCCGGCCGCCCGGCGGCCAGCTGTGCAGCCCCCAGGCCTTTCAGCGGGTTGATCAGGTTTGCGTTGAGCCGGTCTTCGACCCTTTCGATGATGTCTATCGCCGCGGTGTAGTTCAAGATGGCAGAGTCGTAATCTTCGTTCTGGTGTTGTGCGATCCCGAGGTTCGTGAGCGCGCGCGCGGAATCCAGGCTGTTTACGCCGAATAGCTGGATGGACAGTTCCACGACCTGTTTCGCAAGCGTATCCGCTTCCGCGTAGGCCTTGTTCTCCAGCGCCTCCCTGTAGAGCATGAAGTATCGTTGCAGGCGCTCCTCCGGCTTTTCCTGTTCGGGGACCTGCTCCGCGGGTTGACCCGGTTCTTCTCCCGGTGAGGGCGTATCGAGCGTTATTTCTTCCAGTTCTTCTGCCCCGGGCGGGGGGTTCTGTGCATGGGAGAGGCCTCCCGCGGCGATGATGACCGCAGCCGTCGCCAGTCCGAACGGACTCAAGAGTTTCGTCGCTTTCATGGTTCGCAATTCGTGATGCATCAACCCTGCATGATTTCGGTTTCGACTGCCGCCCTCGACATTAGTTCTGGACCCTCAAGCACTGGCCTCCTCAGAGTTCCAGTGTCATCTGCCGCTGCCCCGGGCGTTCGAAACTGCTGCAGTCGAGCACGTCCCGGGTCCGCTCGTTCGGTATGCCGGACTTCGCGCAGGCGACCCTGAACCTTTGTGCAATCATATCAGCATACGCGCCCCGGCCGGACTGGCGAATGCCGAAGCGGTTGTCGTATTCCTTGCCGCCGCTCGCCTGCCTGACGAGGCTCATGACGTGGGCGGCCCGGTCCGGCATGTGCGCTTCCAGCCATTCGGAGAAGATCTGCTTCAGTTCGAAGGGCAGGCGCAGGAGCACGTAGGACGCGCGCCGCACGCCGGACGCGGCCGCTCGCGAGACGATGTCTTCGATCTCGGAATCGTTGACGGCCGGGATGATCGGCGCCATGAGCAGGCTGGTCGGGATGCCGCGCGACGACAGCGCTTCGATGAGCCCGAAGCGCACGTCCGCAGATGGCACGCGCGGCTCCAGCCGCCGCTTCAGGGCGTTATCCGCCGTCGGCACGCTTATGGCGACAGAGCAAAGCCCCAGGCGCGAAAGCTCGGCGAGCAGGTCGAGGTCGCGGCGCATGAGGCCGCTCTTGCTGATCAGGCTGACAGGGTGCCTGTGCGCCAGGAATTGCTCGAGAAGCTGGCGCGTCAGTGCCAGTTTTTTCTCGGCCGGCTGGTAAGGGTCCGTATTGGCGCCGATCGTGATGGGCTTGCACACGTAGCCGGGTTTTTGCCACTCCGCCAGCAGCGCGTCTACGGCATTCGGCTTGTAGAATATTTTCGTCTCGAAGTCGATCCCGGGGGAGAGGTCGAGATAGCTGTGACTCGGCCGCGCGTAACAGTAGATGCAGCCGTGCTCGCAGCCCATATATGGGTTGATTGAGCGCTCGAAAGGCACATCCGGGGAGTCGTTACTGCTGATAATGCGGCGCGCTTCCATTGCCGTCAGCACCGTCTCCGGGGCGACCTCCCCGGACGGTTCCGTTGCTTCGATCGAGCGGGTTTCGAAACGCCCGGCGGTGCGGGAAAGGGCGCCACGGCCTTTGTGCAGGCCCATCGTCAGGACTCCTTGAGTAAAGGCTCAAAGGATACTGTACATGCGTACAGGAATTAAAGCCCCTGCTTACCCGTCTTTCAGCGAAGCGCTGCGAACCAGGCTGCAACGAGGAGTGCCAGTGAAGCCGCGCCGGCCAGTTTCTGCAGCAGTGGGTTGGCGAGCCGCTCTGCCGCGAGCGTCAGGGCCGTGCCGGTCGCAAACCCGCAGAGGAAGCCTGCCAGGTGCGCCCCGATGTCGGTATTTTCATCGCCCGTGCCGGTGAAGGCTAGCAGCGCGATTCCGCCGATGACGGGTCCCAGCCGGTACGGCCAGCGCTCCTGAGACATTAGCCGCGCGCGCCAGACGAAACCCGCGAGCAGCCCCAGGGCGGCAAACACGGCGGTAGATGCACCGACAGACCGGTGACTGGAATCGAGCAGCATGGTGTTGAGCCAGTTGCCCGCGCCTCCTGCCAGCAGGATGCCGAGCCAGGCTACCCCGGAACCGACCAGCCGTCCGGAGAGGATGCCGAACAGCACGCCAAAACCGATGTTCCCCAGCAAGTGCCTTGTTCCCGCATGCAGGGTGAGCGCCGTGATCGTGCGCCACCACTCCCCCTGCCGGATCAGTTCGCCATCGACACGACCCGCGGAGAACCAGTCCCTGCCCAGGAAATTTTCCGCGGCGAGCCAGGCAACCAGGCACACGACGATGATGTACACCACCGCCCCCGGCACGCCGTCCTGTTTTTCCAGCTCCAGTGGGGGTGGCGGCGGCGGCTTCTTCCGGTTCTCCTGGTCGTATTGCCAGAGTTCATACTTTGCACGCTCGGCAATCGGGGCCGGGACGGCGAGTGCCACGGTGTCGAGTCCCCTGATTACCTGGTAGGGAATGTCGAGGGAATGCAGTACCAGCGCGCGGTCGGAGCAGGGTTGGTATGCGCGGCTTTCAAAAACCACCGTCCAGGCGACGGTTTCCCTGTCTGGCATTTCCGTTATGTTCCTTGGTCAGGCGGTCGACCACCGACGACAGGAGCGCTCCACAGTCGTCAGTCAGCTTTGTGGTGGCGAGGTCATCCGCCCTCGTCGTACCACGATTGATGATGATGACTGCCTTGTCGAGGGCACTGGCCATGCGTGCAAACCGCAGCCCCGAAAGTACCATCAATGACGAACCGACGATCAATAAGGCGTCGGATCGGCGGACGGAGGCGGTCGCGAATTCCACCCGCTCCGCGGGGACGCCTTCGCCGAAAAAAACGACGTCCGGCTTCAACGTGCCGCCACAGGTCTCGCAGTCCGGTACCCGGAAGTCCCCGAAGTCGCTGGCGACGAGGCGGGCATCGCCGTCCGGTGCGAAGCCGGCGACAGTTGCGGACCAGTCGGGATTCCCGTACGCCAGCTGCTGCTGGAACTCATCGCGAGCGAGCGTCGCGCCGCAACCAAGGCAGCGGACCCGGTGCAGGAGGCCATGAAGGTCAATGACATTCCGGCTGCCGGCTCGGCGGTGGAGATCGTCGACGTTCTGGGTGATGACGCAATCTACCTTGTTCAGTCTTTCGAGCGCCGCCAGCGCGAGATGTGCGGTGTTGGGTTTCGCGTTTGAGATCCGCTCCCAGCCTGCGAAGCTCCGCGCCCAGTAACGCCGCCGCGTGGCGGGACTGGTGAGGAACTCGGCAAGCTGCACGGGTCGGCGATGTTTCCAGTTTCCGCCGTCGTCCCTGTAATCCGGTATGCCCGACGCCGTGCTGCATCCGGCACCGCTCAAAACGGTGACCTTGCCAAACTCGTCGAGCAGCGACTGCAAGGCCAGAACGGACGCGTCCCGTGGCGACGGAATCATTTTCAGTCTGCGTTCAGGGTCCGCCATCAATACTTGGATCGCACCTTGAAAATCGAGAGGCTAAAAAAGGGAACATGAGGACGTGGCGAAAATTGTACTTTGGACTGGTCCTGTTGTCGGCCGGTTTCCTGGCGGAATCCCTGTTGCCCGTCCCGTTCTTTTGACAGAACATTAGGTGGCCTGTGGCCACTCAAGCTCGTCAACCATGTTCAGGTTCATCCAGTCCTCGACGGTCCTGCCTGCCGCCGCGCTGACGATGCTCTGCTGTTCGAGCGCAACGGCAGAAGTCATCGATGCGGAAGCGTCCGGCTTTACCACCCGGCACAGCGTTACGATTGCGCGACCGCGGGCGGAAGTTTACAGCGCGGCGACAGCCAGGATCGGCTCATGGTGGAGCGACGATCATACCGTCTCCGGGAGCGCCGCCAACCTGTACCTCGAGCCCCGGGTGCAGGGCTGCTTTTGCGAGAGGCTGGGCCAACAGGGCGGCGTGGTGCACCTGCTCGTTACGTTCGTGAACCCCGCTGTCATGCTGCGCCTGTCCGGAGCCTTGGGCCCGCTCGGCCTCATGGGCGTCAGTGGCAACATGACCTGGGAGTTCACGGACAGTGCGGACGGTACCACCCTGACCTGGAGCTACGCTGTTGGCGGCTATTTTCCCGGCGGCCTCGACCAGATCGCGAATTCGGTCGATATGGTACTGACAGAGCAGATGGTCCAGTTCAAGGCGTTCGCCGAGGCATCATTGGCGGCACCCTGAGCCGCGATCGGCGATGCTGGCGGCTGACTCGATTCACCCGATGCGGAAATGACACTTACACCAGGCTCCATCATGGAACTCGCGCCGGGAATTCGCCGTGTCGTCGTCCCCAACCCGGGCCTGATGACCGGTCCCGGCACCAACACGTGGATACTGGGAAGCCACGACGTGGCCGTCATCGATCCCGGTCCTGCTATCGATGCTCATATCGATACGATCGTGGATGCGGTGGGGGTGAAGATACGGTGGATCCTCGTGACTCACACGCACCCGGACCATTCACCGGGCGCGGCATTGCTGGCAAAACGTACCGGCGCCGCGGTGTGGGGGCGCGTCGCACCCGGTGGACAGCACCAGGATGCCACGTTTCGTCCGGACAGGATCCTCGAGGACGGCGAGGTCCTTTCTGCCGAGGAGTTCGAACTCGACGTGATTCACACGCCCGGGCACGCATCGAACCACCTTTGTTTCCGGCAGGCGCCATTGAACTGGCTTTTCACCGGCGACCACATCATCAATGGATCGACGGTCGTGATAGACCCGCCGGACGGAAGCATGACGGAATACCTGCACTCGCTTCGGAAACTCAAAAGCCTCGAAATCGCCGCCATCGCGCCGGGTCACGGCGAGGTTATCGATCAACCCTACGAGGCAATCGACTGGATCATAGAGCACCGCCTCGCGCGTGAAGCGAAGGTCGCGGAAGCGGTGGCCGCGCACCCGAACCTGGCGTCTCACGGGCTGGTGCCTCACGTCTACGACGACGTCGACGAACGCCTTTTCGACATCGCGGAGCGTTCGCTGTTAGCGCATCTCGAGAAGCTCGAACTCGACCGGCGCGTTGTTTGCGAAGAAGATCGCTGGCGCCCCCTGTAGGAGTTCGCCCGGGACAGAGTGCTGTGCCTGCATGCCTCTCGCTGCGCAACGGACGTCTACGGAGCCTGGAAGACAGGATCAAGCCGACGCAGAAGCCAAGCGGGGAAGGGCGACTTTCTACCTGGTACCTGGCTCGGTTCAGCCCGCGTACTCCCCAAACCGTCCTCCTTCCTCCGCGAGCCTCTGCAACAACTCCGGCGGCTCCCAGTACATAGGCCCGAACCGCTCCCGAAACCCGAGCACCTTCGCATAAACCTCGCTCAAGCCTGTCATGTCGGCAAAATGCATCGGCCCGCCCCGGTGGCGCGGAAAGCCGTAACCGTTGATCCAGATGACGTCGATGTCCGATGAGCGCGATGCGATGCCGTCCTCGAGAATACGCGCGCCTTCCGTCACCAGGCCGTATATGCAGCGCTCGACGATCTCTTTCTCGCTGATGTTCCGTTGCTCGACCCCCAGGCGCTTCGCTTCATCCCGTATGAGCGCCTGCACTTCCGGGTCCGGAACAGGCTCCCGTGACCCGGGCTCGTACCGGTAAACGCCTTTCCCCGTTTTCTGGCCAAAGCGGCCAAGTTCGGCAAGCATGTCGGCGACGCGGTAGAAACGGGGGTCGTCGGGCAGGTCCTTCCGTTCCTGGCGCACCTTGTACCCTACGTCAAGGCCGGCCAGATCCCCGACTGCGTTAGGGCCCATAGCCATGCCCCAGTCACGGAGCACCTTGTCTACGTATTCCGGGGCCGCTCCCTCGAGCAGCAGCAACTGGTTCTCGCGCCCGTAGCTGTACAGCATCCGATTGCCGACAAAGCCGAAACAGTTGCCTACCACCACGCCGATCTTCTTGAGCTTCCTGGCGAGCGCCAGCGATGTGGCGATGACCTCGTCGGAGGTCTCACTGCCGCGGACTATCTCGAGCAGGCGCATGACGTGCGCCGGGCTGAAGAAGTGCAGCCCTATGACGTCCTGTGGCCGCGAGGTTGCCGATGCGATTTCATCGACGTCCAGGGTTGAGGTGTTCGTCGCCAGCACGGCGCCTTCTTTGCACAGGTCATCCAGGCGCGCGAATACGTCCTTCTTGATTGCCATGTTCTCGAACACGGCCTCGATGACCAGGTCGACTTCTTTCAGCTCCGCAAAGTCGCTCACGGCGCGAAAGCGCTGCATCGATGCCTGCATCTCGCTGCTATCGATCTTGCCGCGCGCGACGCCGCCCTCGAACAGCTTCTCTACAGTTGCGACGCCGCGGCTTAAGCCTGCTTCATCCTTGTCGAGCAATCGCACCGCCAGGCCTGCCGCCAGGCAGGCATAGGCTATGCCTGCCCCCATCGTACCGGCGCCGATGACGGCGACGCTCGATACATCACGCACTGGCGTCTCCTTGCCGATGCCGGGTACTTTCGAGCTTGCGCGCTCTGCAAAGAACGCGTGGCGCAGGCCTTGCGACTGTGCAGAGTCCTTGCACTCCTTGAAGAAGCGACGTTCGGCGGCCGAGGCAGCGTCGAAGTCGAGTTCGGCTGCCAGTTCGACCGCGCGTATTATTTTCTCCGGCGATACGAGGCCTCGCGCCTTCTTCGCGATGCGCTGGCGCGCCGCGGCAAATACGGCATCGTCAGCCGCTTCGACCGGCAGGTCACGGATCCGCCGCGGCGGCCGTTTCGACAGATCCGCGGCATATGACAGTGCTTCCGGCAGCAGGTCCTTTTCCGCCACCTTGTCGATGAGGCCCGCCCGCAGCGCAGCGTCTGCATTTACCGGATCCCCGGAGAGCATCATGTCGAGGGCGGTTTCGACTCCCACGAGCCGCGGGAGACGCTGCGTGCCCGTCGCGCCCGGCAGGAGCCCCAGCTTGACTTCCGGCAGGCCGAACGTCGTGCGAGAGTCTGCGAGCCTGTAATGGCATGCCATCGCAAGTTCGAGCCCGCCGCCCAGCGCCGTGCCGTGTATCGCGGCAAGAACCGGTTTGGCGCAGCTCTCGATCCTTGCGATGACGTCCGGCAGGTGAGGTTCTGCGGGGGGAAGGTCGAATTCCCGGATATCCGCGCCCGCCACGAACGTACGCCCGGCGCAAAGGAGCACGATCGCTGTCGTCGCCGGGTCGGCTTCCGCCTCATCGAAACAATTCATGAGACCGCTGCGCACCGCCTGCGACAGCGCGTTGACGGGCGGATTGTCTATCGTGACCACGGAAATGCTTTGGTGGCGAGTCAGACTGACTGCACTCATATTTCATCCTTCGGCAGCAGAGGGCGATATTGTGGCGAAACCCGATGATGAAGCAAAACAGCGACCAAGTGCAGGATCCTCCGGCTCGGGTTCCACACACTGATCCGCACTTGATACGGCACGCGACGAATAGCGTAAAATGAGCGGCCGGACCTGGGAATTCATTCATGACTTTCGTTGTTACAGAAGCCTGCATCAAGTGCAAACTCACCGACTGCGTCGAGGTTTGTCCCGTCGACTGCTTTCGGGAAGGGCCGAATATGCTGGTGATCGACCCGGACGAGTGCATCGACTGTACCTTGTGCGAACCCGAATGCCCTGTCGAGGCAATTTTCTCCGAAGACGAGGTTCCCGAGGACCAGCGGCATTTCCTCGAGTTGAACGCAGAGCTGTCACAGGTCTGGCCGGTGATTTCCGAGATGAAAGAACCGCCGGAGGATGCCGACGAGTGGCGCGAGGTGAAGGACAAGCTCGAGTACCTGGAGCGCTGATCGCCCTTCCAAGCCGTTCCTGCGTGAATATGTAAAGCATCACGTCCCTCGGTGACTGCGCGCGGGGCGCTGCGTTTGTCATAACTGTCCTACGCAATTCTCAGAATTGCCGCGTCCCGACCGCCCGTCACGGCAATCGAACCGCTCGTCGGAAGATTAGCCGGCGATTTCCCGATCTGCGATTCCA
The DNA here is from genome assembly GCA_035304285.1 of Woeseiaceae bacterium. Classification (GTDB taxonomy): domain Bacteria; phylum Pseudomonadota; class Gammaproteobacteria; order Steroidobacterales; family Woeseiaceae; genus IDS-8. Next base: position 14,887 of record DATGQI010000234.1, read on the forward strand.
CTCACGGCAGTCCTGATCCTGCATCGGCAGTATGCCTCCTCGTTCGACGCCAAAGAGCGAACGAAAGAGGAAAAGCTGTGGACATGGATGCAAGACAAAAGGGATTTACGCTGCTCGAACTGCTGTTCACGATCACCGTGGCGGCGATCGTCCTGTCGTTCGGCGTGCCGGGCTTCATGAGCATCATCGACAACAATCGTGCGGTCACGGACACAAACGATCTCGTGACGGCGATGAACCTTGGGCGCAGCGAGGCAACCCGCCGCGGCGCGCCCCTGCTTCTTTGCAGTTCGACGAATGGCGCCGACTGCAACGGCGGCAACGACTGGAGCAGCGGCTGGGTTCTGCGTGTGCCTGCCGGAGATGTGCTCCGTAGCTGGCCAGCGCGGAGCGGCGGCGCTGGAACGGTGCAGGGCGACGTGTCACAGCTGCAGTTCCAGGCGCGAGGCTCGGTGTCTGCCGGGACGGTGCTGCGAGTTCGTTTGCCGAATTGCAGCGACGACCAGGGCCGCGACATAGCGATCAATGCGCCGGGGCGCGTTTCGGTGACCCGGGCGGATTGCGGATGAGCGCCGTTATGCCGCCAAACGCTCCTACACGTGCGCTGCACGTTGCCTATCCCGACAGCCGCGGGCTCACGCTCGTGGAGATCCTGATCGCGCTCCTGATTCTGTCGATCGGCCTGCTGGGACTCGCCGGCCTGCAAACCGCATCCCTGAAGTTCAACACCAGCGCCTATTACCGGACGCAGGCGACCGCGCTTGCCTATGACCTTGCCGACCGCATGCGAGCGAATCGGCAGGCGGCTCTGGATGGCGCCTATACCGTCGCCTTCCAGGATCCTCCGCCGGCCTGCGATGCCGCGGCCGTGGAGGGCAACGTGGCGCAACAGGACATTGCGACCTGGCGCAATGCGCTTGCCTGCCGCATTCCCTCGAGCACCGGGCGGGTCGTACCCGTCGGCAACGAATTTACGATCACCGTGCAGTGGGCCGACGGCCAGGACGATGAAGACATGGCCTTCACCTTCACGACGGCCTTATGAGCATGAACTTCACGCATTCGACAAAAAAGCGCCGGCAGCGGGGCGTCACTCTCGTGGAACTGATGGTCTCGTTGGTTCTCGGCCTGGTCCTGACGGCCGGCATCATCCAGGTATTTGTCGGCAACCGTACGACTTACGCCTTCAATGACGGCCTCTCCCGCATCCAGGAAAACGCGCGCTTCTCGCTGGACCATATTGCGTACAGCGTGCGCATGGCCGGCTATAGCGGCTGCCTGTCCGAGGTTGCGCTCCACAACAATCTCAAGGCGGAACTTCCGTTTCGCGATGACATCGTTAACGGCATCCAGGGCTTTGACGCTAACGGCACCGGTACAGGAGAGGAATTCGTAGCAGGCTCCAGCGATCCCGCGCCATCCACGAACGAAAACAATTGGACGCCGGCTCTACCGACGCCACACCTGGACAACCTGGTCATCCCGGGCAGCGACGTGCTGGTGGTGCGCGGAGTGGCCGGCAGCGCACGCCCCCTTTTGACTCCCTTCAGCAGCCCTAACGAGCTCAATACGGATTCGTCGCACGATTTCATGAAGGGCGAGATCCTGGTGGTATCGGATTGCCAGAAGGCCTCGATTTTCCAGCTTACCGACATTACAGGCGCTGGCACGGCCGTGAAGCTCGTGCACGGCGACGCAGCCGGTTTCTCGCCCGGCAACGATTCGGACACCTGGCCTCCCGAGCAGGAATACGGCCTGGGTTCTGAAGTTGCCCGCCTCGACTGGTACGCGTTCTATGTGGGCCGGGGTGCCGACGGTCCGGCGCTGTTCCAGCTTCGCCTGAGGCGGACCAGCGACACCGAAAGCGAGTTTGAGAGCGACGAACTGGTTTCCGGCATAGAGACGATGCAGGTCAGGTACGGCCTCGATGCCGACAGCGACGGGGCGATCGAAGAGATGGTTCCGGCCGATGAAGTAGGCGACTGGTCTTTTGTCTCCAGCGTCGAGATCTCGTTACTCGCGAGGGCGACGGAGGAATACGGGACCGATACCGACGTCACCAGTTACCGGCTGGGCGGCACGACGCGTTTCGTTCCCGTCGAAGACCGCCGTTTCCGGCAAGTATTTTCCACCACGATCGGCGTACGCAATCGCCTTCCCTGACCGGGGAACGCACCCAGGGACCGGAGCAAGAACGCATGCAATGTCAAAAGCTTCCACGCGGCCGCCAGGACGGCGCCGCCCTGATTCTCGCGCTCATCTTCCTCTTGCTGATGACGATGCTGAGCACGTCCTCCATGCGCACCTCCGCGATGCAGGAAAGGATGGCGGGCAATACGCGCGACTGGAACCTGGGGTTCCAGAGTGCCGAGGCGGCACTGCGAGTCGCGGAAGAATGGTTGCGGGATACGGTCGTATTGCCGGAGTTCAATGACGCGGCCGGACTCTACCAGGTTAATTCCACCAATCGCCCGGTGTGGCTGGGGGCGGCGACGACAGAGGGCGGCGGTGCACTGGCTTATCCGGTTGACCTGGCGGGCACTGCGGATCGGCCGAGATACTACATCGAAAAGCTGAGTTCGATACGACCGCCCGGCGCAAGCACGGAAACAGGAACTCCCGTGGAGGAAATCAATTATTTCCGGGTGACGGCAATCGGCTTCGGCGGAGCCGAGGATACCGATGGTGATCCACTCACCACCGTCGTTCTGAGCAGCGTTTACAGAAGCCGCTAAGGCTTCGTCTAAGGAAGGTTGACGATGAACATGATGTTGTTGAGCGTTGCGAGCATGCTGCGCCGTTTGCGAGGGTTGCGTCATGTGATCGCTGCCGCTGCGGTCGTGGTATTGGCGAGCAGCCCGGCCTATGCCGAGGTTGCCCAGTCGCCGCTCTACCTGGGTGGCGGCAACGTGCCGGGTAACCTCTTGCTGGTTCCGTCGGTTGAATTCCCGACGATCAACAGCGTCGCGAACATCGGCGATACCTACAGCGAAACCCGAAAGTACATCGGATACTTCGACTCGGCCAAATGCTACAGGTACTCCTACAACAGCGAAGAGCCGAAGCGACACTTCTACCCCGTCCGGTTTCATCACCAGAGTGATCACCGCTGCACCGACACCAATGAGTGGAGCGGCAATTTCCTGAATTGGGCGGCGACGCAGACGATCGATCCCTTCCGCTGGGTATTAACTGGCGGTTACCGTGTCGTTGACACGCCGAGCGAAACCTGGCTCGAGAAGGCTCGTCACACCGGGCAGGGCAACTACTTTCCTAACCGTCGACTGCCCTCGAGTGGCGATAACTCCGCGCAGGTGCTGGGCGCAACTCCGTTCAATCGAAGCTGGATGCGCATGAGCGTCAACGGACGCGGCAGCGAAATGTACTTCCGGCTCCAGGGTGACGACGTCGACCACAACGTCAGTGCGTACAACCCGGCAAGCGGTGCGGGTACCGACCGGGGTTACAGGCTCAGCATAAGGGTCAAGGTATGTGTCGCGGGCCTGCTCGAGGCGAACTGCCGGCAGTATGCTGACGGCTACAAACCCGAAGGGCTGATTCACAAGTACGCGGATGAGCTGCGCATCGGGATCTTCGGATTTCTCAACGATCACCATGGCTTGCGTGACGGCGGCGTCTTGCGCGCGCGGCAAAAGTTTGTGGGGCCTACGATGTATGAGCCCGGGGAAGGCACGGTGGCCAATCCCAACATGGAGTGGAACCCGGTTACAGGCCAGATGATCCGGAATCCAGACCCCGCCGATGCGGCCGCGACTTCCGGCACGACGATCCTCGACAGTGGCGCGATGAACTACCTGAATAAATTCGGGCAGCTCAAAAGCTACAACCACAAGGACTTCGATCCCGTGAGCGAGCTGTACTACACAGCCCTTAGGTATCTGAAGAACCAGGGTAACGTACCCGAGTACAGCAACATTCCAGGATCGACGGGCGTCAGCGCCGATCAGGCGGCTGACGGCTTTCCGGTCATTTCCGTGTGGGACGACCCGATCCAGTACGCGTGCCAGACGAACGTCATTCTTGGCATCGGCGACGTCAACACCCACCGCGACAAGAACCTTCCCGGCAGCAGTTACACCGCTAACGAGCCGGGGTCGCAGCCGTCACTGGTTCGCAACGACGACTCGGTCAACGTGGTAACAGAAACCAACAAGGTCGCTCAGCTGGAGGGAATCACGATAGGACACAATCCGTTCACTGGCAGAGAGAACTCGGCCTTCATTGCGGGTCTCGCCTGGGACGCGCACACGCGAGACATTCGTCCGGACGACCTTCCCGGCGTCCAGACCGTCTCGACCCATTGGGTCGACGTGATGGAGGCGCAGGTACTGGAGCCGCCGGCACGCAACCAGTATTACCTTGCGGCCAAGTATGGCGGATTCAGGGTGCCGGACGACTTCGATCCCGACACGCATACGGGTGCCTTGCCGCTCGATTGGTGGCACAGCAATGGCGAGACGCTTTCGCCGAATAGTGGAAGTTCCTTCCGTCGTCCCGACAACTATTACCTGGCGGGGGAAGCCACGGAAATGGTGGACAGCCTGACGCAGGCGTTCGCCCGTATTTCGGCGGAAGTCCGAAGTTCTGCCTCGTCAGTAGCCGCAAACTCGACCCGCTTGGGTGCGGATACGGCCGTGTTCCAGGCTGCCTTCGACAGCACCAACTGGAGCGGCGACCTGCAGGCTTTCCGCATCAACAGCGACGGTACGATCAGTGACGCCGCATCCTGGTCCGCGGCCACCAAGCTGGATGGGCTATCGAACGGCAATATCAATGTTCGCAAGATATTAACGGTATTACCGCCAACGCCTGCCGGAGGAGGTTCCTCAGTGTCCACAACCGGCGCCGATTTCGCGTGGACCGACATTTCGTCGGAGCAAAAAGAAAAGCTGCGCCGGCCGGCCGGAGGCGGCCTGCCGCTGGTTGCCGAAACCGTCGGGCAGGATCGACTCGATTACCTGCGCGGCATCCGGGACGACGAGCAACCCGACGGCGTGTTCAGGAAGCGCGACAGCCGGCTCGGCGACATCGTCAAC
>DATGQI010000235.1:0-3716 GCA_035304285.1 Woeseiaceae bacterium
ACTCGATGTGTGGCTGGACGCCGACCGGAAAGGCGAGCGTTATTTCCCGCACGAGTTCCTCTACAAGGTGCTGCGCTCCGGCAAGCTCGACCGGCACCACCAGATCGATCCCGGGGACAGCTGGCTGATCGCGGCCAGCGAAAAGGACCTGCCGATCATCGTTCCCGGTTGGGAGGACTCGACGCTCGGCAATATCTATGCGTCCCACTGCATCACGGGAGAAATCGCGAACGTGCATACCGTGCGAAGCGGCATCGAATACATGATCTACCTCGCGGACTGGTACGAAAAGACTGCGGCCGACTCGTCCGTCGGTTTTTTCCAGATCGGCGGCGGCATTGCCGGCGATTTCCCGATCTGCGTGGTGCCCATGCTGCAGCAGGACCTGCGCAAGGAGAACACACCCCGCTGGGGGTACTTCTGCCAGATCAGCGACTCGACGACGAGTTACGGCTCTTACTCCGGAGCCGTGCCAAACGAGAAGATCACGTGGGGCAAGCTGTCCGCCGACACGCCGAAGTACATCATTGAGTCCGACGCGACCATCGTTGGGCCGCTGATCTTCGCGTGCGTTCTCGATGAGTAGGGCGATGAGCGAACCCACGGCACAGGCGGAGAGCTGGTCAACCGATGACGCGAGCGAACTTTACCGCATGCCGGCGTGGAGCGACGGATTCTTCCGCATCAACGAACGCGGGCACATTGCCGTGCATCCGTTCGAGGACGGAGGTCTTCGCATCGATATCATGGATGTCGTTGAAGAGGCCGGGCGAAGAAATATCACGTTTCCACTACTGCTCAGGTTCCAGGATGTGCTGCGAACCCGCGTGCACCGGCTGAACACGGCTTTTTCCTCGGCCATCGAAGAGGCGTCCTACCAGAACGTCTACCGCAGCGTTTACCCGATAAAGGTGAACCAGTTGCATGAAGTCGTCGAAGAGGTCCTGGACGCCGGCAAGCCCTTTGAGCTGGGGCTCGAGTGCGGCTCCAAGGCGGAGCTGGTGGCCACGCTGCCGCACCTGTCGCAAGACGAGACGCTCCTTATCTGCAATGGCGTCAAGGACCGCACGATGTTGTCCCTGATTCTCGCGGCGCAGAGCCTCGGTAAAAACGTCATTCCGGTGATGGAGAAGTTCGCCGAATTCGAACAGCTGATGGCGCTGGTGGACGAGCAGGAAACCAGCACACGCTTCGGCGTGCGCATCCGGCTGCGTACTGCCGGCTCCGGACGATGGGCGGATTCCGGCGGTTACCGATCGAAATTCGGCGTGTCCCTGCCGGAACTGGTGGAACTGGTCGACCGGCTGGAGCGCACGAACCGCATCGACTCGTTTGTCCTCCTGCACTTTCACCTGGGCAGCCAGATCGCCGACATCCAGACGCTGAAGCAGGCGGTCAAGGAGATGGCGCAGATCTACGCCGAGCTTAAAGCTCGTGGCCTGCCTATCCGCTACTTGGACGTCGGTGGCGGGCTGGGCGTCAACTACTCCGGCGGCTATGAAGAGGGCGGCATCAACTACAGCCTGCAGGAGTATGCGAACGCCGTGGTGTACTCCGTCATGGAAGTCTGCGACGCAAAATTCCAGCCGCACCCGGTGCTCATCTCGGAGAGCGGGCGTGCGATCACTGCGCACCACTCGGTGCTCGTGGTCGAGACACTAGGGGCGTTTCGCAAAGACCGTGTGGCGGACGATTTCAAGCTGCCGGCGGACGCGGCGCCGATGGTCCGCAACTTAAGCGAAATCCTGCAGAGGCTGGAGGCGAAGCCGGCACGGAAAATGAGCGTCAGCCAGCTGCTGGAAGCGTATCACGACATCGTCGAGATCCATCGCGAAGCGGCGACGCTGTTCAGCGTAGGCTACCTGCCGCTCGAGCAGAACGCGCTGGTGGAGCGCCTGTACTGGAGCTGTTGTTCCGCCATCCTGCGACGCCTGCGCAAGGCCGATCCGGACCCGGTGCCTGCCGAGTTTCACGAACTGGAAGACAAGCTGGTGGACCAGTACCTCTGTGACTTCTCCGTGTTCCAGTCGATGCTGGATCACTGGGCGATCGACCAGCCGTTCCCGATCGTTCCCTTGCAGCATCTCGATGAACGGCCAAGCCGGCGCGCGCTGCTGGTCGACCTAACCTGCGACTCCGACGGCAAGGTCAGCCAATACGTTTCCTCGAACGAAGATAAGAACTTCCTGGAGCTGCACCCCTTGATCGCCGGCGAGCGCTATTTCCTCGGCTTCTTCCTGATGGGCGCCTACCAGGACATCATGGGCGATTCGCACAACCTGTTCGGGCGCGTGCCGGAAATCCACGTCTACGGTGACGCGGAAGAGGACGGCAACTTCTGGATCGAAAAAGTCATCCATGGAACGGAGGTGCAGGAAATCCTGGCGCAGGTGCAGTATTTCCCGAACGATTTGCAGCGGCGCATGAACGACATCATCAAGGAAAAGATCGAGTCCGGCGCGGTGCGCCCGAAGCGCGGCATGGCAATCCTGGACCAGTACATGAGCTTCTTCCGCGAGGGAACCTACTACGATACGCGAAGGACAGACGGAGCTTCGAGGACATGAACGAGACCAGCAAGAAATCCCGCGGCGTAAGAATCGGCATCGTGCAGATGCAGTGCTCCGATGTCCCCGAAGAGAACATGGACAAAGCGCTGCGGATGACGAGGGAGGCCGCGGAGAAGGGCGCGGAGGTCATTTGCCTGCCCGAGCTCTTTCGTTCACGTTATTTCTGCCAAAGCGAGAACGACGCGCACTTCGAGCTTGCGGAATCCGTTCCCGGCCCCAGCACGGAGGCTTTCGCCGCCGTGGCCGCCGAACACGACGTGACGATCATTGCCAGCCTGTTCGAGAAACGCGCTGCCGGCCTTTATCACAATACGACAGCAGTGCTCGACCGAAAGCACGGCTATATCGGCAAGTACCGGAAGATGCACATCCCGGACGATCCGCGTTACTACGAGAAGTACTACTTCACCCCGGGCGATCTCGGGTTCCAGAGTTTCGGCACGGAGAAAGCCGATCTCGGCGTGCTGATCTGCTGGGACCAGTGGTATCCGGAAGCGGCGCGCCTCACTGCGATGAAGGGTGCCGAGATCCTGTTCTATCCCACCGCGATCGGCTGGCACCCGGAAGAGAAAGGGGAAGTGGGCAAGCAGCAGCACGAGGCCTGGGAGACGATGCAACGCGCGCACGCCATCGCGAACGGCTGCTTCGTCGTCGCCGTCAACCGGATCGGCTTCGAACCGGATCCGGCCGGCGACGGTGGCATCGAGTTCTGGGGACAGAGCTTCATGGTCGCGCCGGATGGCCGCATCCTGTGCCGCGCCCCGGAAGATGAGGAATGCGTGCTGGTGATGGAGGCCAATCTCGGCGAGATGGCCCGTTCCCGGCACGGCTGGCCATTCTTCCGCGACCGCCGCATCGACGCCTACGGGGAAATCAGCGAGCGCTTCCTCGACAATTAAAGGGGACAGATCTATTTTTCAGTAAAGGGGACAGATTTATTTTTCTGCCCTAATGGTCACGTGGGCCTTGCAACGCGAGGAGAAAAATAAATCTGTCCCCTTTACTGAAAAATAAATCTGTCCCCTTTACTCCATGATCCGGCCGGCTGCTTCCGTGACCTGGGTGTCGTGTTCCTGTTTGCGGTCGTTTGGCAGGAAGGAGGCTTCGAAGGAGTTGCGGGCGAGTTTGACGATGTCGTCGGCGGAG
>DATGQI010000236.1:0-10691 GCA_035304285.1 Woeseiaceae bacterium
CAGGCGTACTGGAGTGGCGGCGCAACAATCGGGCCGGCCCTGACTTTCGGCTATCTGGCCGCCAAACACGCGACGAACTCGCCCGTAAAAGTAGCCGGTTAGCGAACAGCGGTCGAGCTCGGCCAGACGAGGTCCCCGAGCATCTTTCGGCCACGCGTGCGATAACATGCTCACCTCCACAAACGCCTTGAGAGGATGACCAGCCATCCCGCTCCAGTTACTGCGGAGGTGAGTCATGCGTCCTGTCGCCCCCTGACTTCGAACGGCCGCGCACCTCTCCGGCCGGCGACCTTTTCGCCCGTTCTTCGTCCTTTCGCCAATACCGGATATCGAAGGCCGTCTTTACAGCTACGAACACAACCAGTCCTACGACCGGTTCGCCCAGGTTCGAGAGAGCCAGGGCGGACAGGATAAGCGCAAAGTGCATCACGATGATTCGTTCGTAGGGAGCCACCATCAACTCCCGGACGGCATCGCTCCGGGACACTTGTTCGCCGTCCTCACGCTGCCGGGCATCCCGAATCCAATCCAGCAACTGCAGGACGGCGAGTGCAATCACGGCCCACCACAGGTTCCTCATCTCCAGCACGACCGGAATGACGGTGGGAATGCCTTGTTCCGCAATTTGGCCGAGTACGGAATCACCGAAGAGGTTCATCACCAACGTGCCGTGTGCAAAACAGAACAGGCCGTAATGGATCACGAAAAACGGCACAGTGAAGAAAGCGCGGCGCTTCTCTTTTTCCTGCCAGTTCGGGCGGACCAGGAATCGCAGGATCGCGAAGACGCCAATGATGACATTCTCGAGCCAGTACAGAAAAATGAGATCGAAGCTCTGCCAGCCCCATGCCAGCACCCCGTACAACGGCACGGCATTCAGCAGTAACAGGCTCGCGAGGAACCATTTCTTGTTATTCATGGGCCCCGATTCTACCGCTGCCGGAAACCGCCATTGCGGGCGAACGCGCGGTCAAGCGATGATTACCGGGCTGCAAAGGGTATCTGCTATTCTGGGCCCGCTGGTCGGAGGTCGCGAGCCGAGTGGCGAGGGCGGTTGATCCCGCCCGACCTCGCAGGTAAAGGGCCGGATCCACCGCCCGCACCATGCACTCACAGTTCGCAAACTCTGTTACTGTTCAGCAGCCCACCGGCCGGGTGTGCAGCGTGTTTTGATCTACCGTCTGTGTTCTGCCCGGTGTCGCTGCCCGCGGGCAAATTCTCAGGCAAATCTTACTTCCGGTGTTCTAACCAAGAAGGAACCGTTATGGGCATGTTTGACAATATTCTGGAAAAGCTCGGTATCAACCGGCCTGCTGCCAAGTCGGCGCCGACGAAGCAAGCAGCGCCCGCTCCCCAGCGGGCCCCAGCACCGCAGCCGGCCCCTAAGGCCTCGACGAAAGCTGTACCGGTTGTGGATGTCATGGGCAAACTCGAAGGACTCGCCGCCGCGAACTCGCAGAAGCTCAACTGGAAGACGTCGATCGTCGACCTTCTGAAGCTCCTGGGTATCGACAGCAGCCTCGGCGCACGCAAGGAGCTTGCGACCGAACTCGGGTGTCCGGCCGACAAGATGGGAGATTCCGCGCAGATGAACATGTGGTTACACAAGGCCGTGCTGAAGAAACTGGCCGATAACGGCGGCAACGTCCCGAAAGAACTTCTGGATTAAGCCGCTTCGCCGCCATACGTACAGACCAAAATTGAGCGGTCTTCCTCGGGCGTTCGGAGACGGTAGCGCCCACCCGGAGAACAAGCTACCGGTGTTGCGGCGCGAAGTCGACGAACTGTTTGTATGCGATTGACCCGGCAAAAATTGAAAAAATGACCACGAGGCCTTCACCCCCAACATAAAATCCGGGTGTCGGTGGTTCCATTCCTCCCCTGCCACCAACTCGTCATCGTGGTTCAGCGACTTACGGCGCGTCCAGTACTCCAGTGAGAGCTCCTTGCGGAAGTCTTGCCTGACTCGGACTGACGCTTTGATGGCGCGTCGATCTCGCCGATGGCAGAAAAAGTACTTCTCAGGAGAGCAGGGGTTGGCAAACAAGGACAACGGCGCGCCGGCTGGTTCAGTCGATCAACGTTCGTAGACCACGTTGCCGCCCACGATCGTCATCAGGATGCGACCGTTCAGAAGATCCGCGGGACTTTCATCCGCGAGCAGAAACGGATCGATATCCATGACCGTAATGTCGGCCCAGCGGCCGGGCTCCAGTACGCCGGTCTGGTCCTCGCGAAAACTCGCGAAAGCGGACCAGCTCGTATATGCCCGGATCGTCTCGTCCGCGTTCAATGCCTGCTCCGGGTACCAGCCGCCCTCAGGCTCATTCACCTTGTCCTGGCGCGTAATCGCCGAATGCAGCCCATAAAAAATATCGTGGTCCGACCCGGGATTGTCGGAGTTGAAGGTGAGCGGCGCACCGGTCTCCCGCAACGAGCGCCAGGCATACGCCCCCAGGATGCGTTCCGGCCCTAGTCGCGCCTCCGCCCAGGTCTTGTCTTCCATCGCATGTGGCGGCTCCATCGAGGCAATGATTCCAAGGTCACCGAAGCGTGAAATGTCATCCGGGTGCAGCACCTGCGCGTGCTCGATGCGATGCCGGTACCTGGCGGTCTCCGGGTGTGCTTTGAAGATTCGCTCCAGAATGTCCAGTGACTCGCGATTGCCGGCATCACCGATTGCGTGAATCGCCAGCTGAAAGCCGCGCTGCATGGCCTCCTCCGTCAGTGCTTCGTTGAAGCCATAGTCGTCGCCGCTGACGCCGCGGTGTCCTGGTTGGTCGGCGTAATCATAAAGAAGCCTCGCCCCGCGCGAGCCAAGTGCCGCGTCGTAATAGGCCTTGACCGCTCGCGTGACCAGCATGCTGTCACTGTCCTGGTCCGGGCCCTTGGCAATCCACTCGCGGATGAGGTCTTCATCGCGCAGCGACAGCATCGCGTAAACCCGTATCGGCAACTGTCCCGACGCTTCCAGTTCTTCGAGGATGCTCATCTCGCGCGCATCGAGGCCCGCTTCATGGACGGTCACGTAGCCGTCTTCCGCCATTTGCCGGAGGCCAGCGAGTACCTGCATCGTAACGGTCTCGCGTGGCGGTGGCGGGACAGCGTCGCTGATCAGTGGCACGGCTCTGTTGAGGAACATCCCGTTTGGTTCACCGTCGGCGGACCGCCGGATCTCACCGCCGACCGGCGCCTCGGTTTCGGCCGTGATGCCCGCCTCATCCAGCGCCATCTGGTTCGCCCAGCCGGCGAAGCTGTGCAGGCTGGCCAGGAACACCGGGTGATCCGGCACCGCCTCGGACAGCAGGGCCTTGTCCGGATAGCGATTGGCCCAGGCGCCCTCGTCCCAGCCGCGACCCACGATCCAGTCGCCCTTTGGCACATTCCGGGCCCGTTCCGCGACCCGTGCTACCGCTTCTTCTTCCGTTTCGACGTCCACCAGGTCGACAAGGTCGAGCGCAGCGCCGAGTCCGAATACATGCGTGTGCGAATCGACGAACCCCGGAACGACCGTAGCGCCGGCGAGATCGACGACGCGGGTCGAGTCATCCTGGTGCGACGACGCATCAGATGTCGAGCCGACGAATACGATTCGATTTCCCTTGATGGCTACTGCCTCGGCGTCCGGTTGCCAGCGGCTGCCATCGTACGGTGCATCTTTCGGCAGCGCGCCGTCGCCGTCCGGATCGTTCCAGTCCAGCGTGTAAACGCGGCCATTGATAAGAAGAAGGTCCGCGCCGCCGGGTTGCGATGTTTCGCTGGAACAGGCGGTCAGAACCGCAATGACGAAAAGGACGAGCGGAAGTCGTATGGTCTTCATTGGGGTGTTCCCTGGGCGCGGCTGAGCATCTGTTGTTGATGAGGCCAGAAGTGAAGCAGGCATTTTCCACGAGTAACTGGCTTGCTCTTGTACCGCAAGCTTGACTCTGCAACAACGTCGCAGATTCGAAGACGCCACCATCCGCCTGACCCTGACTGGAGTCCCGCTCGGCTCGATCAGCCTGATATAGACCGTGCCACAGCGCCGCCCGGGCTTCGCGTGAGACGAGCCGCAGCCGCCGCGATGGGCGGGATGCACGCGGCATGAGGGCAAGAACATCGCGCAAGCCACAGGATCCGCGCCATTAGAAGCGTGGTAGTCACGGACGTGATCGCTGCGACGACCACGGGCCAGCCGGTGAGGCCAGCCTCATATCTGCAGCTTCAGGGCGCCTTTTGCAAGATAACTGCCGGTAAACGGCCAGCCGGCAATCGCGGCTGAGAGCTGCAGCGCCCCCAGCGGCCGGCGGCCTACCCGCACAAGGCTACCTCAGGTTCTGCGTTTGGCGCGATTTCCGGTGACGAGCCGGTACAGGACCAGGAGCAGGATTGCGCCGAGGATGGCGATAATGATGCTCCCGATCGTGAATCCTTCCACGCCTCCGAGACCGATCGCCGACGCTATGAACCCGCCGATGAGAGCGCCACCGATGCCCAGCAGGATGGTGATGATGAAGCCGCCGGGATCGTCCCCCGGCATGATCCACTTCGCGATGGCGCCCGCGATGGCGCCGATGATGATCCAGGTTAACAGGCCCACGGCACTTCCTCCTTGCGAAAATACGGTTAGGGTCTGCAACTTCCGTGCCGCCGCGCGCCGCCCGATTTTGGTAACGAGCTGCCGCACGAATTACTTACTGAAGGGTAAAAATTACCGCGGAAGCCGGATCAGGCACCGGTCTCACGTCGAAGGGTTACGGAGCAGCCATTAAGCCTGATCACTGCTATTCTCGGCACCAGTTGTTTCGGGGGTGTCGGTTTACCTGCTGGTGTCGCTAGCCCTTGTCGGTACCGTACCCTGGCAGGAACCTGGGCGCGAAAGATCATAGTGCTCTGAAAGAGCCGACCATCATCGCCACTTGAAGCGGGGACGGCGCGGCCATGCTGAACACCGCACACCGGTTCTGCATCGTCTTCGTAACCATCACCTGGATCCGGAATAATCTGCAAGCCGAGTGTCTAGAAGTTTACGTAAAATGCCACGGCGCGAAGTGTCAGCCCACACACGATCCACTATACTGATCGCGCAATGAACAGGTTTCGAACAATCCGGCTCATTCCCGGGCTATTGTTGTTCGCAGCACTTGTACTGCGTGTCGCCATCCCGGTTGGTTACATGCCGGCAGGTGACGGCGACGGCCTTTGGTTCGAGCTTTGCCCGGAATATGCGCCAGAGGGCCTGTTCACCGCGCTTAATGCCAGCGGTCACGACAGCCATACGAACCACCCCGATCGGCAGGCCGGGCAACATCATGGCGATGACGAAGACCATCGCTGTCCGTTCGGCCACATGCTGTCCCCGGCAGCGGCGATTGACCAGGTCAGCGAATCACTCCTCGACCTGCCGCTGCCGCCGGCGGCACTGCCAGCCACAGCAGAAATTCGCGACATTCGGCGACACCCATACCGGAGCCGTGCACCGCCTGCCTGAGACGACTCGAGTTCTAGATTGAACGCCGCCGCGGCCCGATCGCGGTGGTGAGGTCCGTTTCAGGAGCAATAAATTGAAAACACTGTGCTTTGCAGCACTTGCTGCTCTCATGCCTCTGTCAGCGTTGTCCGCTGCAGAAGATTCCCGCGACGATCGGGCGATGCCCGAAGAGATCGTCGTACTTGGCCGGTCGGTCGCCACTACATCGACTCGCGTGGAAGTCGACCGGGAAATGCTGGTCGATACGGCGCGCGTCCTGAAAGACATTCCCGGTGCGAACGTCAATGCTAACGGTCTGATCACAGGCATCGCGCAATACCGGGGGATGTATGGCGATCGGGTTGCGGTGGATATCGATGACGCCGGCATCATCGGTGGCGGGCCAAACGCGATGGATACACCGCTGTCCTACCTGTCGCCGATGATTACCGGGGAACTAGTGGTGGAACGCGGCATTGCAAGCGTATCGCGCGCACCGGAATCCATCGGCGGCTACATCGGCACTCGCTTGGCACGCGGTGCTTTCGGCGACGAGGATTTCGGCATCGCCGGAACCCTCGGCACGCGTTATTCCAGCAATGGGAACGTCAGCACTTCTATCGGAAGGATGACACTTGCCAACCAGGCCCACCGCGCAACACTGCTGACGGAGGTCGATGATGGGAACACGATCGACACGCCGCACGGTGAGATGCGGCCTTCCGGCCTGCACAGGGAGCGGTACGACCTGAGCTATGGCTACAGGTCAGCGAATACGGACTTGCTGCTATACGCCGGACGCCTGGATACGGACGACGCCGGCACACCCGCACTGCCCATGGATATTCGCTATATAAAAGCGGATATCTTCGGCGCCCAGTGGACGCGAGAGCTGAACCAGGCACTCAGGATCGAAACCCGTTTCACGTACAACGACGTCGCTCACCTCATGGACAACTTTGGCTTGCGCGAGGCACCGACGGCGATGCGGCAACGGCAGAACCTGGCCAACGGGTCGGGCTCGCAGTTCAGCCTTGCATTGGTCATGAACCTGGATGCGGCAGATTTGCGAATAGGCGTTGACGGCATACTGGCTGAGCACGACTCCGTTATCACGAACCCGAATATGGCCATGTTCCGTGTCAACAATTTCAACTCGATCAAGCGCGATGTTCTCGGTGCCTATTTTGAGGCGAGCGTACCTCGCGGCGACTCCCGCTTCGAACTAGGTCTGCGCTACAAGGAAGTCTCGACAGATGCTGGCCAGGTTATCGCCATGGGTATGCCCGCAGCCATGCAAACCCCTGTGGGGTTACTCGCCGATGCGTTCAACAACAGTGACCGAGGTCATGAACATGGCAGTGTTGATGCCGTCTTCAAGTATCTCTATCGCAGTTCCGAGCATACAGAATGGAGCTTCGAGCTGGGTTCGAAGTCGCGAGCGCCGTCTTACCAGGAGCTGTACCTGTGGTTGCCCCTGGAGGCGACAGGCGGACTCGCAGACGGCCGCACTTATATCGGCGGTATCAACCTGGAACCCGAGCGCTCCAACGAAATCGTCGTGGGATTCAGTCACGATGCGGGCCGCTTCAGTGTGTCGCCCCAATTCTTCTACCGCAGCGTCGATGACTACATCCAGGGCGTGCCTTCCAGCAATACGATTGCGAACATGGTATCCACCATGATGAGTGGCGAGTTGCCGCTCGCTTTCGCGAACGTCGACGCGAAACTATGGGGTGGTGATATGGCCTGGCAGTACACGCTGGCCGATCGCTGGTCGCTCGACGGTATTCTCAGCTACGTGCGCGGGGAGCGCCGCGATACGAGTGACAACCTGTACCGCCTGGCGCCCCTGAACGGCAGCATCGGGCTGACGTACAGTGCCGGCTCATGGTGGGTGAAACCGGAACTGGTTGCTTACGCGAAGCAGGATCGCGTATCTCTGTATAACAGCGAACAGGCGACACCGGGTTATGAAGTCGTGAACATCGCATTTGCCTGGGAGGCCGGCGACTCGCTCCGTCTCGAAGCACGGCTCGACAACCTCCTCGATGAGACCTACCAGGACCACCTGGTTGGTATCAATCGTGCCGCCGGTTCCGATATACCAGTCGGTGAACGGCTCTATGGCGCCGGGCGCACGGTCACTGTGGGTGTCATCGCCAGCTTTTAGCGTACTGGAAACGCCAGTTAGGCCACAATGGCCAAACCGAACCTCACCTCAAGCCCTGAATCCCTTGTCCATGCCCACCACACTCCTCATCCCCGTCCGCGGCCCCCGTCTCATCCAGCGCTTCGTCAACCTTATCCTCGGACTGATCCTGTTCGGGGCAGGGATCGGGCTGATGCTGCAGTCAAGATTAGGTGTGCCGCCCTGGGACGTGCTTCATCAGGGCCTGGTTCACCAGTTCGGTCTCACGATCGGCATCTGGTCGATCATCACTTCGATAGTCGTACTGATCGCATGGGTGCCGCTCCGCGAGCCGTACGGCGTCGGCACACTGCTCAACGCTGTCATCATCGGCATCTCGATCGACCTGTCGGCCCTCATGATTCCCGAGCCGGAAGCGATGGTCTGGCGCATCGTGTTAATGGCGAGCGGGATCCTGATCATCGGGTTCGGTTCCGGTCTGTACATTGGTGCCCATCTCGGACCGGGACCGCGTGACGGCCTCATGACCGGCATCGCCAGGCGAGGACCATCGATCCGTCTCACCCGAACAGTGCTCGAGATCACTGTGCTGGCAATCGGCTGGATGCTGGGCGGCACCTTCGGAATCGGCACG
Source organism: Woeseiaceae bacterium (assembly GCA_035304285.1). Classification (GTDB taxonomy): domain Bacteria; phylum Pseudomonadota; class Gammaproteobacteria; order Steroidobacterales; family Woeseiaceae; genus IDS-8. The sequence continues at coordinate 8,236 of DATGQI010000236.1, forward strand.
GTTGCGTTCGCGATCCTCGTGGGGCCGATCGTGCAGTTCTTTCTCCCTCGACTCCACATGGATCTTGCAGAAGCGGCGGCCCGGGCTCGCTGAAACGACATGCGTCATCAGGCGCTAGCCTCGGCCGACTCACCGAGACGGTGGCTTCAGCGAAGTCCTGGTTGGGTGGGCCTGCTCGACCGCGGAATCCCTGGCACTGATCGAGGCAGAGCTTTGTAGCTCGCCGTACCCCTGTGTCATGACAGACGACGAGGATCAGCCAATTTTCGACCGCCACGTGTCGATAAGCTCAGCTCTGCTCCGACTACATTGGTATACAGGTCAGGGACGCCAGACCGGACTATGCCGAACGCGGATCGTCGCGGGCCGGATCTGCAATCCGTGAACTTTCCATGCCCGCAGCCAAACCGAGAGGAGAGCAAGTTGAACAAGAACACCATCTGCCTGTGGTACGACGATGACGCAGAAGGGGCAGCGCGCTTTTATGCCCAGACCTTCCCCGACAGCAAAGTCGGTGCGGTGCACCGCGCGCCCTCCGACTTCCCGGGCGGCAAGGCAGGCGACGTACTGACGGTCGACTTCACGGTGTGCGGCGTGCCGTGCATTGGCCTGAACGGCGGGGACACCTTCAAGCACAGTGAGGCATTCTCGTTCCAGATCGCCACCGAAGACCAGGAGGAAACCGACCGCTATTGGAACGCGATCGTCGGCAACGGCGGCACGGAGAGTGCGTGCGGCTGGTGCAAGGACAAGTGGGGCCTGTCGTGGCAGATCACCCCCCGCGTCCTGACCGAAGCGATGGCCGAGGGCGGCGACGTGGCGAAGCGCGCGTTCGAGGCGATGCTGGAGATGCGGAAGATCGACGTCGCGAGGATCGAGGCGGCGGTGCGCGGAGCAGGGGGCCAGCAGGATTAGTGCAGGCGGGTCATCCGTCACCTGTCACCGGGGCAATTGCAGACGCGATGCTCAACTCGCCGTAAGCCGGTCCAGTTCGCGCCGGATCAGCCTCGCTTCCGCAACGGAGTTCGCGAGGGCGATGGCACGGGTCAGCGCGAGGCGCGCTTCGTCGCGCCTTCCCAGTTCCCTTAGCAGGGTGCCGCGCAAACCGTGGAAATAGAAGTAGGCATCCAGTTCGCTCTTCAACGGATCGACCATTTCCAGTGCGGCCCCGGCGCCCCGCAGCTTCCAGACCGCCACGGCGCGGTTGAGCGTTACCACGGGTGACGCCTCGAGCGACTCGAGCACCCGGTACAGGGAGTCGATCTCTTTCCATGGCGTATCTGCCGGTCCTGTCGCGCGCGCATGCAGTGCCGAAATGGCCGCCTGGAGCTGGTAAGGCCCCGGGTCACGAAAGACGGCGGCCCTGGCCAGCAACTGCCGTCCTTCGTCGATGAGCGGCCAGCTCCAGAGACTTCGATCCTGCTCCTCGAGCAGGACGATCTCGCCGTTCGCGTCGAAGCGTGCAGGCGAGCGTGATTGCTGGAACAGCATCAGGGCCAGCAGCCCAAGGACCTCGGGATCGTTCGGGAAAAGACCAGCGAGCAGCCGCCCCAGGCGAATGGCTTCGTCGGCGACCGGTTCGCGTACCAAAGCGGTGTCGGGAGTGGCGCCGTAACCCTCATTGAAAACGAGATAGATCATCGTCGATACGGCCGCGAGTCGCGAACGTCGCTCGGCCGCGCTCGGCGTGTCGAATTCCAAACCGGCCTTTGCGATCGTCCGCTTGGCGCGGGTGATACGCTGCTCCATCGCGGCAGGAGACACCAGGAATGCCCTCGCGATCTGCTCGACGGTGAGCCCGGACACGATCCGAAGGGCGAGGGCGATCTGCCGCGTCGCAGGCAGGCTCGGGTGCCCGCACACGAACAAGAGACGCAGGATGTCGTCGCCATAGCGGCTCTCGTCGAGGCGTTCCGGATCGATGTCGTCGCGGGAGTCCACCAGGGCATCGGGCTCGGGCAAGGGCTCGACTCCACGCTGGCGCCGCCGGCCGTCCACGCCCGCATTGCGGCCGACCAGCACCAGCCACGCCGTAGGGTCCCTGGGCGGACCCTTGAGCGGCCAGCTCTTCAGGGCCTTAAGGCAAGCTTCCTGGAAGGCTTCCTCCGCCGTGTCCAGGTCGCGGAAGTATCGCAACAGGGCTGCCATGGCCTTCGGCCGGGCCCCCAGGATCGCCAGGTCTATGTACGCGGGATCGTGCATCTGCTCTCGAGGACGTTGGGTTAATCTCCCGACCGACAGAATGTCGGCACAAGCACCCTTCGAGCGTCCTTGAAGCCGGAATACACCTCAAACAGGAGATGCGCAATGAAAGTCATGGTTTTCGGCAAGGCAACCCGGGAGACGGAGTCGGGCGTTCCGCCAAAGCCTGAGGAGATGGAAGCGATGGGGAACTATGTCGCAGCGCTCATGGCAGCCGGCATCATCAAGGAACCTGTCTTCGGCGGGCTCAAGCC
>DATGQI010000237.1:0-11777 GCA_035304285.1 Woeseiaceae bacterium
GATGGCGCGCAGACTTTCCGCGTATCACGGTGCGCGACATGGTGAGCGTCCAGCGTGCGCTAATCGACCACCTCGGGATCGAACGGCTGGCACTCGTGACCGGGCCATCGCTCGGCGGGATGCAGGCGCTCGAATGGGCGATGATGTACCCGGACATGGTGGAGCGCATCGTGCCAATCGGCGTGGGCGGCCGGCATTCCGCCTGGTGCATCGCCATGAGTGAAGCGCAGCGGAATGCAATCTACGCGGACCCTGACTGGAATGGCGGCAACTACTCCGAGGAGCGAGCGCCGGAAAAGGGACTGGCAGCGGCGCGGATGATGGCGATCTGCACCTATCGCAGCTGGCACAGTTTCGACGAGCGTTTCTGCAGGAACGAACAAGGAGGGGGTGAATTCCAGGTCCAGTCATACCTGCGCTACCAGGGGGAAAAAATCAACAAGCGCTTCGATGCGAACACTTATGTGCGCCTGACGCAGGCGATGAACGACTTCGACATTTCGCGTGGACGCGGCGATTACCTTTCGGTGGTCCGCAGTATCCGGCACCCGGCGCTGGTCGTCTCGATCAGTTCGGACATACTGTATCCGCCACACGAGCAGCAGCTGCTCTCGCAGAACATGCCGAACGCAAGGCACGCGCTGTTGCAGTCTCCCGATGGTCACGATGGCTTTCTCATCGAGTGCCGGGAGCTCGCAGCCCTTATATCAAGCTTCCGGGAAGGGCAGGCCGGCCGCTTTGCTACACACGCGGAGCGCGCCTCGATCGTCAGCGCAATTGCCGAATAATCCCAGCCGTCATTTCACGCGTTGAGAGGACCGTATCGCCTGCAACGGCAATGTCGGCCGTCCTGGCGCCATCCTCTATGACGCTTGCCAGCGCCTGCTCGAGCATCGCAGCTTCCTCGGGAAGATCCAGGCTGTGGCGAAACATCAGGGCAATGCTCGCGATCATGCCGCACGGATTGGCGCATCCCTGACCCGCGATGTCCGGGGCGGAGCCGTGGATGGGTTCGTACAGGCCCCGTTTGGAGTTGCCAAGCGAGGCCGACGGCAGCATCCCTAGGGATCCGGCAAGCATCGAGGCTTCATCCGTCAATATGTCGCCGAACATGTTCTCCGTGACGATAACGTCGAAGTAGCGGGGCTTGTTGATCAGGTGCATCGCAGCCGCGTCCACCAGCATGTGCTCGAGCTCCAGCTCCGGGAACTCATCGGCCACTACGCGGTTTGTTACGTCGCGCCACAAACGCGACGTTTCCAGTACGTTTGCCTTGTCGACGGAACAGAGCCTGCCGCTTCTCTGCGTGGCCAACGAGGCGGCAACGCGAACGATGCGCTCTATCTCCGCGGTACTGTAGCGGCAGAGGTCGCTGGCGGAGTCCGTATCCCGGGTCTTGTCGCCGAAGTAGATTCCGCCTGTCAGCTCGCGCACCACGATGAGATCGACGCCCGCGAGCCGATCCGGTTTGATCGGGGACGCGCTCGACAGCGAGTTGTAAATTTGCACCGGTCGCAGGTTTGCGAAAACACCCAATGCAGCCCGCAGCTCGAGGAGACCCTGCTCCGGCCGTTTTTTCGCGTTGGGGTCGGACCATGCCGGTCCACCCACGGCACCGAGCAATACGGCGTCACTTTCGAGGCAGGTTGCGACGGTGTCGGACGGCAGCGGGTCGCCGACACCGTCAATTGCGGCACCGCCAATGAGGCACTCGCGAACCTCGAAACGATGTCCACGAATGGACGCTATATGCTGCAATACCCGCTGTCCGGCCTCGGAAACCTCGGGACCGATACCGTCTCCGGCGAGGCTTGCGATTACGGCGTCCAGGAACGGCTCTCTTCAAAGCGTCGAATTGCTTCTTCCTGCCTGAGCAGGAATCCGAGCTGGTCCAGACCCTCGAGCAGGCAGTAGCGGGCGAATGAATCGATCGGGTACTCGATGGCCCTGCCGTTGGCGAGGACCAGCGTGGATGCAGCGACGTCAATACTGACCTCGGTGCCGGGGTGATCGAGCAGCCATTGGTGGCTTTGGCCGTCCACCAGGATCGGTAGCAGCCCGTTCTTCAGCGCATTGCTTCGGAAGATATCGGCAACCTCGCTGCTGATTACGGCGAGAAAACCGTAGTCGAGCAAGGCCCAGGGTGCGTGCTCACGCGATGAGCCGCAGCCAAAGTTGCGGCCGCTGACGAGCACGCGACATCCCCTGGCGGCATCCGAGTTCAGGACGAAGTCGCTCTTCGGCTGTCCGTCGTGATCATAGCGCCAATCGTGAAACAGGTGCTGGCCCAAACCCTCGCGGGTGGTCGTCGTGAGGAAGCGCGCGGGGATGATCTGGTCGGTATCGACGTCGTCCATCGGCAGTACCACCGTGCACGATCTGATGCTGGTTATGGGATGCATCATTTGCTCACAGGAATTCGCGTGGGTCGGCGACGCGGCCCCGCACTGCCGAGGCCGCCGCGGTCATCGGGCTGGCGAGCACGGTCCGCGCACCAATGCCCTGCCGGCCTTCGAAATTGCGATTGCTGGTGCTGACACACAGCTTGCCGCGCGGCACCGTGTCGCCGTTCATGCCGAGGCACATCGAGCATCCGGACTCACGCCATTCGGCGCCCGCTGCTTTGAACACGTCATGCAGGCCCAGCGCCTCGGCCTCCTTTTTAACCTGTTGCGAGCCCGGCACGACCAGCATGGTGACACCCGGTGCTACCGTCCGACCCCGCATGATGTCCGCCGCTTGCCTCAGGTCGGAGAGGCGCGAGTTCGTGCAACTCCCTATAAACACGACGTCCACGGCCGCCTGGCTGAGAGGCTTCCCCGGTGACAGCTGCATGTACTCCAGTGCTTTGCGTAACGCGGAACTCCCGTTGTAACCGGGCACCGGCTCGTTGATCGCAACAGCCATGCCCGGGTTGGTGCCGAAGGTCACCATCGGCTGCAACTCCGCGCCCTCTATTTCAAGCGTCTTGTCGTATCGGGCATCGGTGTCGGTGCGCAAGGCGCGCCAGCGGGCGACCGCCTCGTCCCATGCGGGGCCCTGCGGGACCCTTGGTCGTCCGTAGAGGTATTCGAAGGTCGTGTCGTCCGGTGCTATCATTCCCGCGCGCGCGCCGGCCTCGATCGACATGTTGCACACCGTCATGCGCGCCTCCATGTCCATCGCATCGATCGCGCCGCCGCGGTACTCGATGACGTGGCCCGTTCCCCCGTCGACGCCGATGCGCGCAATCGTCGCGAGGATCACGTCCTTTGCCGTGACACCCGGCCGGAGAGGCCCGCTTAAGTCAATGGCGAGGGTTTTCGGCTTTCTCTGCAAGAGGCATTGCGTAGCCAGCACGTGGCCGACCTCGGTCGTACCGATGCCGAACGCCAAAGCCCCGAACGCCCCATGGGTACTGGTATGGCTGTCACCGCACACGATGGTCTTCCCGGGCTGAGTCGCACCCAGTTCGGGGCCGATGACATGCACGATGCCGCGATGCGGACTGTCCATCGCGAACACCTCGAGGCCGAATTCGCGGCAGTTGTCCTGCATCGTGGTCACTTGCTTCGCGGCGCTTGCGCCGGCCGATTGGAGATCGGCAAGAGAGCGAAACGGGGTCGTTGGCGTCGAGTGATCCAGTGTGCCCAGCGTCAGGTCCGGCCGCCGGACCGGCAGCTTTCGTTCCCGCAGCAGGGAAAACGCCTGCGGCGTCGTCACTTCGTGGATGAGGTGGAGGTCGATGTAGAGTACGGCTGGTGTGTCGGCCGTTTCTTCGGATACGACGTGCTGGGACCAGACCTTGTCGAAGATCGTGCCGGATTTTTGGCTGGTCATAAGATTCCTGGTCGTGCCGGCAGCTGCGTCACGAACCGCCAGCTGCGGCTACGCGGGGCTTTTCCACCCCTTCCAGCCAGCCGGCCGTGTCTTCGGTTTCGCCGCTGAACAGGCCGAAGAACGCCGATTGCAGTTGGGCCGTGACAGGGCCGCGCCGCCCCTCGCCGATCTGGATCCGATCCACCGAGCGGATGGGCGTTATCTCTGCGGCCGTGCCGGTGAAAAACAGCTCGTCGGCGAGATAGAGGAACTCCCGCGGTATTGACTGCTCGACCACCGGAATGTCGAGCCTTGCCGCGAGCTGCATCACCGTGTCGCGCGTGATTCCCGCCAGGATGGAGCTTGTCGCCGGCGGCGTCAGCACCCGGCCCTGGTGCACGATGAAAAGGTTCTCACCGGCGCCCTCACTGACGGTGCCGTCGGTCGACAGGGCAATGCCTTCCGCGAACCCAAGCCGTTTTGCTTCGGTGCTGATAAGCTGGCTGGAGAGATAATTGCCACCGGCCTTTGCCAGCGCCGGTACGGTGTTGGGAGCAACGCGCTGCCAGCTGGAGATGCAGACGTCGACACCTTGCTCCAGTCCGTCGGCGCCGAGGTACGCTCCCCATTCCCATGCGGCGACCGCAACGTCCACCGGGTGATCCGGTTTCGGAGCCAGCCCCACGTCGCCATATCCGCGCATAGCGATAGGGCGGATGTAGGCGCCATTCATCAGGTCGTTCGCAACTACGATGTCCTTGCAGACACTGCTCAATTCTGCAAGGCCGTAAGGGATGGGCATACGATAGATCTTTGCCGAATCCAGCAGGCGCTGCATGTGATCGGTCAGCCTGAACACCTTTGGCCCGTCCGGAGTCTTGTACACGCGTATGCCTTCAAACACGGAAGACCCGTAATGCAAGGCGTGCGACAGGACATGAACCGTGGCCTGTTCCCAGGGGATCATCCTGCCGTTCATCCAGATAAATTTGCTGCCCTCGAAACTCATTGTTCAACTCCGTGCGACGGTGACACCATCAAATGCGGGCGCCGGAGCGCGGATTGTGGCGCGCGGACCCGTTCAGGACCGCGTAGCTTAGCAAGCGAACTGAGCTTGCGCATCCGAGGCTTGCGCAGACCGTCGTCAGATGGAGGCAAGGTTGATATCGCCGCTCAACGTCCTGCCGACGTCGCCGCGTTCCCGGCGACGCAGGACGCGGTTGATGACCTCGAGGTAGGCTCGACCGCCCGCTTCGACGATGTCGGTACTGGTGCCGTGGCCGCGGAACGTCTGTCCATCGTATGCGACTACGACAGTCGCCTCAGCCTGCGCGTCCTCGCCGCTGGTGGCACTGTGAAGGTCGAAGCTCTTCAGGACAGGGTTGATGTCCGTCGCGAGTTCCAGCGCGCGGAATACGGCTTCCGCGGGGCCGTCAGCCGTGGCGGCCTTGTCTACCTTCTTGCCGCCATCGCCGACGAGCGAAACCACGGCCGACGCTTTCTGGTTCGTACCCGACGTCACCTGCAGCGCCTGCAGTATCCACGGCCCGCCGGAGGTGCTGTCGACGTTGAGAACGATCGCCTCAATATCGCCGTCGTACATGTCCTTTTTTCGGTCTGCGAGTTTCTTGAATTCCTGGAACGCACGATTGGTTTCAAACTCGTCAAGGTCGAATCCCAGTTCCCGCACCCGCATGCGGAATGCGTGTCTGCCGCTGTGCTTGCCGAGGACGAGGTTCGACTTGCTGAAGCCGACCTCTTCCGGGCGCATGATCTCGTAGGTGGAACGGTTCTGCAGCATGCCATGCTGGTGTATGCCGGCCTCATGCGCAAACGCGTTCTCACCAACCACCGCCTTGTTGCGCGGGACGTGCATCCCGGTGATCCCGGCCACCAGCCGCGAAGTGGGATAGAGGCGGGTGGTATCCACGCCGGTACCAAGGTTAAAGAACTCGGAACGGGTCGAGAGCGCCATCACCACTTCCTCGAGCGAGCAGTTGCCGGCACGTTCGCCGATTCCGTTGATCGTGCACTCGATCTGGCGGGCGCCGGCTGTTACGGCCGCGAGGCTGTTTGCTACCGCCATCCCCAGATCGTCGTGGCAGTGCACGCTGAGCGTCACGTCGTCGATCCCCGCGACGTGCTCTTTCAGGTACCGGAACAGCCGGTCAAACTCCGTTGGCACGGTATAGCCGACCGTATCGGGGATGTTTATGGTGGTGGCGCCCGCGGAGATGGCTGCGCTTACAACCTCGGCCAGGTAAGAAAGCTCGGTACGTGATGCATCCTCAGGCGAAAATTCCACATCGTCACACAGCTCTCGCGCCATCGAGATGGCTCCCACTGCCCGTCGTATGACTTCTTCCTTAGCCATGTGCAGCTTGTGCTCGCGGTGTATTTCGCTGGTGGCTACGAACACGTGAATACGGTGCCGCTTCGCGCCCTTGACGGCCGCGAAGACCTTCTCGATATCTTCAGGGTTGCAGCGAGCCAGTCCGCAGATGATGGGCTTGAGTCCCTGTTCCGCTACCGCCTGCACCGCCTCGAAATCCCCGGGAGATGCAGCGGGAAAGCCCGCTTCTATGACGTCTACCCTGAGGTCTGACAGTGCCTTGGCGATACGAAGCTTCTCGCGCATTGTCATACTGCAGCCCGGCGCCTGCTCGCCATCGCGCAGCGTCGTATCGAAAATTCTTATCTGGTCGGTCACGATGCTTCTCCGCTTTTGTCTACCTGTCGCCGTAGTCGATGCTTGCCAATGGAAAATCCGGTACTGCCAGCGGTGCGTGTAACGTAGCGTCGGTACGCAGGGCCTGCATAAGGGCAGAGCGGTCTATATTGCTGCCGGTAAGGATGAGCCCGACATTGAGGCCCACGAGCTGGTCGCGCATCTTCAGTGCGGCAGCCAGTGGAGCGGCGCCGCCGCCCTCGGCGAGGTGGTGGATCGTCTCGGCGTAGCAGCGGATGGCTTCGCAGATTTCTTCTTCGCTCACCAGCACGAAGTCATCGAGTTCCTGCATCATGCTGAGCGTGTAGCGCACCGGCACACGGGTCGCGAGACCATCGGCAATCGTTTGCGCGGCTACCATCGGAGCGTATTTCTTGGTGTGCCACGCGTGGTGGAAGGCCGGGGCGTTCTCGGCTTGTACGGCGATGACGCGCGTTCGGGGCGAGAGGGCCTTGATGACGGTAGTGGTACCGGCTGCCAGGCTACCGCCACCGACCGGCACAAACACCACGTCGAGCTTGCCTTCGCTCTGTTCGAGCATCTCCAGCGCGACCGTGCCCTGGCCTGCGACCAGTTCCGCACGTTTCGCGGGGTGAATCGACAACGCTTTCGTCCTGCGCGAGTACCGTACCGAGGCATCCCACGCAGCGTCGAAGTCATGACCCTGTACGATCACCTTCGCGCCCAGCGCTTTCACGCCGGCGTTCTTGTCGGGATTATTGCCTTCGGGAACGAACACTGTGCAGCTGACGCCATACATTCCGCACGCTCTCGCGAACGCCGCGCCGTAGTTGCCTCGTGTGGCAGTAACAATTCCCATCTCCCGCTCCGCGTCACTCAGATTCGCGAGCAGGTTGATCGCACCGCGTATTTTGAATGCGCCGATATCCTGGGTGTTTTCGAGTTTCACAAACGCCTGGGTGCCGAGCCGCTCCGAGAGCAGCGAGTGCTGCTGCAGCGGTGTCGGGATGAGATAGGGTTTTATCGTTTCCCTTGCCTGCATCACGTCATCGATCGTGACCGGGGAAGGTGGCGTTCCCGAGTCGGAGCCCCAATCGGTGGCGTCCAGGTAGCTGTATATCGCCGGTGTCATCGTTCGTTCCTCATAAATGCCTGCCGGCAGAGCCGGGATTCCAACGTCAGTTTTCGAGCCAGTCCATCCGGCTGCGCAGGTTGGCGCCGACCTTTTCGATTGGATGCTCGAGATCCTTCTGCATCAGGCGCCGGAATTCGTGCTGGCCCGACCTGGTTTCGTCGATCCACTGGCGCGCGAAACTGCCGTCGCGAATCTCGTCCAGCACGTCCTGCATCTTTCGTCGCACATGCTCGTCGACGATTCGCGGCCCACGGGTCACGTCACCATACGCGGCCGTATCGCTGATGAACTCGTGCATCTTCTTCAAACCGCCCTCATGCAGGAGGTCGACGATCAGTTTCAGTTCGTGCATGCATTCATAATATGCAACCTCCGGCTGGTAGCCGGCCTTGACCAGTGTTTCGAAACCCGCCACGACGAGCTCGGTTGCGCCACCGCAAAGCACGGCCTGCTCGCCGAAGAGGTCGGTTTCCGTCTCTTCGGCAAACGTCGTCTCGATGACGCCGGCGCGCGTGCCTCCGATTCCCTGCGCGTAGGCAAGCGCAAGTGCCAATGCATTGCCGGTGGCATCACGCTGCACCGCGACCAGGCATGGCACTCCATGTCCTTCTTCGTACTGCCGGCGAACCAGGTCGCCCGGTCCCTTTGGCGCGATCAGGATTACATCGAGGTCCGGGCGCGGCTCGATCTGCCGGAAATGGATGTTGAAGCCATGGGCGAAAAGAATCGCGCTGCCTTCCGGCAGCGCGGGTTCGACGGACTGGTACAGCGATGCCTGCGTCATGTCGGGTGTCAGGAATGCGACGATGGCGGCGCCCTCGACCGCTTCCGCCGGTTCCCGCACCTCCAGACCGTCCTGCCTGGCTTTCTCCCAGCTGGCGCCGTCCCGTCGCAACCCGACCACCACGTCGTGTCCACTGTCCTTCAGGTTCAGCGCATGTGCCCGGCCCTGGCTGCCGTAGCCCAGAATTGCGACACGCTTGCCTGCAAGTACTGTCGCATCGACGTCTTTCTCTGAATACATCTGCATTTGTTCCTGGTCCCCGGTGTGCTTGATTTAGTGATTAAGGTTGGTGATCGTGTACTGCTCAATGTTCTCGTTCTGGCTTGACCCGGCAGACTACTCCCGGCAAAAAAAAACCCCACGCTCCTGTTGGAATGCGGGGTTGCGTTTTCGGTTACTTTTACTTCGCTACCCGCTTTTTCTCCCGCCAAGGAGGAGTACCAGCTTCACGAGAAGCACGCCGCTGACGCGGATCGGACGAAGCAGGGCGAAGGACTTCGAAAGGTTCATAGCGCTTGATCATGTTGGATGAACGGAACGATGTCAACGGTGAAGTCCCAGTTACTTCTGCAACTGATGGCGGCGCTGCAGCGCTTTTCGATGTTTTTCGCAGAAGCGGTCAGCTTACGCGGACGACGATCTTGCCGGTCGCTCGTCGTTCCGCGAGCATCTGTAGCGCTTCCGCCGCCCGCTCCAGCGGAAAGACAGCACCGATGTGCGGCTTCAGCTTGCCTTGCTGGAGCGCCGCGAGCAGGTCGGCGGTATTCTGCTGGTGAAGTCGCGGTTCCAGTTTCGTGAACTGGCCCCAGAAGACCCCGAGCACCGAACTGCCTTTCAGAAGTGGCAGGTTTGCCGGAATGGACTGGATGGTGCCACTGGCAAATCCGACGACCAGGATCCTCCCTCGCCACGCCACGGCACGCAGGCAATCGTCGAACAGTTCACCACCGACAGGATCGAAGATGACGTCAGCGCCGCGGCCTGACGTCAGTTCACGCACGGCGTCCTTCAGCCGCGTCCCGGTGTAGTTGACTGTTTCGTCGGCGCCGCTTTCCCGGGCAAGATTGAGCTTTGCCGCAGTGCTGGCAGCCGCGATCACTTTCGCTCCCATCAACTTGCCGATCTGTACCGCGGCAAGCCCGACGCCGCCCGCCGCGCCAAGGACCAGCAGCGTCTCACCCCGGACGAGTGCCGCCCGTTGCCGGAGCGCGTGCCAGGAGGTGCCGTATGCGAGGGAGAAGGCTGCGGCCGTCTCGTAATCCAGGGCGTCCGGAATCGGCACGAGGGCACTCTCCGCTACCGATGCCTCCCCGGCCATGCCTCCGAACCCGGTAATCGCCAACACGCGCTGTCCCACTGCCGAGTGACGGCAGTGATCGCCAACGTCAATGATCTCACCTGCGAACTCGGCGCCGGGGCTGAATGGCAGTGGAGGCTGCAGCTGGTACTTTCCTGCGACCATCAGCACATCCGGGAAGTTGACGCCGCAGGCGCGCACCCTTACCCGAACCTGGCCGGCGGCCAGCGGTGGCGAGGGTACTTCTTCGACAGTCAGCAGGTCGGGTGAACCGAGTTCCCTGCACAGGACGGCTTTCATATTGGAACAACCCCGCTTATCGTGAAGCAGCCTGCTGGCAGCATGTCACATTCGGAGGCATAGCGACCATTCTTTTATATAAGGGTATGCTGCGGCTTCGGAAACCGCATTGTGATTTCTGTTCACAGCTCGCTCAAGGGAACCAACAGATGGATTTCAGCTATTCGCCGAAGGTCGAGGCGCTTCGCGAGCGTCTGACAACTTTCATGGACGCGCACGTCTATCCTAACGAAGCCGGTTATTTCGCCGCGCTCGATGAAGGCGAGACACGCTGGACAGTGCCCCCGATCATCGAGGAACTCAAGGCACGGGCGCGTGATGCAAACCTTTGGAACCTGTTCCTTCCCGAAAGTGAATACGGTGCGGGCCTTACCAATCTCGAGTACGCGCCCCTTGCGGAGATCATGGGCAGGTCGCGTATTGCTGCGGAAGTATTCAACTGTTCGGCGCCCGACACCGGCAACATGGAAGTGCTGGCGCGTTACGGCAGCGCGGAACACAAGAAGCGCTGGTTGGAACCGCTGCTCCGCGGCGAAATTCGATCCGCTTTCGCCATGACCGAGCCCGATGTCGCCTCGTCGGATGCAACCAACATCCAGTCGACGATTACCAGAAACGGAGACAGTTATGTCCTGAACGGGCGGAAGTGGTGGACGTCAGGGGCAATGGACCCGCGCTGCCAGATCATCATCTTTATGGGCAAGAGCAACCCGGAAGGCGACAGGCACAGGCAGCAATCCATGGTGCTCGTCCCGATGGACACTCCGGGCGTCAGCGTACTGCGAGCATTGACGGTGTACGGGTACGATGATGCGCCGCACGGTCATGCCGAAATGCTTTTCGACAACGTGCGGGTTCCACGGGCGAACCTCCTGCTGGGAGAAGGCCGGGGTTTCGAGATTGCACAGGGGAGGCTGGGGCCCGGTCGAATACACCACTGCATGCGCTTGATCGGCATCGCCGAGCGGGCGCTGGCAAGCCTGTGCGAGCGCGCAACGGAGCGTGTTGCGTTCGGCAAGCGGCTGGCCGACCAGGGCGTGGTGAGGGAAGCAATTGCGGACTCGCGGATCGAAATCGAACAGGCGCGGCTGCTAACCCTGAAGGCAGCTGACCTCATGGACAGGATGGGCAACAAGGCGGCACGCGCGGAGATTGCGATGATCAAGGTGGTGGCGCCAGCCATGGCGCTTAGGGTCATCGACCGCGCCGTCCAGGTCCATGGAGCCGCCGGAGTTTCGGGGGATTTCGGCCTTGCCGCGGCCTGGGCCGGCGCACGGACCTTACGCCTTGCCGACGGTCCGGACGAAGTTCACCGGCAGGCGATTGCAAAACTGGAATTGGGCATAACGCGGTCTTGAACGGGCGACACCGTTATTTGGTGCGAGGCTAGCCATATCGAAGTCATGTGGTATTCTTGCTGCCCAGCGAAACCCGGCACTATAATGATCGCCGGACGACAGACGAACGAACGGTCGGACGACCGCAAATATAATAGACGCTAAAGGTCAGAAAACAGATTCGCTGCGACGATGGTGGAGAGGTCGCAGACGCGCTCAGGACTGGAGTTTCTAATTCAGTCCGGTCGTCATTGGTGCAGTTGACAATTGCTGCGCAGTTCTCTTCCGAATTCTCATAAGTCTTACAACCCGAAGTTAAGGAGTGTCCATGAAACGGTGCAAAAGCAGCAGTCGGAAGGTGACAACTGCAGTCATTGCCGCGGTAGTAGCAGTGAGCGGCGGTGTATTTGCCCAGACTGTTGACCAGGTATTGCAAG
>DATGQI010000238.1:0-5650 GCA_035304285.1 Woeseiaceae bacterium
GCCTCCTTTACCGAAGATCTTCTCGATCATCTCGACGAGGCGCCGGCCTACCGCGCCGGATTCGGCGATGCCAGGGGAGCGCTGACCGAACCCTTCACCGAGCAGCCTGCCGGGATGGAGGAGGTGCTCGCGATACTGGAAGGCGAAGTCAATGCGCCTGGCATCAATGCAATGTCTGGCCGTTCTTTCGGCTACATCCCTGGTGGAGGACTTTATCCCGCTGCACTCGGCGATTTCCTGGCTGACGTCAGCAATCGCTACGCCGGGGTTTTCTACGCGTCCCCGGGTGCCGTGCGCCTCGAGATGCAGCTCGTCAACTGGCTCGCCGGTGTAGTCGGCTATCCGGCGGGTACCGCGGGCGGTGACCTGACATCCGGCGGCAGCATTGCTTCCCTGAGCGCCATCGTCGCGGCGCGCGAAGCGCACAACCTGCGAACTGTCGATGTGCCGCGCCATGTCGTTTACCTGAGCGGCCAATCCCACCATTCCGCGCGCAAGGCCCTTAGGTTAGCGGGGCTGGCGGAATGCGTGCATCGCGTGATCGATGTCGACGAGCGTTGGCGGATGAATGCCGATGCGCTGGCAACATGCATCGAGACGGATCGTCGCCAAGGCCTGGTGCCATGGCTCGTCGTCGCAACCGCGGGCAGCACAGACACCGGCGCAGTGGATCCCCTTACCGCGATCGCCCAGGTTGCCGCTGCCGAAGGGCTGTGGCTGCACGTCGACGCCGCTTACGGAGGCGCGTTCCTGCTCTGCGAAGAGGGGCGGCGGATACTCGCGGGCATCGAACGTTCGGACTCGACGATCATCGACCCGCACAAGGGCCTGTTCCTGCCGTTCGGCAGTGGCGCGGTACTCGTGCGGGATCGCGGGCACCTTGCTGCAGGGAACCGCTACCACGCCGGTTACATGCAGGATGCATTTCGCGAGGATGTCGAGCTGTCGCCCGCCGACCTGTCGCCCGAGCTGACCCGGCCGTTTCGTGGCTTGCGGCTGTGGCTGCCGTTGAAGTTGTTCGGTCTTGCGCCGTTTCGAGCTGCACTGGAAGAGAAACTGCTGCTCGCGCGGTATTTTCACGGGCGGCTGGCGGAGTTGCCGGACTGGGAAGTAGGGCCGTCCCCGGACCTTTCCGTGGTCACGTACCGGTACCTTCCCCCGCGCGGTGACGCCGACCAGTTCAACCGCCGCCTGGCCGCGGCCGTGCAGAACGAAGGCAAATGTTTTATCTCGTCGACGCAACTGAACGGCCGTTTCACGTTGCGCCTCGCAGTGCTGCATTTTCGCACCCATCTCGCGGACGTCGAGATGGTACTGGAACAGTTGCAGGACCATGCGCGGCGACTCAGCGAGGCTCCGTTGTAACCTGACGTATGCATGGCGCAGGTCATCGTGATCACTGCATAAACAGTTATTTGTGATGCTTACTTCATCGTCTTTCGAGTAAATCCCTCCGCAGAAGCGCGCTCGCCAGCTAGCGCGAATGTATGGCTATGGAACGTCCAGGGGCATGATGCTCCTGATGACCGGCCTGCAAGCGCAGCTCAACGGAATTCAGCGACTATCCCGGCGCTGAGCCCCGGCCCTCTACCGCCAAGTCTCGACTTGGCTCACGGGATTCTCGGAGAAACCGAGGAATTTGCCTATCGTATTCCGGTGCAGAGATACGAAACGCTACGCAGCGACAATCCACCGGGCTTTTGTTGTTGTGTATACCGGAAAAGGTATAATTCCGCCTTCTGCCGGGCTGCGGAAAATCCACTGGCAGGGCGATTCCCTTGATGTGGTTCGCAGCTGGCCGCGTGAAGCTCACCGGGCGGCGGGGGAGGAGTTGTTCCGGTTGCAGCTTGGTAACGATCCCCTGCATTGGCGACCCATGCGATCGGTAGGACGTGGTGCCCGTGAAGTCAAAGTATCGGTGGGTAGCGAGTACCGTCTCTTGTACGTAACGCTTCGTGCGCGGAATGTTCACGTGCTCCACGCGTTTGAGAAGAAGGCCAGGCGGACGAGCAAGCAGGACATTGCCGAAGCGAAGCGGCGCCTGGTTGCATTACGTTGAGGAACGACTTCAGGCCGATGTGAGGATTGTTATGGCGCATGTAACCAGTGGCAATGTTTTCGAGGATCTCGGCTTCAGCAGGGAGGAGGCCGCGCGGCTGGCGCTGCAGGTGTACCTTTCGGAGCAAATCCGTACGTTCATCCGGCGCCAGGGATTGACACAGGCGAAGGCGGCGGAATTCTTCGATGTGCCGCAACCTAAGATCAGTCGCATCATGAACGACAAGCTACAAGGCTTCACGATCGACTACCTGGTGAGGATGCTGGCTCGCACCGGAGGCACGCTGAACTACTCGTTTCGCCAGCCGGCCGTCAGAAACAGCTCCCCCATTCGAAAGGAACCGGGTTAAGAGCGGCCAGGAGTCGATGAAATCGATCGTCATCGGCATCATGCCGCAAGACGGATCCTCGTATAGCCGCCACCAATCGTCCCGGGTTACGCTCTCCCCATGAACGACCTCACTGCGGCTGTCATCACATTGTTCCTGATCATGGACCCACTCGGGAACATCCCGATTTTTCTTTCAGTTCTGAAGGACGTTCCCCCTGCGCGGCGGCGCAAGGTTGTCGTGCGCGAGGTGCTTATTGCGTATATCGTGCTGCTCGCGTTCCTGCTCCTCGGAGACGGGGTGCTTACGGTTCTGCAACTCGACCAGGAGACAATAAGCATCGCCGGCGGCATCGTCCTGTTCATCATCGCGCTGCGCATGATTTTTCCTCAGACCCGGGCAGAGGGCGCGGCGCCCGAGGGTGAACCTCTGGTGGTCCCGCTCGCAATTCCTCTCATCGCCGGTCCATCGGCGCTGGCAGCGCTGCTGCTCCTGCAGCGCTCTGATCCGGGCAGTACAATGGCGTTGTGGCTGGCGATGTCGCTTGCCTGGCTCCTTACCGCCGCGATCCTCATTGCGGCACCGTTTTTCTATCGGATTCTCGGAGAGCGCGGACTGATGGCGATGGAACGCCTCATGGGCATGGTGCTCGTGATGATCAGCGTACAGATGCTGCTGAACGGTATCAGCGTGTTTCTCGGCCGTTCCTGATCAGGTCCTGCTTTCATGAAAACCGCCTGGCCGATCCTGGCCGCGATCAGTTTCTGCCACCTGTTGAACGACATGATGCAGTCGCTGCTGCCGGCGATTTACCCGATCCTGAAGACCAACTACGACTTGAGCTTTGGCCAGGTCGGTCTCCTGACGCTGGCTTTCCAGCTCACCGCCTCCATGCTCCAGCCCGCGATCGGGCTGTACACCGATAAAAACCCGAAACCGTATTCGCTGGCGATCGGGATGGGATTTACCCTCGTCGGCCTGCTGTCCCTGTCGGCGGCCGGAAGCTACCCGATGTTGCTGCTGGGAGCGGCGCTCGTGGGGAGCGGGTCCGCTGTACTGCACCCTGAATCGTCGCGAGTCGCGCGCATGGCCGCCGGAGGGCGCCCCGGGCTGGCGCAATCCGTTTTCCAGGTGGGGGGAAACGTGGGCTCTGCCCTCGGGCCGCTGCTCGCGGCCTTCATCGTCCTGCGCCACGGCCAGCCGAGCCTGGCGTGGTTCGGCATCGCCGCCGTAATCGCCATTGTCCTGCTGGCGCGCGTGGGGCACTGGTACCGGGATCACGGTTTGCGTCGTCTCAATGAGCGCACTCCCACGGGATCTGCGGACAAACCCGCGCGGCATCCGAAGGCGACCATGGCGGTCGTGGTGCTGGTAGCGCTGATCTTCAGCAAGTTCTTCTATACGGCGAGCCTTACGAGCTATTACACGTTCTACCTCATCGAGGAATTCGGCGTCTCGGTGCGAAGTTCGCAGATTTACTTGTTCATGTACCTGGGCGCCGTTGCGATAGGCACGCTGGCCGGGGGAGCGCTCGGCGACCGGTTTGGACGCCGGTTTGTCATCTGGGCCTCGATCCTGGGCGTCCTGCCGTTCACGCTGGCGCTGCCGTACGCGAACCTGTTCTGGACCGGGGCCTTGAGCGTGCTCATCGGGATGATCCTCGCCTCCGCCTTTCCGGCGATTGTCGTCTACGGGCAAGAATTGATGCCCTCCAGGGTCGGCGCCGTCGCGGGGCTCTTTTTCGGGCTCGCGTTTGGCTTGGGCGGCATCGGTGCCGCCGCCTTCGGGCTGCTCGCGGATGCGACGAGCATCCGCTTCGTGTTCGAACTGTGCGCGTTCCTGCCGGCAATCGGCCTCCTCGCTTACTTCCTACCGGACCTCGAGATGGATGGCCGCAGAACCACCGACGCCGCCACGGTCAATATTGCCAGCGGCAGCGTCCGCGAAGGATGAGCGCTGCGTCACAGTCCGGGAGTACCGCACAATAGTGTGAACTGCGTTCTCAAGCTTTCTACTCCTGCACCGATAACCCCTCTGTACGGCGGTCTTTCGATAACTTGACGCCGGACGGAAGATTCCGGCTCAACAGCAGACCGGGTTATTTTTGACTAGGAGTTATTGAAATGGCACAGACGATTAATACCAACGTTGCATCGCTCAATGCGCAACGTAATTTGAATCGTTCGCAAGGTTTGCTCAACCAGTCACTCGAACGGCTGTCGACAGGCCTGCGAATCAACAGCGCAAAGGACGACGCAGCAGGACTCGCGATTTCCGAGCGTTTCACCACCCAGATCCGCGGCCTGAACCAGGCTGTGCGGAACGCGAGCGACGGCATATCGCTGGCCCAGACCGCTGAAAGCGCACTCGCAGAGTTGACCAACAACCTGCAGCGCATTCGCGAGCTGGCCGTCCAGTCCGCCAACGCTTCCAACTCGGAGTCCGACCGGGCTGCCCTGGATGCCGAAGTTCAGCAGCGTATCGCTGAAGTCGACCGCATCGCCAAGCAGACCAACTTCAACGGAGTGAAAGTACTGGACGGTTCGTTCGGTACGGCAACCTTCCAGGTTGGCGCGAACGTCGGCGAGACGATTTCGGTTGGCCTGACGACCGATGTCACCGCGGCTGCAATCGGTACGGTTAACACCAATACCGGCGCCGCGTTCGCGATGGACGACGCGACGGACGTTGAGAACGTTACCCTGACGTTTACGGGTGGAGCAACGGGCAGCGTTGTTGTGGAAGCAGGCTCGTCGGTACAGCAGGCTGCTGATGCAATCAACAACGCCAACATCACGGGAGTCTCGGCGTTCGTTAACGAAAGCGATCAGCTGCAGATACTCTCCAGCGTCGGCGAGGTGACGATGGCCGAAACCGTTGCTGCTGGCAACAACACCCTCGGCTTGGATGCCGTGGTTACAGCCGACGAGGCCGTTAGTGATGCAACGACACTGGCGAGCGCCGGTGTCGCTTCGGTAGCCGCTGCGAACTTCACGATGGCTCGTATCGACTCCGCACTGACCGACGTAAACGCTCTGCGCGGCGACTTAGGCGCTATCCAGAACCGCTTCGAGTCGACCATCATCAACCTGCAGACCGTCAGTGAGAACCTGGCCGCATCGCGCGGACGTATCCAGGACGCTGACTTCGCTGCCGAAACCGCTGCCCTGACGAAGGCGCAGATCCTGCAGCAGGCCGGTGTATCGGTACTGTCGCAGGCGAACGCCCAGCCGCAGCTGGCCCTGAGCCTGCTGCAGTAAGGC
>DATGQI010000239.1:0-24483 GCA_035304285.1 Woeseiaceae bacterium
AACAGTCAAGGGGACAGCCATGAAGAAGGAAGTAATCCAGGACTGGACGGACAGCACGGTTTTGCTGAAATTCGGGCAGCACCGGGACGTGCGCTACCAGGTATACCGTGACGGACAGCGGCTTCTGCAGGAGATTCGCGCCGAAGACGATACGCCCATCCACACCCTCGAATTGCCCACTGGCCTCGTAATGGAGCGGCAGAGTTACGAGGTTCTGTTGCGCTACGTCCTGCTGGACGTCGTGAGCAACTGATGCAACGGGTGCGAACGGGGAATGCATAGGCGCGTCGGCCAAATTCGCGCACAGAGACGGGGAGATTAGCGTATGCTGGAGCCCCATGAGCAGAACAAACGCCCCCGCAAGCAGATTCGTTTGCAGTAACGAACCCTTCAGGATCGTTGAATTCGCAAGGGCCGATCCGCCCTCCGGGCAGCCCGATTCCGAATGGTATCGGTATGTCATCAGCCAGGGTCGCGCCGCGATGGCCGGCATGCGCCAGGGCAGCCGTGAGAGCGTAATCGCCGCCGTCGAGGACATCGTGAGTCGCATGAACGAGCGCAGGCTCGGGCGGTCGGGGCGCGTGCACCTCAAGATGGGCAGCAATCCCAGGACCGACCAGGCCTCCGGCGCCAAATCCGGCTGAGGCCAAAGACAGCGCACCTGTGAACCGGCGTTATGGAATGGTTTACCGCTCTTAACGTCGCCCGCCTGCAGTTCGCCTTCACGGTGTCTTTTCACATCGTGTTCCCCGCTTTCACCATCGGTCTCGCCAGCTATCTTGCGGTACTGGAAGGGCTGTGGCTTGCGACCGGTCGCAACGTATACCAGCGGCTGTTCAGGTTCTGGGTGCGAATTTTCGCCGTGGCCTTCGGCATGGGAGTCGTTTCGGGCGTCGTGATGAGCTACCAGTTCGGCACGAACTGGAGCCGCTTTTCTGACATTACAGGACCCGTCCTGGGGCCGCTGCTCGGCTACGAGGTGCTGTCCGCCTTCTTTCTCGAAGCCGGTTTCCTTGGCGTCATGTTGTTCGGGATGAATCGCGTTGGCCGCGGGCTGCATTTTTTCGCAACGGTCATGGTGGCGGTCGGCACGCTCATGTCGGCGTTCTGGATCCTGAGCGCCAACAGCTGGATGCAGACTCCCGCCGGGCACGTGATGAACTCGGTTGGCCAGTTTGTGCCGGAAGACTGGTGGGCGGTCATCTTCAATCCTTCCTTTCCCTACCGCTTCACGCACATGGTGCTGGCGGCTTATCTTGCCACCGCATTCATCGTCGGTGGCGTCGCAGCACACCATCTTCTGCGCAACAGCGCGCATCGCGACTCGCGCGTGATGTTCTCCATGGCGATGTGGATGGCTACCCTGGTGGCGCCGCTGCAGATTCTGGTCGGTGATCTGCACGGGCTGAACACCGCGGAACACCAGCCGATGAAGGTTGCGGCCATGGAGGCGCATTTCGAAACCCGTCGGGGGCAGCCTCTGATCCTCCTCGGCTTCCCTGACATGGAAGCCGAGACAGTGCATTACGCACTGGAGATCCCCAAAGGCGGCAGCATCCTGCTGGGTCACGCCGCCGACGCCGAGGTGCTGGGCCTCGACCGCCTCGAGCGGGGAGACTGGCCACACGTACCGACGATGTTCTTCAGCTTCCGGATCATGGTAGGGCTCGGGTTGATCATGGCGGGCATTGGTCTCTGGAGCCTGCTGCAGCGTGTGCGCGGGCGTCTCTTCGCAACCAAGAGCCTGCTGCGCATGGCGCGGTTATTCGCGCCGGCCGGGCTCGTCGCATTACTCTGCGGCTGGGTTGTCACGGAAGTAGGAAGACAGCCGTATACGGTTTATGGGTTGCTCCGGACGGCGGAATCGGTATCGCCCATTGCCTTGCCGGCTGTCGCGGGATCGTTTGCGGTGTTCATCGTCGTTTACACGGCCGTCTTTGGCGTCGGTGTGTTCTACCTCCTGAGACTCATGCGCCAGGATCCCGCCGCCGGTGCGGTGGATGAGGAAATGGAGGAAGAGCGCGAGCGCACGAGCATGCTGCGGCGACTCACTGCCTGGGTACGGGAACAGCCCTGATGGACGCACTGGACCTCGCAGTCATCTGGGTGATCCTGCTGGCGATCGCCGTGCTCGCCTATGTGCTGCTGGACGGGTTCGATCTGGGGATTGGCATCCTGTTTCCGTTCCTGGGCGACGAGTCGGACCAGACGACGGCGATGAACTCCGTCGCACCGGTCTGGGACGGCAACGAAACCTGGCTGGTGCTCGGGGGTGGCGGACTGTTCGCTGTGTTCCCGTTGGCCTACGCAGTCATCATGCCGGCACTCTATGCGCCGATCATCGCGATGCTGATGGGACTCATCCTGCGAGGCGTGGCGTTCGAGTTCCGCGGCAGTACCGAGCGGCGGCGCGTCCTGTGGGACCGCTCGTTCTTCCTGGGCTCGCTCGCCGCAACCCTTTGCCAGGGCATCATCCTGGGTGCGCTGGTGCAAGGCATTCCAATGGAGAACCGCGCGTACGCCGGCGGCTGGTGGGACTGGCTGACGCCGTTTAGCCTGGTTACCGGTATTGCCCTCGTCGCCGGTTATTGCCTGCTGGGAGCGACCTGGCTGGTGTTGAAAACCGAAGGGAGACTGCAACGGCGTGCGCGGCGAATGGCCGGGATCTTCGGCCTGGCAACGCTCGCGGGGATCGGCATCTTCAGTTTGTGGACGCCGTTCCTGCAGGCCGGCTACATGGAGAAATGGTTCAGCTGGCCGGCGCTCCTTTACACGGCGCCGGTGCCGCTGTTGGTGCTCGCCGCGACGTTCATGCTGTTCCGCACCCTCAAAGCGGGCAGGGACCTGGCGCCTTTCCTTTGTGCGGAGGCCCTGTTCGTGCTGAGTTTCATCGGGCTCTGGATAAGCTTCTATCCCTACATCGTGCCCTCGTCGGTCACGATCTGGGACGCAGCAGGACCCGATGTCAGTCTCGGGTTCCTGCTGGTCGGCGCGGTATTCCTGCTTCCGCTTATCCTTGCGTATACCGCTGGTGTGTACTGGGTGTTCCGCGGGAAGGTGCGCCCCGGCGAGGGTTATCATTGACACCAGCGGATGAAGCGGGACCGCGGCGGTTCCGGCGCTTGCGCCGGCTTGGCTGGTTCGTTTTCTTCTGGTTGGCAGGCGTTGCAGCGGTCGGCGCCTTGGCGTATTTCATACGCTTCGCTTTTTCCTTCCCCTGACCGTTTTCTCGGCGTTCGGCCCGCGCCGGGCGTCCATCCTCAGCCGTCGCCCGTGATCCCGTCTCGAAACCCGGCACCACCGTGCGAGGGATGCTTCGCCTGAGCAGTTTTTCGATGCCTGCCAGCAGGACCTTTTCCTCTCCGCAAACCAGGGAGACTGCTTCGCCTTCCTTCCCCGCGCGGCCGGTGCGGCCGACACGGTGCACGTAATCCTCCGCAACCTGCGGGAGCTCGAAGTTCACAACGTGCGGCAGCTGGTCGATGTCGAGGCCGCGCGCGGCGATGTCGGTCGCAACCAGCACCCGGACCTGCCCGTTCTTGAATTCGCGCAGCGCGCGGGTTCGTGCCCCCTGGCTTTTGTTGCCATGGATGGCTGACGCGTTGAGCCCGTCTTTCTCGAGCTGTGTCGCGAGGCGATTCGCAGCATGCTTGGTGCGCGTGAACACGAGCACCTGTCGCCAGTTCTCCGAGCCGATCAGCCATGACAGCAGCTCGCGTTTCCGCGCGCGGTCGACCGGGTAGATCCGCTGGGACACCGTGTCCGCCGTCCTGTGGGTACCGGCAACCTCGATCTTTGCCGGAGACTGCAGCAGGCGGTTCGCCAGGTCAGTGGTCTCCTTGTTGAACGTGGCCGAAAACAGCAGGTTCTGCCTCACCTTCGGCAGCATGGCGATGATCTTCTTGATATCCCGGATGAAGCCCATGTCCAGCATGCGGTCCGCCTCATCCAGCACGAGCACTTCCACGTGGGAAAGATCGATTGTGCGCTGGGATGCGTGATCCAGCAGGCGCCCCGGGGTCGCGACGACGATGTCGACGCCTTTGCGCAAGTCGGCTATCTGCGGGCGAATAGAGACGCCACCATAGATGGCGGCCGATTTGATCGGCAGGTACCGGGCGCTGTCGATGACGCTTTGCTCGACCTGCGCAGCGAGCTCACGGGTCGGTGTGAGTACCAGCACCTTGATCGTCCGCGGTCCTTTGGCGCGTTCTTTCGCGGTAAGGCGGTGAAGAATCGGCAGGGCGAAACCCGCGGTCTTGCCGGTACCTGTTTGCGCGACCGCGAGAACATCGCGGCCTGCGAGGATCACGGGGATCGTCTGTTTCTGTATGGGGGTCGGCGTGTCGTAATTTTGGTCGGACACAGCACGAAGCAGCTCGGCCGAAAGACCGAGAGATTGGAATGACATATTGAGTATTGCTCCAGGATCACCCGCTCGACGGTTTCGCGCCGGGGCCGGTCCAGGCAAAAAAAGTAGGGAAAATTTGACTCGAGACTGGCCCTTGGCGGGCGCCGCGATGGCGTGATGCAGACCGGAGTGCATCAGGATGGCGCGCACTCTATAGAGATGGGCGCAGTTATGCAAGCGATCGGATAACGCTTAAGGTCCGGCAGGACGGAGCCTGCCGATTACGCCGCTGGCGGAACTCAAGTACTATTCCTCCATGACTGCCAAGACTGCCGGTGGCAACTACCTGTTGCCTTATTTTCGGTCAGCCCGGTGAGCGACAATCCCGCTCCCGAAACCTGGCTCGCACAAGGCCTGCACTACATCGATCCCGTCACCGGCGCCGTCGTGCCGCCGATCAGTCCTTCGACCACGTTCGCGCGCGACGCCGATTACCGGCTCGTTTCGGCGTCGCACAGCTACGCCCGGGACGAGAATGCGACATTCCCGCTGGTCGAGCAGATGCTAGCGCGCCTCGAAGGCGGAGCGGCGGCGATGCTATTCGGTTCCGGCATGGCCGCCGCGATGGCGGTCGTCCAGTCGCTCGAGCCAGGGGATCACATCGTCGCGCCGAAAGTCATGTACTGGGGCCTGCGGAACTGGCTGGTGAAATTCTGCGATCGCTGGGGTCTTGAGATCAGCCTGTACGACTCGACCCGCCCGGGAGACCTGGAACGCGCTGTTCAAAGCGGTAAGACGCAGCTCGTCTGGATCGAAACGCCTTGCAACCCGACCTGGGACGTCGTTGATATATCGGAGGCAGCCGTCATTGCTCATGGCATCGGCGCGCGGCTTGCCGTTGACTCCACGGTGCCTACGCCGGTGCTCACGCGGCCGCTGGAACATGGCGCGGATATCGTGATGCATTCGGCAACGAAATACCTGAATGGGCATGGCGACGTGGTCGCCGGGGCGCTGGTCACGAAGTGCGAAGACGAGCAGTGGAAACGTATCGAAGAGATTCGCGCGGAAGGGGGCGCTATCCTCGGGTCATTCGAGGCATGGCTGCTGCAGCGAGGAATGCGCACCCTGTTCCTGCGTGTCAGGAAGGCAAGCGCCGCCGCGTTGAAGATAGCTCAACACTTCGAAAATCACCCGCAACTCGAGCGCGTGCTGTATCCCGGACTGCCGGGCCATCCAGGCCATGAGATCGCACGGCGCCAGATGACCGGGGGCTTCGGCGGCATGCTGTCGCTGCGCGTTCGGGGAGGGGAGCAGGCCGCCCTGGCGGTTGCGAGCCGCTGCAAGACGTTTATAAGGGCGACGTCGCTAGGCGGCGTCGAAAGCCTCATCGAACACCGCTACTCCATTGAAGGTCCAACCAGCCCGATACCGAAAGACCTGCTACGCCTGTCTGTCGGCATCGAAGCCACCGATGACCTGATCGCCGATCTGGAACAGGCGCTGGCTGGCGCCTGAGCGTCCGCCTTGCCAGGCTGACTCTCTTTGAGCCGCGCGCACTCGCACCGCGTGTCGGGGGTTCCCTAAGTCTTGCGGTGTACCGGTTCTCAAACGTCTTGCAGGTACTCCGCGATGCGCCGCCGGGTCGCGGCGTCCGGGAGGCTCCCCGTACCGGCCCTCGCATTGTCTCTCATATGACGCGAGCTGCTCGTGGCGGCCAGCACGCAGGTAACGTCCGGGTGACCCAGGATGTACTTCAGCGAAAACTGCGCCCACGATTCGCAATCGAATTCCCCGGCCCAGGCGGGTAGTTCCCGACCGCGCAGCCGGCTGAAATACTCTCCGTTCCCGAAGGCTCGATTGATCATCACGGCTACCCCTTTTTCCGCCGCGGCAGGAATCACGCGTTCGGCTGCTTCAGGCTCGAGCGGCGAATAGTTCACCTGCACGAAATCAAGGTCATGCGAACGTATAAGCGATTCCATCCTCTCGTGCCCGCTTTCCTCGGAGGTCGTGATGCCGATGTAGCGCACGCGCCCGGCGTCCTTCCACTCCCCAAGGACGCGAAGATTGGTTTCCGCATCCACCAGGCTGTGAACCATCATCAGGTCGAGCGGACGTTTACCGAGCAGTCGCTGCGATCGCTCCAGAGACTGTCGGCCCGCACTGGCTCCCCTCGTGCTGACCTTCGTGGATACGAAGAGCGTATCGACGAGGTCGAGTTCCGCGAGGAATCCGCCGATGATCTCTTCGGAATCTCCGTAACGGGGGGCGGTATCGATCAGCGTGCCGCCATGTTCCACCAGGGTGGTAAGGACTGCCTTCAGTTCTCTGCCGCCGTCTTCGGGTATGTGGTCGAATTCATGCGAGGTGCCCAGTCCGACAACGGGAATGTCCTCGCCGGTTCCAGGGATTTTTCTCCTGTTCATCTGGGGAGCTGTTGCCTGGCCGTGAGCGGGAACCGATAATGCAACACCTGCTGCGGCGGTGAGCTTCAGGAACTCCCGGCGGTGGACGTTTGAAAATCTGCTCATGTCTGCTCCGTTGGAAATCGAAAAACAAGCTCCTGTCGCGCATTCGCAGTAGGATACCTTCTACCGCACAGGCTTTAGTCGCGGCGGGTGTAGTTCAATGGTAGAACATTAGCTTCCCAAGCTAAGAATGAGGGTTCGATTCCCTTCACCCGCTCCAGCTTCAGGAAAAAGGGGAAAAAGGGGAAAAAGGGGACAGATTTATTTTTTACGTGGCCGGGAGTCGACGTGAGACCGTCGAGGAAAAAATAAATCTGTCCCCTTTTTCCAAAAAATAAATCTGTCCCCTTTTTCCCTTTTTCCTAGCGGAACGCCGGCGGCTTGTTCGAGGCCCTGTCCAGGTAGCGATCCCGCAGCAGCGTCTGGCGGCTTTCCATCGGCACCGCTTCGCCGCCGATGAAGACCTGGTCGGGGTAGCTCGTCAATTCCAGCGGGTCGTCGTTCCAGATTACGAAATCAGCACGTTTCCCGGCTTCGAGGCTGCCGATGCGGTCGCCAACCCCGTACATTTGCGCCGGGGCCAGGGTAACCGCCACCAGCGCCTCGTCCCATGCCAGGCCGTTAGCCACGGCAATGCCGGCCGCCTGCGTGATATTCCGGGCGTTGTGGTTCTGGTTGGCGCCGTCGCCACCGATGGCGATACGCACTCCTGCGTTCGCCAGTATTGATGCAGCATCAAGCCTCGAGTTGAGCTGGTCGAAACTTTCCGGCAGGTTCGCGAGCGAGTCGAGAATGACGCTGACGCCGGCGGCCGCCAGCTCGTCCGCAACCATCCAGGCTTCTGCGCCTCCCATAACGATCAGGTCAAACTCGTAATCGGAGGCAAGACGGATAGCGGCAGAGATGTCGTTTGCCCTGTTCGCCCTGACGAGTAAAGGCATATCGCCTCGCAGCAGGCGCTGCAGCGTCTCCAGGTCGCTACGGCTCAGGGAATACTGGCGCCGGTTGCCCTGCTCGAAAGCCTGCACGTTGCTCCCATAGTCGCGAGCGTCGTCCAGCGCGGTGCGCAGCACCATCAGCGCCGTGGCGCGCGAACCCGCCGCAACCTCACTGCCGGTCTCGCCGAGGTTCGCGACAAGGGCGGCGCCGTTCCGGATCATGTAGTCGTTATCGCGAAGTTGCACGACCGATGCGAGTCCCGAAAATACGCGGCTCTGGTTGCCGAGATCGTCCGGGCGCTGTGCCTCCGGCGCGATGATTGCGTGCGTAATCCCTTCGATACGATTGGTGGCAACCAGGCTCGAGCGCGGGTTGTAGGCCGACGCGGGGTCGAAGCTTGCCGAGAACTGGTCGCCGCGCTGCACGTAGTCGACCGTGCCTTCTACCGCGTTCACCTCGACGAGCCCGATCTGGCCGAAGGGCGTTACGAGGCCCGGGGTGATGATCTTTCCGGACGCGTCAATCTCGCGCGCACCGGCCGGAGTCGTGACGCCTGCCCCGACTGCCGCGATGCGGCCATCGCTGATGATGATCGTTGCGTTTTCGATCTTGCCCGCGGGTCCGGCGGTGTGGACGGTCGCCCCGGTTACCGCAACGGTTTGTGCGGCCGCAGTGCCGGAAAAAAGAAGCGCGCCGAACAGCAGGAACGTTTCTGCGACGGAGAGCCGCCGGTTGTACTGCGGCTTCATTTCGCACCTCCCGTCAGTGCAGCCGTGCCGAGGCTGAAATCCGTTACCGGGTTTATCTCCGGGTTGCCGCGATCAAAAACCAGCGCACCATCGATGAAGACGCGTTGGACTTTCGCATAAACACTGAACGGATTGGCGTCCCAGACAGCGATGTCCGCCATCTTGCCCGGCTCCAGGGTGCCAACAGACTCGGCGATGCCGAGTGATCTGGCCGCGTTGCTGGTAATCCACCGGATGGCCTGTTCCGGGGTGATCTCGATACCGGCACGGGCCGCGGCTCCCATGACTTTCGCCGTTTCCTGGTTGAGTCGCTGGATGCCGCGCTGGTCATCGGAATGCACTACGGCACATGCGCCGGCGTCGGCGACCATCGCGGCATTTTCCCGGATTCCATCAAATGCCTCCATCTTGAAGCCCCACCAGTCGGCCCAGACGGCCGCGCAAATGTCGTTCTCGGCGAGGAGGTCCGGAATCTTGTAGGCCTCTACGGCATGGTGAAATGCGGCGATGCGGTAACCGAACTCCTTCGCCACATCGATCATCACCGCCATCTCGTCGGCCCGGTAGCAATGGTTGTGCACGAGTATTTCGCCATCCAGCACCCCGGCAAGTGTCTCCAGTTGCAAGTCGCGCGTCGGAGCTTCGCCGTCCCCGTTCTCCCCGTCCGACTTCTCAAATTTGTCGCGATACTCTTCTGCGGCGATCCAGGCCTGGCGGTACCCCGCGACGTTTCCCATGCGCGTCGACGGTGCGCTGCCCTTGCTGCCATACACCCGCTTAGGGTTTTCGCCACAGGCCATTTTCAGGCCGTAGGGTGCCCCGGGAAACTTCATGTGCTGTACGGATCGCCCCGGCACATTCTTCACGGTGACGCTGCGGCCGCCGAAGAGGTTCGCAGACCCGGGGAGAATCTGCAGCGCGGTAATGCCGCCCTGTAGTGCGGTAACGAATCCCGGGTCTTGCGGCCAAACGCTGTGCTCCGCCCATACCTCTGCCGTGTTCGGCGCCGAGATTTCGTTGCCGTCGGCGTGAGCCAGCACTCCAGGGGACGGGTAAACGCCGAGATGGGAATGCACGTCGATAATGCCCGGGGTGATCCACATCCCGTCGGCGTCGACAATGTCGGCGTCCCCGGCGTCGAGTCCGGTGCCTACTGCGGCAATTATCCCGTCCCGGATCAGCACGTCCGCGGAATCGAGCCGCTCGCCGGTCCCGGTGAGTACCGTTGCGCCCGTCAGGAGAACCGCTTCGGAGGGAAGAGGGGTGTACTGGCTGGAATATGGAGCCGGGGAATCGGCTGAACGCTGTTCCTCACCGTTCCCGGTGTCACGACCCTCGTCGCAGGCCGCAAGTGCCAGGCAGGTAATTGACAGCATCGTGATTCGCTTCATCCAATCCTCCAGTACGAATTTTTGGTGTCCGAACTA
Organism: Woeseiaceae bacterium; assembly: GCA_035304285.1. Taxonomy (GTDB): domain Bacteria; phylum Pseudomonadota; class Gammaproteobacteria; order Steroidobacterales; family Woeseiaceae; genus IDS-8. Next base: position 9,938 of record DATGQI010000239.1, read on the forward strand.
TACATGCTGGGCGCCCGTGACGGAAAATGGTGACGCGCGGCACGATTTTGAGACCTGGCTCAGTGTGCAGCCGCGGCTCGAGAGGTTATCCTTGCGCCGCGCTGGTGCAACTGGATACGCGAACCGTCGAATGAAAACGAAACCAAGCATCATTACCGAGAACGACCTGCCGCCGGAAGTCATCCGCGCGATAGAGCAAGGCCGCAAAATAGAAGCGATCAAGCTACTTCGCGAGGCAACGGGACTTGGCCTCGCAAACGCCAAGGTTCTCGTCGACAAGGCCGGAAGGCAGCATGCTCCCCGGAACGTTCAGCCGCGAGTCGTGGAAGATCAGCCGAACCTCGGCAGGTTGCTCAAAACCCTGTTCTTCGTGGCGCTCGCGTTTGCGTTCTACCGCTATTACACAGGCGCCTGATCAGGCTCGCTGAAAAGGTTATCATACCGCCGCGGTATCCTGTCAGTGTCGCCTTGCCAGGATGCCGGGATCAGGCTCTGGTGACGGGGTGTAGCGATGGAAGAACGGCCAGGAGACAACGTTCCCGGAGACGAAAGGCCGAGGGACCATGTCCCGGACGAGCCAAGGGACCATGTTCCGGAAGAAGATTTGGCGTCGACTCGGGAGCCGAGCGAGTTCGAAGAGCACATCAAGTCGAAGACAACCTGGCTTCGCCTGCTCTTCATGATCATCTTCGTATTCCTGTACGGGCTTTCCAGGTTCGTCGTGCTCGCAGTCGTCGTGCTGCAGTTTTTCTGGGTTCTTTTCACCGGTGAAACGAACGAAAAGCTGAAGACCTTCGGCCAGTCCCTGGCGACATACACCTACCAGCTGATTCGGTACCTGACCTACAACAGCGATTCGAGGCCGTTCCCGTTCGACGACGACTGGCCATCGACGGTCGCGCCGCCTCTCTGAGAACTCGTATGTCGACCGTGTTCACATGAATGCGGAGGTACTGCAAACTCATTGGGCCCTGCTGCTGGCATCCATCACCGGCTGTGCGCTGTTATTGTTCGCTGTCGCGGTTCTTGCCAATAATTCGGCTCGAGGACAGTTGCGCCGCAAACAGAAGGTGCTCAAGCAGGAACGCGGCAGGTTGAGGAAAGCCGAAGCAGTAGTCGAGAAAGCCGAACGCCAGAAGGCACGACTAATGAAGCTCGCCGACAGGGTCAAGCCGCGCCTGCTGCGGGAATCTGCAGAGGCCGTGGAGGACGCGAGAGCACTGGCGAAGATCGCCGCTGACAGGGTGCTGGTCGCGGAGAATCATCTCCGCCGCGTCATCGTCGAGGAGTTTCCGCCGACGCAGCATGAAAAGCTTCGCAGCCGCTACCTGCCTGACGCGCCGGAAAAAAAGCGGCCATTCACATTCTGATTCCTGCACGAAGCGGTCGATCCTGAACGTATAATCGCGGTTCGCACGGACGAGGGGCAGATGTTCAGTAACACAGTTCCAAGCTGGCGCGCTCGTTTTGCTCCGCACGGCCATGGTGGACATCGACACCTGTGAATACATGTGGCATTACCTCGGAAGCCGTTCGACAGTCTGTCTCGAGCAAGGCCGACGAACTTCGAGAAAGCCTGCGACACTGACGCGGCCCCTGCCGATGCGAAGAAACTTTCCTGCAGAACTTTACCGGCGCAACCCGCTGCTGACGTTGGTGGGCGGGTTGCACATTGTGCTGCTGCTGGCGACGTTCGTCGGACTTGTCACGGACGACCGACTCATCATGGGGGTCAATGCCTGGCTCAAACCGGCGAAGTTCATGTTCTCGATTGCCGTCTATGTCTGGACGGTAGCGTGGTTCAGCAAGTACATCAGGCGTCCGCGCTGGCTGCTGAGCTCGGTCAGTGTAGTGATATCGGCGACGATGATTGTCGAATCAACCTGCATCCTGCTCCAGGCGGCGCGAGGGACCACGTCGCACTACAACGTTGCGACGGACTTCGACGCGGCCATCTTCCAGACGATGGGCATCATGATTGGCATCGACATGTTCATGGCGGTGGTCATCCTGTTCATGTTCAGCAGGCCCTCTATTCGCCTTCGCCCGGTTTACCTGTGGTCGATTCGCGCCGGTATCGTGATTTTTCTTGCAGGCGGGGCGATCGGGGGGACGATGGTGGCGCACGGAGCACATACGTTCGGGGCGCCGGACGGAGGCCCTGGATTGCCTTTCCTCAACTGGAGTACCGTGGGCGGAGACCTGCGCATCGCGCATGGCCTCGCGCTTCACGCGCTACAGATACTTCCGCTCACCGGCTACGCCATCAGTTGCTGGTCAGCCGTACCGCGAACGGCGACCAAATTTGCGTTGCTCGCGATCGTGGTCGTCGCCTACGCTGCTGCGGTATTCATGCTTTACCGACAGGGGATCGCTGGCACGCCACTGTTCAGCTAAGGGAAAAAGGGGACAGATTTATTTTTTCTTGAAAAATAAATCTGTCCCCTTTTTCCTTCACTATCGCCGGGATGCCGCTGCTCGGTTAGAGGGAACCGGAAGACAACTGTTCCTGGTCATTCTGCGGCCAGCCGCGCCAGCCTGGCCCGCGGACGACTCGACCAGGGGTTGCGCCGGTGTGTTCACCGTCATCGAGTACCTGGACGCCGTTGACGAACACATGTTCGACGCCGGTTGCGTACTGGTGAGGTTCCTCGAAGGTCGCATGGTCTGTGACTGTCTCCTGGTCGAACACGACCAGGTCGGCATACTGGCCTTCCGCGAGTAAGCCACGGCCGCGTATCCCGATGTTGGTAGCGGGCAGTGAGGTCATCCGGCGAATGGCTTCGTGCAAGGGAACCACTCCGTCCTCGCGTGAATACTTGCCGAGTACGCGTGCAAACGTTCCATATGCGCGCGGGTGCGTGTTCGACTTCAGGAACACGCCCTCTGCGGCGGGGGCTCCGGCATCGGAACCGAAGCTCATCCACGGCTGCGCGACTTTGCGGCGAACGTTGTCCTCCGACATCATGAAGTAGCTGACACCAACGCGGCTGTTGTCCTCGATCACGAGATCGATTGCGGTCTCCGCGGGATCCGTGCCGCGCTCGTCTGCGACCTCTTTCAAGGTCTTGCCCATGAGCGGCTTCAGGTCGTCGTTCACGAAACTGAGCAACAGTATATTTTCAGGACCGGCCTGCACGAAGCGGTTCTCCCAGTCGGCGTCCGGGTCCTTCATCTCTGCAACCACGCGGGCACGGACCTGTGGATCCTTGAGCCGGGATATCCAGGCATCATGTCCGCCTTCCTGGACCCACAGCGGCATCGAGGCATTCAGCCCCGTAGCACTTGCCGGGTAGGTATACATGTTGGCCGTGATGCGCAAGCCTGCTTCCCTGGCAGCATCGATCATTGCGAACACGTTCTGCAGTTTGTACCAGTTCGGTCTTCCTGATGCTTTCAGATGGTAGATCTCGGCCGGGGCCCCGGTCATGCTTGCGATCTTCAGGAGTTCCGTAACTGCTTCCTCGAGTCGATCCCCTTCGGAACGGATATGCGAGATGTAGGCGCCGCCGAACTCGGCCGCGGCACTGACGAGCGCGATCAATTCATCGGTATCGGCAAAGTTCGCCGGTGCGTATATGAGGGAAGATCCGACGCCCAGCGCACCGTCGCGCATCGCATCGCGCACCAACTCCTGCATCCGGCCCAGTTCGGCCTCATTGGCAAGACGGTCTTCATAACCGACTTCGTGCACCCGTACTGTCGTCGCTCCAACGTAGGATGCAACGTTCGGCGAGATGCCCCTACCGACGAGATACTCCAGGTATTCGTTTAACGTGGTCCATTCGATGTCGTATTTGATGTCGCCCTGGCGCGCCGCCATCTCTCTCTTCATGTCCTCATTGAGCGGCCCCATTGAGAAACCTTCACCCATGACTTCGAGCGTGACTCCCTGTTTGAGGTCGCTCATACCGCGCCCATCCTCGATCAGGGACACGTTGGCCCACGACAGCATATTGATGAACCCGGGTGAGACGGCCTTGCCTCGTGCGTCAATCTCGGTTGTGCCGGTGCTGTCGGAGAGGTCGCCTACGATGGCGATGCGGTCGCCCGCGATGCCCACATCACCGGGATAAGGGAGGTTCCCGGTGCCGTCGTAAATAGTGCCGCCCCTGATGATCACGTCGTAATCCCCGGCACGCTCGCAGCCTTGCAGGCACATCGCAAGCAAGGCGCAGGCAAGCCAGGGCGAAAACGTCGCTTTGAAGAATCGCTTCGCCAATTGCAACGGCAGTCTCCGGTCCGCGGTCCCGTCGCGCTACAGCGACCGCGCGACGTCCTCTACCTCTCGCCAAACGCGCAACAGGTTTTCGCCGAGTATTTTCCGGACGTCTTCTTCGCTATAACCGCGCCGCAACAGGCCTTCGATGAGGTTCGGGTAGCTCGAGACATCCTTGAGGCCGACAGGAAGGCTGTCGCCGACACCATCGTAATCGGAACCGATGCCGACGTGATCGACACTGGTGAGTTCGACCACGTGGTCGAAGTGATCGAGCGTCTGCTCCAGCGTCGCGTAGGGATAGGGTCCATGCTCGGCTTCGTACTCCTCGCGGAACCGGCGGCGAGCCTCCTCGTCCTCCGCATCCAGTTCGTTCGCCTCGAAGTACTTCATGAAAGCGTCTCGTCGGGCGGCGCTGTAGTCGAAGGCTTCCTTGCTCAGGAAGTCGGAGCCGAAGTTGATCATCACGAGTCCGCCATTCTCCGCAAGACGCACGATCATGTCGTCAGCCATATTACGCTCCCAGCCGGGAGTGAAGTGACGAGCAGAGGAATGCGAGGCGATCACCGGCGCGCGGGTGACTTCCATAACGTCCCAAAAGGCGTCGTCCGAGATATGGCTTACGTCAACCATGATACCCAGGCGGTTCATCTCCCGAACCACGTCGACACCAAACTCGCTTAAACCTCCCCACTGCTTGTTGTCGTCGTAGGAGGAATCGGAAATCAGGTTCGACAGGGAGTGCGCGAGGGTCACGTAGCGAATGCCGCGGTCATAGAAATGGCCGACGTTCGCGATGTCGTCTTCGAGCGGCGCTCCGTTCTCCATACCCATCGGCAGGGAGATCAGGCCTTCGTTGAACTGTCTCTCGATGTCGAGCGGCGAGTAAGCCACTGCAAACTTTTCGGGCGACTGCGCAGCAATTTCGTTGACCATGTCAATGAGCTTTTCCGCCAGGTCCTTGGCACCGCCTTCGGTTTGCAGCTCCGCGGGAGTGTATATGGACATGAAAGGGGCATTGAGCCCGCCTGCCACTGCACGTGGGTAGTCGAAGTCGCCTCCGTCGGTCGCCTCGGAGACATTCGCCCATTCCTCATCCAGGCGGTACGGCACGTCGATGTGCGTATCCACGATGATCGAGTTTTTCGCGAGTTCCGTGGCCCGTGCACTCGCTTCTATGGATGCCTCCTGCGCTTGCGGCTGCGCGGCCGCTTGCGGTTCCGATGTATCTGCGGATGGGCCGCAGGCTGTAAGCAGCGCGGCGCAGAGGAACGCCGTTAAAAACGAGATGGAACGTGCGAAACTTTTTTTTGCGGACATCCTTTGATTACCCCATGTCTGTGACGTCGTCCGTCGCAACGAGTCGCACAGTATAGGGAAAGTAGCGCCCGTTTGGGCTCGCGTGCCACATTACGAGGGGAAATAGCCGTACCACGAGTAACAGGGAGGGCAATGCATGGAGCACTTGCCAGGTAGATCAGCCAGGCAGGCTGTTATGATCGCATCACGATGAATCTGCTCTCGATCATCATTATCTTCCTCGCCATCGCGGCCGCAGGCGGCATCATCTATGCCGCCTGGGAACTCTCCTCGGACACGCCGCGGCCGGGTGAACCCCGAAACAATGATATCAACAGTTCGGGTGGCAGCTCAGGCCCTGCCGGACAACAGACCAAGGACTCTGAGGCCGACCCCTGAGAGCGTCAGTGTTCGCGCGTGCGATGGGTGCGCGAAGACGATGTGCCCGAACTGCGGCGTGGGGAGGAAGCGGCTCTCGGTGCCTGCGCCGGGGCGCTCGCGCGCGGAGCGGGGGCCGCCCTCGGTGCCGGTGCCGTGCGTGGAGCTGCCCGTGGCTTGCTGGTTGCTCGTGGTGCCGGGGCGGCTCGTGGTGCCGGGGCGGCTCGTGGCGTCGCTTGCGGCCGGCTCACGTTGGGTCGCTGAGCGGGTGCGCTGCGCTCCGGACTTGCGCGGAATCCGCTATTCGACGCCCCAGGTCTCGAAGAAGGCGGCGTAACGCTCGGGGTGGAGCGACCACGAACCGCAGCACGATCGGTAGTGCCGGCGCGAGCTCGCGCAGCGTTGCTCGTGTTCGATCGGCTGGACGAAACATCCGGTCGAGGGCTCGTGACTGCGTCGTTGCCGCGCGAACGGAAGCGGATGCTGTCGTTGCTGTCGCGCCGCTGGCCCGGAACTGAAGCGCGATTCGGCGTCCGTACCGCTGTATCCGCTTCCTGCCGGCGCTCCGGCTGCACCCGGTTCGCAACACCATCTGCATTGGTGCGCGCGCGCGGCCGGAAGCGAATGGTGTTATTGCTGTTGCTGCCGGCCGCTGGTCTTGCCGCCCTCGGGGTACGGGCCAGGTCCTCGCGATTTCGCGCCTCTGCCCGACGGCTTGCCGCGAAACCTTCCCTCGTCTCACTGCTGCGGGCGCTATTGCCGGTGTCACCGCGGAATCCTGCCCGATCGGTCGCGGTGCGCCGGCCGTTACGGTCGGGCACGCGATATCCCTCGGTCGAACTGGCCCGCGACCTTTCGCCGAAGCGCTCTATGCGTGCCCGGTAGTGGCCGGGTCGCGACCCGCCGTCACGTGGCCGCCAGTAGTCGCCGTTACGGTGATGGTCGTGCGACCGGTACCGGTGGCTGTTCGGATAGAACCGGTTGTACACCGTGATGCTCGGACGGCGGTAGTAGTGGCCGAAGTACTGGCGGCCGTAGTACGGGTGCCCCCAGTAGCTGTGGTGGAACACGTGCAGATGGTCCGTGGCCCAGCCTATCCTGAATGCAGTAGTGACGCCCCAGAAGTACCCGGCGTGAAACGTGTGATGCGCCGGGTACGGATAGTAGTAAACCGGGTAGGGGCGCGGGTAGTAGTAGTAGACCTGCCGGGGCTGGTAATGCACCACTCGCTCCGGCTCGTAGTAGGGAACGTAGATTATGTCTTCTTCGATGGGTTCGATCTCGATGACGCCATCGTTGTTGCTGATCCGCTGGCGCTCATCGGTCTTGAGATTGCCGGCGGCATAGGCCTTGTCGCGGAAGGATTCGACCGCGGCGATGACATCGGGCTGCTGGCGCACGACGGCTTCGCCCAGGCGCCAGGTCCAGTCGATGTCGTCGTTCATCATCTGGACGACTTCCGGGTAGTTCAGGAGAGCGGTAACCGAGTCGTCCCAGGATTCGTCAGGCTCGAGGCTGCTGTCGCTTTCCAGTTGCTCAAGGAAGCGTGCTGCCTGCACGATCTCCAGCGGATAAGTGGAAGCCGGCAATACGATTGCGAGCAACTTGTCGGGGTACAACGCGATCGGCCCGACCAGCGCCTCGAGCTCTTCCTGTGTCATGGGCGGCGCTTCATCTAAAGCGGCCGCATCCGCAGTTGCCTCGTTCAGCGCATCTTCACCGGTTACCTCGAGATCGACTGCCTCCAGCGCATTGCCATCTTCATCGACAGGCACCTGCGCCAGCAATGAACCGGACCACAGCAATGCGAACGTGAGCAGCAGCGCTGCTGCAGCGCTCGACACTCTTGCATGTAAAGTTTCCGTATTCATGTGCGGACCTCCGGTTCCATTATCCCCCTTTACGCGCTGGCATTCTTGCAGGCGGACGGGAGACATCTTGGGGCGGATCGTAACCGGCTCAAGCTGAACAGGCGCTTAACTGCAGAAAGGGTGCAATATCCGGACTGTTCTCCGCATTCTGGCGCATACGGCAGAAATTTGACTGATATTCCAGGAAAGTTAAACAAGCCACTGAAAGACCTAACTATTCTGACTTGGTGACAATCTCCGATTCGTACACCTGTGAAGTCGTTTGGGAGGCTGTCAGCGCGTCCGCGAACGGGGCGTGATCCTCCACGTCCGCCATCCGGCGACGGAGCCTCCGTTGCAGCAAATACACGAACAGAAGCAGGTGCACCGAACCGGTGAAGGCGAACAATCCCGCGGACCCCAGCCAGTACATCGCAATCGACGAAAGCACCGGACCCGCAACCGCACCGATTCCATACATGAGCAGCAGGCCGCTCGACACCATGACGTACTCGTCCTCGGCGGCGTGATCGTTCGAATGGGCAATCGAAATCGAGTAGAGCGGGAATGCCGCCGCACCCCACAAGCCTCCCAACAGAATCAGTCCGCCATGCGTAAAGCGGTCGGCGAAAAGCCATATGGCAAGTGCCACGGCAATTGCAAGGCTTGCGGCAAACGCCATGACGTAGCGGCGGTCGATGCGGTCCGACCACGCGCCGAGCGGCCATTGGCTCGCAGCGCCCCCCAGCACGGCTGCGGTCATGAACCAGGCCGTCAAGGCCACGTCGGTGGAGAACGAAATGGTAAAAACCGGTGCCAGTGCCCAGAACGAGCCGTTCGCCAGGCCGGTCGCGAGGCTGCCCAGCATGCCGGCGGGAGAGGTGCGGTACAGGTGGGGAATGTCGAGTTCCGTGTTTCCGTGCAACTGGCGCGGCGTGGGGGCTGTCGAAAGGGCGACCGGCACTGCCGCCAGCGAGACGAGGACCGAAGCCAGCGCGAACAGCGTCATGACCGCCGGATCGTCCAGCAGCAACATCTGCTGTCCCGCCGCCAGCATCGTCATGTTTATCAGCACGTAAATCGAGAACACCGAGCCGCGGTTCTCGTTGGTGGAGGTTTCGTTGAGCCAGCTCTCGATAACCACGTAGAGGATGGCGAAACAGAATCCGGACAGGAAGCGCAGCAGGCACCAGGACCACATGTCGATCCACATCCCGTGCAGCAAGGGGCTCGCCGAGGCCAGGGCGGTCATCGCGGCGAACACGCGTACGTGTCCAACCCTCTGGACAAGCCCGGCGCCTTTCCAGGAACCGACGGTGAAACCCAGGAAGTAGGCGGCGCCGAATGCGCCGATGGCCACGGTGGAGAACTCTTCCATGGCCGCGCGGACCGGCAGCAGCGTGCCTTGCAGTCCCTGCCCGGTAAGCAAGATGGCAACGCCGAGCAGCAGCGCTGTGATAGAGGCGATAGCTCGAAACATGTGGGTACGGGGTAGGCCGGACTAAGGAGGCGGACGTGCCGCGAGTTATAGGCGAAGCAACCCGCGGGTGGAAGAGGAATGCTCGCAGTTCCTTGAAGAAAAGTCAGGCGGGACGGGTTAATCCCTTGACCATGTCTCCGAGCTTCCTGATCCCAGCCTCTATTTCGCTGGTCCAGGGATGGCCGAAACTGAGCCGTATGAAGTTCCTGTAGCGGTTGCAAGGCGAAAAAATGCTGCCCGGCGCGATACTGATGCCGCCCTGTATTGCGAGATTGAACAACTTCTCGGAATCGACAGGCTCCGGAAGCTCGAGCCACATGACGCAGCCACCGACCGGCTTGGAGATGCGTGTCTCCGTCGGGAAGTAGCTCGCGATGGCGGCTGCCATGCGCCGGGCGTTGCACTGCAGGACGTGGCGGAGCGTCTTCAGGTGCCGGTCGTAGTCGCCGCTTGCGACGAACTCCGCAAGCGTCATCTGCTGCAACAGTCCGGACGAGCAGGAGAACGATCTCTTCAACCGCACGATTTCGTCGTGATGCCCTCCTGTCAGTAACCAGCCGATCCGGTACCCCGGCGCGGCCGTCTTGGAAAACGAACCGCAGGTGAGTATGTGGCCACTATGCGAGTGAAATTCCGCGGGCTTGGGTCGTTGACCGTCGAACAGCAATTCTCCGTAGACGTCATCCTCGATCAGCACGATTTCGCGCTCGTCCAGCAGTTCGACCAGCTCCTTTCGTTTTGCGTCAGGCATGCTGGCACCGAGGGGATTGCTGAGCGTGGTGGAGAACATGCACACCTTGACCGGGTGAGCGTCCAGCGTTTTCCGCAGGGCATCCAGTTCTACGCCTTCTTCCGGGCAGGTCTCCACTTCGATCGCCAGCATTCCCATGCTCTCGATCAACTCGAGTTGACCGTGATAGGTCGGCGACTCCACGGCAATGACGTCGCCGCGCTTCGCAACGGCTGCGAGAGCGAGGGAGAGGGCCTCCTGGCCCCCGTTCGTAATGCAGATGCCGTCGGGATCGACGTTGCTGCCGACGGAGTCGAGGTAGCGATAGGCGATCTGCCGGCGCAAGCCCGGCTCGCCGTTATTCGGCGCGTAGGCGAGGCTGCGTCCCTCCGCGCGCGCCATTACGCGCTTCATTGTCCTGTGCAGGGCTTTCGCGGGTGGTTTCGCCATGCTCGGGTCCGCAATGCCGAAAGGCAGCACGTCAGGCTGGTGGATGCCGTCGAAAACGCGGTCCATCAGGCTGCGTCGCGAAACGGGGACGGGCTTCGCCGTGCGGCGAAAGCGCGGCGAGGGTCGCACCATGTCGTTCGAAAGAAACCCGCGGACGTAAAATCCGGATTGCGGGCGCGATTCAACTCGCCGTTGGCGCTCCAGTTCCACATACGCCTGCCGCACGGTGGGAATACTGACGCCAATACGGGTACTCATGCGACGCAGGGAAGGCAGCCGGTCGCCCGGGCGTAGCGTTCCGGAGTCGATGTTCTCGGAGATCAGGTCTATGACCTGCCGGTACAGGAAGTCGTCGCTGTCCTTGTTGACGCTGAGCATAATCTGTTCATGTCACATTTTTGAAAAACTGAATCTGTTATAGCTCCAATGCGGCCGTATAGTCAATCTCCGCGGGGCTTTTGGTCCCGCAAAGATGGAGAACGCCATGAATACCGCAAGCTGCAGAAGTACTTGTCCCCCAGGCCCGGCGGGAGGCAGGAGCCTGACGCTCGGAGGCGCCCTCGGCTACCTGGCCCGGTCGGCGCTCGAACTGCACAGGTACCGCTACATCCGGACCCGGATGCTGCACGACTCGCTCGACAAGGGCGACCGCGAAAGGAACGGCAAGACATGAGCAATGCGATCCTCTACCTCATCACCGTGCTGGTGTGGGGATCTACCTGGCTTGCCATCGAATTCCAGCTGGGCGTCGTTGCGCCTGAAGTGTCGGTCTTCTACCGCTACGGGCTGGCGTCGCTGCTGCTGTTCTCCTGGTGCGCCGCGCGCGGACTCGAACTCAGGTTCGGCTTGCGCGCCCACAGCCGCTTCCTGCTGCTCGGGCTGCTGCTGTTCTGCCTGAACTACATACTGACCTATCATGCGCAGCAGCATATTACGTCGGCGCTTTGCGCGATTGCTTTCTCGACCATGCTGTGGATGAACATCGCGAATGCCCGGATCTTTTTCGGCGTCCGTTCGGGTCCGCGAGTCATCATCGGGTCGGCGTTGGGAGTGGGGGGCATCCTGATGCTGTTTCTCCCACAGGTCGGCAGCATTACCTTCTCGGACGCAACGTTCTATGGTGCTACGCTGGCCGTGCTCGGGGCATTCGTTGCATCCCTCGGCAACATGGTTTCCCAGGAGGCACAGAAGGGCGGACTTCCGGTTCTGCAGGCGAATGCCTGGGGGATGTTCTACGGCACTTTGCTCACTGGCGCGATCGCACTCGGACAGGGTCACGCTTTCAACTTCGATTTCTCGGCGGGGTATGTGATTTCGCTGGGATACCTGGCGGTGTTCGGGTCCATTGTCGCCTTCGGCGCATACCTCACGCTCCTGGGCCGCATCGGCGCGCACAAGGCCGGTTATGCGGTAGTGATGTTTCCCGTGATCGCCTTGATCCTGTCGGTACTGTTCGAAGGGTTGCAGATCACCGCGAACATCGTTCTCGGAGGGGTTTTGGTGACAGCGGGCAACGTGATCATCCTGCGGCGGGAGCGAAGTGCAGCACCCATCGTGGAAGCGCCCGAACAAATCCACCCGCAGCTGCAGGTGGAGCTGCAAGTGGAAAAGCCGCTTTGCCGCTAGGACACTAGCGAGGCCCCTCCGGAGCGCGTCGACAGCAGACTAACCGGCGTCAGCCTGGCGCGGGTGCGGCGTATCGGTTTCGCCGTAGATCGCCCGAACGTCGGCCCGGGTGAGGTAGTTCGGGTGATGCAGCTCGGTGATGGTTGCGTACTCGAGCGCTAAAGCGTCTCTCCGGACTTCGAAGATGTACGAATGCAAGGCCACCTCGAGCGGCGGCTCGACCTGCATGGATCGTGCGATCACGGAATCGTTCGAATTCAGCATTACGCTGCCAAGCCGTGTGTGACGCTTGTTGATGGTCCAGCCCCGGCTTTTGAAAACCGCGCCTATGGATTCCCCCGACAGCACCCTCGCGTGCTCTGCCTGCAACGCCGGCAGGGCAGCGGGGTTGAACTCGACCACGGCATGCGTACGGCAGACTTTGTGGCCGTCCGTCAGGCTATAGAGGCTGGAAACGCGCCGCTCCGTGCCGCATTCGAGCACGTCGATTCCGAAACTGCCGAATTCCTGCTTGATGCGTTCGCTGTTCAAGTCGTCATGCCCTGGCCGATGTTGAGAAGTGAAGCCGGCCGCGGCGGGATATTATCGCGATTCGCGTGCCCGGAGGACACCTGTCTCGTCTTCGGAGTTTAATGTCGGCGAACTCGCCGGCAGGACGGCTCCGGCAGCGGGCAGCGGTATACTGGCCGTTTCGACTTCAGGTGGAATCACGATGGCCGATGCTGCCCGATGCTATCGCTGCGGCGAGTCGCTCGCGGCTCTGACGCTGCCTTTTTCACGGCGGGACGAATGTCCTTCCTGCGCGGCGCACGTCCACGTTTGCCGCATGTGCGTCTATTTCGATGAGAACGTGCCGAAGAAGTGCCGGGAGGACGACGCGGAGGAAGTGACGGAAAAAGAGCGGGCGAATTTCTGCGACTGGTTCAAACCGGGCAAAGATGCGTTCGATCCGGTTCGTGCAAGAAAGGCGGCGAAAGCGGAGTCAGCCCTCGCCGCACTGTTCGGTGGTGATGAGGACGGCGAGCCAGGAGACGACGACGCCCGGCTGCAGCAGGCAGAAGACCTGTTCCGGTAAGGCAGGCAGGTTCATGAAGCAAAAAGCACTCGTCATTCTATCCGGAGGACAGGACTCCACGACCTGTGTCTGGTGGGCCATCGAACGCTTCGGCCAGGAGTCGGTCGAATCGCTGACCTTCGACTACAGGCAGCTCCACCGACACGAGCTGCATGCGGCGAGGCAGGTTGCGGCGCACGCAGGCATCCCTAACGTCGTACTGCCGATCAACACGTTCGAAGCACTGGGCGGCAGCGCGCTGACCGACCCGTCGATCGAGGTCCCGCGGACAACGGAATCCGATTCGCTGCCTGTAACCTTCGTCCCGGGGCGTAACCTGGTTTTCCTCACATTCGCAGCGGCATATGCATGGCGACACGACATCCAGCACCTCGTTACCGGCGTGGCGCAGACGGACTACAGCGGTTATCCCGACTGCCGCCGCGACACGATCGACTCGTTGGAGAAGACGCTGGCCCTGGGGCTGGAGCGCCACTTCACGATTCACACGCCGCTCATGAACCTGTCCAAGAAAGAAACGGTACTGCTGGCGAAAGAACTGGGAGCGATGGATGCAATGGCGCTGACGCATACCTGTTACAACGGCAGTGTGCCGCCGTGCGGTGAATGCGCAGCGTGCATACTGCGCGCCAAAGGTTTCGCGGAAGCCGGTATTCCGGACCCGCTGATTGCATGAGATGACCTACTCGGTAAAAGAAATCTACTACACGCTCCAGGGAGAGGGCGCGCAGACTGGCCGACCGGCCGTGTTCCTGCGATTCGCCGGCTGCAACCTCTGGTCCGGCCGCGAACGGGATCGCTCGACCGCGGTATGCAAGTTCTGCGATACACAGTTCGTTGGCACCGACGGACCTGGTGGCGGCAAGTTCAGCGACGCCGACGCACTCGCGGAAGCGGTAGCGGCACACTGGCTCCCGTCGAGGCCGAACGGCACCGCCCCTTACGTAGTTTGCACAGGTGGCGAACCGCTCTTGCAGCTGGACGATGCCGCTATCGCCGCACTGCACGAGAGAGGCTTCGAAGTCGGCGTGGAAACCAACGGTACCCAACTGGCACCCGAGGCGCTCGACTGGATCTGCGTCAGCCCCAAAGCGGGTGCCGAGGTGCTGCAGCGGCGCGGAAACGAACTGAAGCTCGTTTATCCCCAGGCGGAACCCGAGGCGCAACCGGAGCGGTTCGAGTCCCTCGATTTCACGCATCATTTCCTGCAACCCCTGTACGACAGCGGGGACGACAGCCGGAGAAGGGAGAACACCCGGGCCGCCATCGAATACTGCCTGCGGCATCCGAAGTGGAAGCTAAGCCTGCAAACCCACAAGTTCATCGGTATCCCGTGAACCCGTTTTCGAACCCTTGAATGGCGATCGAGCAGCGAAACGTACCCCCGTCACTGGCGCACAAGGTCGTCCGCTTCACGCTCGCCCTTTGCGTAGGCGTCG
>DATGQI010000240.1:0-5064 GCA_035304285.1 Woeseiaceae bacterium
GATGGCCGTGTTCGTGTCGACCTCGACGCCCCTGCCGTCGACCTGCCCGATGTTGTCGACGATGGTGATCGGGCCGAAGCCGAAGATCGCCTGCAGGTCCTCGTAGTCATACCAGAACGCGTTGGCCGAGAGTTGGGTGCGTCCGCCCATCAGGCGGCCCTTGTAACCCAGTTCATAGGAGGTGACAGTTTCGGGGCCGAAGTCAGCCGGCCGGTCGACGGAAGGATCCGCTACGTAGCGCCCATAAAGCGCCCCCGGGAAACCCGGCTCGATGTTGAAGCTGCCGAACCCGCCCGGCTTGTAACCGGTCGTGACGCTGCCGAACAGGAGCGAGTTGTCGGTCGGCCGCCAGTTCGCGACCACCCTCCAGGTCATATCGTTCCAGTCCTGCTTGTCGACCAGCGGTCCGCCGGGGGACTGGAAGCCTGTCTGCACCCGGTACGCAAGCAGCGAGTTGCCGGGGTCCGCCAGCGACCGTTGTGAGAACTCCTTCTCGTCCCAGGTGTAGCGGAGACCAAGACTTACGTCGAAAGTGTCGGTGAATGCGTAGCTCAGATCGACGTACGCGGAGTAACCCCGGTACTTGCCGATGATGTGGTTCCGGTCGTTGATCATGCCGTCCGGGCTGGGCGTCCAGGTATAGGATCCGAAGTACGAGTCCAGCACGTAGGCGTACGCGCCGCCGGCGTAAGTGTTGTAGTAGTCGAAAATCCCCTGGCAGCTGTCGAACCAGTACGCCTGGCAATAAACCTCTTCCGCCTGCTGGCCGAGAAATATCGTGTCGATGTCTTCCTCGTAGAACGAAGCGCCCGCGTACCAGCTCAAGGGTCCGTCCGCCTGGGACGTGACGCGAAACTCCTGCTCGAAGTAGTCGCCTTCCTGGTCCTGGCCGTAGTTGAAGATGACGAGCGGCGAGCCGTCGAAATCTTCCATGTAGTCGTACTTGTGATTCTTGTAACCGGTGATCGATGTGAAGGTCGCGCCTTCGAGATCGTAGTCAAGCAGCAGGCTCGCGCCAAAAATGTGCCCGTTGTCGAAGGTGCCTGCGAAGTTGTCGTTATCAACGGTCAGCCCGTCGGGCGAAACCGTGATGGGCACGCCACCGTTGAGACGTGGCTGCACGTCCGTAAACGAGCCGCCCCGGCCTGTCTGGCGGTAAACAGAACCCGTCTGGTCGCGATCCTCGTATTCGAAAATCAGGTCCGCGGTGAGCCGGTCCGTGTCGAGGCGGCTCGAGATGCGAAACGCCTGCTTGTCATGCGCAATGAGATCCGGCCCGCCTGCGAGATTCCTGACATAGCCGTCTTCCTCGGAGCTGTAGCCCGCAATCCGCACCGCGAACTGGTCGCTCATCGGGATGTTGACCGCGCCTTCGAAGACGCGGTGATCGCGCTCGCCAACGTCGACTTCGGCATACCCCCCGAACTCTTCGGTGTCGGCCTTGACCGTGATGATGTTCATCGCACCGCTGACGGAGTTGCGTCCGAACAGGAATCCCTGTGGACCGCGCAGCACTTCCGCGCGCTCGACGTCGTACAGGCTCACGACCGCCGATCCGTTGCGTCCCTGGTACAAACCGTTCTTGTACACGCTGACCGAGGGATCGCCGCCGTTTCCGTAGTCAATCGTGCGGATGCCGCGTACGCTGATATTGTCGAGAAAGCTGTCCTTGGTATTGCCGGTAACGCCGGGAGTGAAGGCAACCAGGTCCTTCACGTCATCGAGGTTCACCTCCCGCAGGAAATCGCCGGACATCGCCGTGATCGCGAGCGGCACGTCCATGACAGACTCCGCGCGCTTGGTGGCAGTAACAATTATCTCTTCCAGCTCCTGCGCATGAAGCGGCGCGCTCGCCGTGCCGGCGACCAGTGCGACAGAGATGGCGCGGGCGAGCAGGGTGCGAGTCGGGTGAAAAGTTGCGGGGTGTCGAGTGGCTGACGAGTTCGGATAAGCGATTGCCACCTGGCAATCGTTCAGTTGAGTTTCTTGCATGTTCCCCCCGGGGGTCCTGGATGCCTGACGCGGCAACGAGGTTACGGTACCGTCCGGGGCAGCGCAATAGTCCGCTGCACATCATGCAATCGTGCAGCAGGACTCATTCATCGATATCGACGCCGTGCGCCAGCAGCGTTTTTCGCATCGGTTCGAGTTGCCTTTCGTAGCGGCGCCAGCGGCCGATCGACCGGGTGTGGGCGGGCTCTCGCACCTGCACGGTGCTTGCCGTCGTCACGGCACCTTCCTGCGAATGGAATTCCAGGCATGCATCATCCCAGGGCAGTTCCAGCCACTCGATCAGTGCGCGTGCCGCGGGCTCGAGATCGCTCGCCACCTCTTCGTACGCGATCTCGAAATAACGTTCGCCAAAGCGTTCCCTGAAGGTATCCATCAGGTGACGGTAACGCGCGTGGTGCCTGGCCATCTCCTCCTGGTCGTATGAATGGGGATATGCATCGGCAAACAGCTGCTTGAAGCTCGCGAAAGATGCGTCCATGGGGTTCCTTTGCACATGCACGATCTTCGCATTCGGCAGAGCCTTCAGGATGAGCGGGACGTACAGGAAGTTCGACGGCAGCTTGTCTACGAAGCGAGGGAGATCTCCCCGAACCTTTCGTGTCGAGACCATGTAGGCATTGCCGAGCTTCTCACCGTCGATGTTCGCGGCCTCTTCCACGAGCCTTGCGGAGAATCGCTTCGGTTCCCGGTAGTTGATGAGCCGCCGGATGCTGGTGCCGAACTGGCGCAGTTCACCTGCCGAATGTACCTGCGCATGACTCGTGATGATGCGCTCCACCAGCGTGGTACCGGTCCGCGGTTGCCCCACGATAAAGATGGGTGACGGGTCCGGATGCCCCGGCGCTTGCCGTTCCATCCATTCGGCTGTGTACGTATGAGCGAGTGCATCGTACATCTCGATCTCGGCCGCTTCGTCGAAGCGCACCGTCTGCCTTCGTGCCGCGGCGCCGCGCGCGAAGGCGTCGAAGGCCTGGTTCCACTCCTCGAGGTCCTCCAGTTCCTTGCCCAGCGCATAATTGAGGAACGCGGCCGCATGCGGCGTCAGCCCGGGGTTCGCGGCAAGCGTCTCCAGTTCCTCCACGTGTTCGCGGTTTTTCGCTTTGCGCACGCCCGACAGCAGCCAGTGGGCGTTCGGGTTGCCGGGTTGCAGGTGCAGCACCGTCCGCAACTCGGCTTCCGCCTGCTCCAGGTTGCCGAGATACATTTGCGAGTTCGCGTGGTTGACCAGGAAGGCAACCTGCCGGGGTTCCTTCTGCACCGCCTTTGCATACCACCGCAGCGCCTCCTGCTGCTCACCGAGCATGGCGTGAACAGTACCGATGAGGTCCTGCACCACCGGATTGCCGTCTTCGTGACGTATCGCACGCTCGAGAGCCTGGTCCGCGCGGTTCGGCTGGCCTGCCGACATGAAAAGCTTCGCCATCTGCGCCCATGCCGCGCCGTGGTCTGGCGCAAGCTTCGTGACCGAGCCGAAAGCGCTGACAGCGGCCCACGTCTGTTTCAGCTCGAGCGCAACGAGCCCGACCAGGAAATGTCCCTCGACCAAATCCGGCTTCGCATTGAGCAGCCGCCGGCAGCATTCGGATGCCTCGTGCAGCCTGTTCGCCGCGAGCAGGGCGAAACCCTCCTCGAGAGCGTCACGCATCCAGCGCGCCGTTGGAACCGGGGAAGCCACCTTCATCCCTTGACCCGATGGTACAAATCGTTTCCTGCAATCAGTGTGCGTCGCCTGCACAATATACACGCGGCAGGGCGGTGCGACGCGCCTGCCATGACTCCGGATGAAATAACCGGATGCTGCACCTGTCCCAACCCGGGACTTCTGGATTCTGGAACGAGGTGAACCCGCTTGAGAACTGCGAACGGAGACCGGCGCAGCGCGTGGAGCATTGTCCTTCGCGCTGCACTGGCTGTCTTCCTGGTGTTGCTTGCCGCCCTCGCCTGGCTTCGCTGGGACGCGGGACAACCGCGAGAGCAATGGTTTTCGAAACGTCACGGACAGATGGAGTCGGCTACCGTTGAAAGCATCGATGCGGGAGGGAACCAGCAAGCGTCGGCGGTGAGTATCGCGTCCAATTCCGGCCTGGCGGTGGATGCGCGCGTGATTCGGGATGCGACGACGGAGGGGCCGTTGCCGGTCCTGGTCGTCCTCGGAGGACATCGCACGGGCAGCGCAGCGGTGGAACTGTTCGGCGACGTGGGCAATCGCGCCGTGGTAGCGCTCGACTATCCTTATGCAGGGCCGCAGCGGGTTCGGGGGGTCAGCGAAACCCTCCGCGCCATGCCGCTCATCCGGAAGGCGTTTCTCGACACGCCGCCGGCAATCTCGCTCGTCGTCGACTGGCTGCAGGAGCAGCCCTGGGTCGACGCATCGCGCATCGTGATGGTCGGCGCAAGCCTGGGTGTACCTTTCGCGGCTACCGCAGCGGCGCGCGACGAGCGCCTGTCGGGTCTTCTCCTCGTTCATGGAGCAGCGGACAACCGCCTGTGGCTGCAGGAAAACTTGAGCCGCCGCTTCGACCTCCACTTCCTGCAGCCGGCCGTAGCGACGTTGCTGCACTGGTTCGTCTACGGCCCGGTGTTCGAAACGGAGGAGCATGTCGCAGCGGTCTCGCCACGACCAGTGCTGATCGTGGGAGCACGCGAGGACGAACGCACCCCCGCCGGCCAGACCGAAGTGCTGTACGAGGCGGCGCGAGAACCGAAGATGCTGCGCTGGACCGAGGGCCAGCACCTCGGCCCGGAGCGCAACGACATCATCGAGGCGCTGTTGCGGATCGCGGACGAGGAACTGCCCTTTTTCGACCAGGGCGTATCGGGCACGTCCGCCGGCCCGGCCGGTTCGTGATCGTGCTGCGTACTTCGGACGTGCCGCCGGTGGCTCAGGTGTAGCCCAGGATCTCGCGAAGTCCCGGAGCGGCGTGGTCCACCATCTTCTTCTGCGTGTCGGGCAGAACCTCCGGGATATCGTTAGCCCGGCCCTGCAGGTTTTCCCGGGCGGTTCCGCTCTGCCTCCGATCCGAGCCGACGACGATCCTTTCACGCCAGTCG
>DATGQI010000241.1:0-21094 GCA_035304285.1 Woeseiaceae bacterium
CACATCGTCGGCACCGACGGATACGCGCTGCCGGGCATAACGGAAACCATCGATCTCAACCTGCGGCTCGGCAGCCGCACGAACCCCGCGATACGCTGTGCCGGCGTGGCGCTCAACACCTCGCGTTTGACGGAGCAGGCCGCGCGGCAAATGATGGCGGATGAAGCCGCGCGCGTTAACCTGCCGGTAGCCGATCCCATCCGCGGTGGCGCCGAGTTCGAAGCGCTGGTCGACAGCTGCCTCGAATAGCCTTACGAAGTCATCGCGATGACTTCGGTGCATTTCGGTTGAGTGTATAGTCACCAGCGTGGCCTGTTCAGGTCAGGCATAAAATGACGCTGACGATAATTGACGATGATCATGACATGCAGA
The DNA here is from genome assembly GCA_035304285.1 of Woeseiaceae bacterium. Taxonomy (GTDB): domain Bacteria; phylum Pseudomonadota; class Gammaproteobacteria; order Steroidobacterales; family Woeseiaceae; genus IDS-8. Next base: position 373 of record DATGQI010000241.1, read on the forward strand.
CGAACGCCGCCGTTCAACGCGGCGCATCGGGGAGAATCACATGAAAACATCAAACACGATGGCTGCCTTGCTCGCGGTGGTGCTGGGCGCGTGCGGTGGCGATACGCCTTCCGCACCGCCTTCCACGGCGCTTGATGAAGTAGATGCATGCGCGCTGCTTACGGCAGAAGAGATCGAAGAGGCAACGGGCATCGCTCCGGGAGCGCCGGATGACAGTGGCCCCGCAAGCGGGCCGCCGATGTGCAACTGGCCGGCCGCCGACAACTCGCATCCCTTCGCGGTCAGCCTGCTTGTAGCCCCCAGCGACAACTACACGAGCTTCGACGGAGCGCTCGCCAGGTGGCAGGAATCTGCCGAGGGAATGGGGATGGAATTCGACGCGAACGACTACCGGGAAGTGGAGGGGCCAGGAACGGTCAACAGCTGGATGGAGGAAGCGGGAATGCTGCAGGCGCATCGCGGCAACCGCATGGTCCAGGTGTTCGCCCAGGTTGCTCCCGACCGGGACGGCCTTGCGGCCTCCACGGCGCTCGCCCGCCACGCCATGGCGCGGTTGAAGTAGATGGCGGCGCTGCTCGCGACGTAGGCCTGGCTCGTCCAAGGCAACCATATCAATAGCGTGACTGGTTATGTAATCTAATAACTTATTGATTAATCGCCGGTTCGCGATTCCTCTTGACAGGATTCTATAGCTCTATAGAATGCGGCGACATGAGCACACGGGCCGAAGCGGTGGCGAAACAGCACGCGGATAACGCGCGCTACCGCCATCAGCGCCACAAAGCGATCAAGGCCGCCGCTGCCGTGTTTGCCGAAAAAGGATTTCACGGCGCCAGTACCAGGGACATCGCGGAGCGCCTGGGGATCAAGCAGGGCAGCCTCTATTACTACTTCCGCTCCAAGGAAGAGGCTCTCGGGGAAGTCTGCCTGTTCGGCATCGAGGATTACGTCCGCCGAATGGAGCGTATCGCGAAGAGCGACCAGCCCTTCGAGGCCAAGCTGCTGGCAACGCTGACCTCGCACCTCTCGAGTTACCGGGAGAAGAACGAAGCGCTCAAGGTTTATAACGACGAGCGCCTGTACCTGCCGGAAGAGAAGCGCCGGGTGCTGAAGCAACTCGGAAGCGGCTATCGCCAGCTGCTCGAAGGAATATTCGAAGAGGGAATACGGCAGGGAGTGATACGGAACTCCATCGACTGCCATTTTGCCGCGCAGGCCGTCATTGGCATCTGCAACGCCTGGGGGGACCTCATCGTCCGCGACCCCGACCTCGATATTTTCGACGTGACCCAGAAAAGCGCGGACTTGCTGCTGAACGGGTTCTCGGAACGACGCAAGCAAAAACGCGAGACCGGCGACGATGTCGCTCTCGCCACCGATCACTGAAACCTACCGAGGGATTTATGGCCGAACAAAAAGCAACAAACGTGACCTGGCACAGCGGTGACGTGTCGCGCGAGGACCGCTACGAGATCTTGCGCCAGAAGGGCGCGACGATCTGGTTTACCGGGCTCTCCGGCAGCGGAAAGAGCACGATCGCAGTCGCCCTCGAGCGGGCATTGTTCGGCATGGGAAAACTGTCCTACCGTCTCGACGGCGACAACGTCCGGCTAGGCATCAACAAGAACCTCGGCTTCTCCGAAGCGGATCGCAAGGAAAACATCCGGCGCATCGGAGAGGTTGCCAAGCTGTTCGGCGACGCCGGCACGATCGCGCTTTCGAGCTTCATCAGCCCCTACAAGGGTGACCGGGACGAGGTTCGCGAGCTGCACAATGCGGCAGGGCTCAACTTCGTTGAAGTGTTCGTCGATTGCTCGCTTGCCGTGGCGGAGCAACGAGATCCCAAGGGTCTCTATAAAAAAGCTCGTGCAGGCGAGATCAAGAACTTCACCGGGATAGACGACCCGTACGAGCCGCCTGAGAATCCCGAAATCCATTTGAAAACCGACGAGATGACGCTCGAAGACGAAGTTCATACTGTCATCGACTATCTCGTGAAGAACGAAATCATTCGTGAACAGTACTTCACCCGCGCCGAAGACCAGGTCGACAGCGCTTCAACCGTAGCTGTATAGCAGCTAACCAGGAGATTTTTCGTGATCAAACCTCACGGGGCAGAAGCCCTGAAACCCCTTCTTGTGTCCGATCCGGGCGAAAAAGCAGCGCTTCTCGAGGAAGCCGAAGCGCTCCCGTCGCTCACACTGAACTCGGCTGCGGCCGCCAATGCTGTAATGCTCGGCGGTGGTTACTTCACACCGCTTGACGGCTACATGGATCTCGCCGATGCACTGTCCGTGTCTGAGAAAATGCACACGACGGATGGACTGTTCTGGCCGATACCAATCCTGAACCTGACCGATGATGTGAGCTCAATCGAAGGCGCCAGCCGCATCGCGCTGCGCGACCCGAACGTTGCAGGCACGCCGGTAATGGCGATTATGAACGTTCGCAAGATCGAACCCGTGAAGGATGAGCAGATCGATACGATGGCCGAGCAGGTATTCGGCACGCTGGACGAAGCGCATCCGGGCGTCGCGGTCTTTCGCAAGCTCGGCAATTACTGCATCTCCGGCGACATCCAGGTCCTGAACTTGAGCTATTTCGAGACGGAATTCCCCGGTACGTTCAAGACCGCGGTAGAACTCCGCGACGAGATCCGGGAGAGGGGCTGGGAGAAGGTGGTGGCGTTCCAGACACGTAATCCCATGCACCTCGCGCACGAAGAGCTGTGCCGCATGGCGATGGAGCGGCTCGACGCGGACGGAATCATGATCCACATGCTGCTCGGCAAGCTCAAAGCCGGAGACATCCCGGCGCCGGTTCGCGAAGCATGCATCCGCAAAATGGTCGAGGTGTACTTCCCGGAGAACACGGTTTCGGTGTCGGGCTACGGATTCGACATGCTTTACGCGGGCCCCCGTGAGGCAGTGCTGCACGCGATATTCAGGCAGAACATGGGCGCCACGCACCTGATCGTCGGCCGTGACCACGCGGGGGTAGGCAGCTATTACGGCCCGTTCGATGCGCAGACCATCTTCGAGGAACAGGTGCCGGAAGGCGCACTGGAGATCCAGATCTTCGGCGCTGACAATACCGCGTATTCCAAGAAGCTGAAACGCGTCGTGATGATGCGGGAAGCTCCGGACCACACGCCGGAAGACTACGTGTTCCTGTCCGGCACCAAGGTCCGCGAGATGCTGGGACAGGGCATCGCCCCACCCCCGGAGTTCTCACGGCCCGAGGTGGCGAAAATCCTGATGGATTACTACCAGCTCGAAATGGCGAGCTGACCTGCGGCAGGTTGCGGCGCCACTCCTTCACGCCTCGAAGCAGGAACGCAGCCGGCGCAGCCCTTCGTCGATATGCCCGGTTGCGATGCCACCGTAACCAAGCACTATCCCGGGACGTTTCAGCGCATCGATGGAGAACAGCGACAGCGGATGCACCTCCACGCCGAGTTCCAGCGCACGGCTTGCCACGGCTTCGATTTCTTCGACTGACCGGGTGTGTGACGACGCTGTGATATGCAGTCCCGCAACCGACGGGATGATGGTCAGGAAGTCGGCGAAATCCTGCTTCAGGATACCGAGGATCATTGCATGGCGCGCCTGGTACACACGACCGATCTTGCGCACGTGGCGCGCGAAGTCGCCGTCGTCGATGAATCGCGCAAGGGCGCCCTGGACCAGCAGGTGAGTATGCCAGTCGGTCACGTGCTTGGCCTTGCGAATGGCGCGGCATAGCGAGGTTGGTGCCAGGACGAACCCCAGCCGGAACGAGGGCATCATGGTTTTTGAAAAAGAGCCGATGTAGATGACGCGGCCTGATTTGTCGAGGGAGTGCAGCGGCTCTACGGGGCGCTCGCCGAAGCGGAACTCGCTGTCGTAATCGTCTTCGATGATTGCGCTATTCGTTCGCTCTGCCCATGCCAGCAGCGACCTGCGGCGAGGCATGCTCATCGTTACTCCCAGAGGATACTGATGCGACGGAGTCACGTACACGATTCGCGCCCGAGCCGGCAAGGAAGCGACGATCAATCCTTCGTCATCGACCGGTACACCGATGACCTGAGCGCCGACGGAGCGGAAAAGCCGTGCTGCCGGCCGATATCCCGGATCCTCGATCGCCACCGTGTCTCCAGGGTTCACCAGGACACGAGCCGTGAGGTCCAGCGCCTGCTGCGCCCCATTCGTAATCGTCAGGTCTGCGGCGGACGCTTGTACACCGCGGGATACGGCAATGTGGCGCGCGATTGCCTCGCGCAATCCAGCATGCCCTGCCACGTGGCCGTATCCGCTGTCACTGCCTGCGCCAGAACGAAGTTCGCGCGCGACGAGCCGGCGCCATGTCTCGGAGGGGAACAACGATCCATCCGGCACGCCCGTGCGAAAATTGAACTGCGCCTGTGCCTGGAAGGGGAGAGGCAGTTCTACTGAATCCCAGATGGGCCGAGGCGCGAGGACACCTTTCTTACGCGGCTTGCGGGTCGCCTCAGGCGTAGCACCGGCCTGGAAGCTGACGAAGGTGCCCGCGCCGACGTGGGAAGAAACGTAGCCCTCCGCCGCCAGCCGATCGTAGGCGACCGTCACCGTGGTCCGGGAGACGCACAGTTGCCTCGCCAGATCCCGCGTTGGCGGCAGCGGATCGCCATGGTTAAGGAGTCCGTCGATGATCGCGCGCCGCAACTGCCGATAGATCTCACCTCTCAGATCCTTGCGGTCAATCAGGCTTATGTGAAGATCCATCGCGGTATCGTACCCGAACAGTGATTGGCACATCAGGCTCGCCTGGAATTGGATCTTTAAGTGGTCCGCTGCCGCCGCTACACTGCTCGCTCGCCTGGTTTACCGGCGGTCATTCATAGCGTCACGGTAGCACCGGAAGCCGGTGACGCTGGTCGAACGCATCGTATCCCGATCCGCTTCAGGTCTACCGGATGAATCTTCTTTCACACACCCTTCCGTTGCACAACCTGGCTACCTTCACTCGTCTCACCGTCAGGAAATGTGAAGTCGGTGGCGCCGCTGCAAGGGCCTTGCGGTGGGTAACTGTGGTGACGCTCATGTTCGCGCCGCCAGGCATGACGGCCGCAGACCAGCAGATGCGAAGCGGTGAACTCCCGCCCGGCCTTGCGGAAGCGATGCACGCGTACGATCAGGCTACGTTCCAAAACGACATTGAGACTTATCGCGGCCTGGTCGCCGATGAATACCTGCTCGTGAATTCCGACGCGTCTCTGGAGGACAAGGAGCAATCGATTCTGCCCTTCGATCAACCCGGATTTCGCATTGATCCGCATGTCACCGAACAACCATTGCAGATAATCTGGAGCGATGGCGCGGTGCTCGGAGGGCTTCTGCGGCTCAGTTGGACCCAGGATGGGAAACGCCATACGCGCCTGGTAAGAAGGGCGCACGTCTGGGCAAGGCGCGACGGTAGGTGGCGGCTGATGTACACGCAAGTCACGCGCGTCCCGGAATAGCCACCCGGAATCGCTTGATGGGTGGCGGCGCCGGCAGGTACAGGATCAGGAGTCCGATGCGAACCGGACTGCTCTTGCCCGGTCGCGTCCTCTATGCCGTCGCCATGGCCGGCTTCGGGGTGGTTTGCGTCGCCTACGTCGATTTCCTGAGTTCGCTGCAGCCGGTGCCGGCGTGGCTGCCAGGTTATCGCTTCCTCGCGGTCCTCACCGGTACCGTCCTGGTCATTGTCGGCTTGGCGATCGGGGCGAACGTCAAGGTCAAACCTGCAGCGCTCGTGGTTGCGGTACTGTTCATGTTCGGAATCGTCGTGCTGCACATTCCGGGCGCTTTCAGCAATCCGGAACTTCTTCGATCTCCGTTCTGGATTCGCGCTTTCGAATCGCTGGCGTTCGTCGGTGCCGCGCTGATCCTGGCCGGCCTCGCCAGCAATCCCCTCCGCGAATCGTGGTTGCGGGCGGGCCGCGCGCTGTTCGGCCTTTCATTGCCCGTGTTCGGCGTGCTGCACTTCATCTACCCGGCAAGCGTCGCTGCCCTGGTCGGAGCGGAGCCGCTCCCGTTTCCCTGGCCCATGTTCTGGGCATTTCTCACCGGGGCCGGGCATTTCGCCGCCGGCACCGCCATCGCCTTCGATGTAATGGCGCGGACGGCCGCGACTGTTGCGGGGGTCATGTACGCATCCTGGCTCTTCGCGCTGCACCTCCCGAGGGTCCTGGATAATCCGGTGGCACGATCCGCAGAGAACCCGGTCGGCTACGCCGGGGACAGGCAGGAACTCACCAGTACCCTTGTTTGTTTGGCATTTTGGGGCGCAGCCTGGATCGTCGCGGGCAGCCTCTCTAAAGCGGAAGTCGGATCACATCATCGGACGCGACAGAAAGAGGATTTACATGATGTCTCAGTTGCATAAACGAAGGTGGCCACTGGTTATCATCCTGCAGATCGGCATCGCGATCATGCTGCCCCGCAGCGCCTTCGCAGAGATCATCTCGCCGGACCTGTCGAAAGTGCTGCGATCCGCGCCGTCTGGTCGACGCTCGATGCCGCGTGGAATCAGCGGGATTCGCTCCAATTCACCAGCCTGTTCCCCGACGATGTGAGTTTCGTCTTCGTGGACCGGGGCGAGTGGCTGGCAGGCCGGGAGGCGGTTCACGAGCGGTTTGCAGCGCAGTTTGCGGGCATGCCGCCTGACCTCCGCCATCTTACTGAGGTTCGGAAGTATCGGATGATAGCGCCCGATGTTGCAGCTGTTGACGGAACTGTAGAGGTCCTCCGGCACGTCGACGATGCCGAGCCCGCGATCCTGCGGAACTTCGCAATCTTTGCGGTAATGGTGCAGGTGCGACAAGAATGGAAAATCCAGGACCTGCGCATTTACCAACTGGAAACCGGAGGCAACCGATGAACCTGTGCAAACTGCCGATGGCCTGCCTGATGGTGTGCGGCGCGCTTATCGCTTTCCAGCCGATGCCGGCAGCAGCAGAAGGTCAGGACGATCGGGATGGGCAAAACGATTTTGATTTCGAAATCGGCACCTGGACGACGAAGCTGTCATTGCTGCAGCGTCCGCTGACCGGTTCCGGGACCTGGGTCGAGTACGAAGGGACGTCGGTGGTGAGCAAGGTCTGGGACGGCCGCGCCAACCTGGTCGAACTCAAGGTCGATGGACCCGCAGGGTCGATAGAGGGCTTAAGCCTGCGCCTGTATAACCCCGAAACCCGGCAGTGGAGTCTCCACTTCGCCAACAGCCGGAACGGCATCATGACCGATCCCGTGTATGGCGAGTTCAAGGATGGACGCGGCGTGTTCTATGGAGCGGATACCCTCGATGGCCGGGCGATCCTCGTCAGGTTCGTCATCTCGCAGATCAGCGCGGACTCGTGGCGCTTCGAGCAGTCGTTGTCCGACGACGGCGGCGAGACGTGGGTAAGCAACTGGATCGCGATCGATACGCGCGTGCCGGACGAAGCGGGCGACTGATCCGCCAATCGCGCCAGATCTTCGCCAGGACCCGTGCCTCCTGGAGCACACTCCTGCTCGCGCTGCCCCTCCCGGATTGGATTGTCCAAGTTTTCGAAAATTGGATCTTTTAGTCATCCAATCAGGCCCCTAGACTTCTCCCCTCCTGACACATGCGAGCTTTTTAGCAACAACTCGTTCGTATCCCAAGCTATTGAGTCTAATCACGTAATACCCAACCGTTATAAGGGGGAGGTGCAAAATGGCAACAAATATCAAGTTAGCGCGCGCAGTCAAGCTGGCCCTGTTGACCGGGGCGGCCACTTGCGGCATTGCTGTGGTTTCCACGGCTACCGCGCAGACAGAGGAGCTCGAGGAAATCACCGTCACCGGCACGCGGATCGCCAAGCGCGATGCCATCGCGGAAAGTCCGATTTTCACCGTCGAGCAGGCCTCGCTGAAAGCCAGCGGCCACGTCACGCTGGACCACTACCTGAACACGCTTCCGCAGGTGACTCCGAACATCAGTTCGCAGTCGAACAACCCGAGCTCCGGCGGGCGCGCATTTATCGACTTACGTGGCCTGGGCGAACAACGGAACCTCATCCTCATGGACGGGCGCCGGGCGGTCGGCCAGGCTGCCGGCGGTACCGTGGTCGACATCAACGTCATTCCGGCCGCGCTGGTCGACCGCGTCGAGATCATCTCCGGCGGCGCGGCCGCGACGTACGGCGCGGACGCCATCGGGGGTGTGGTCAATTTCATCATGAAAAAAGATTTCGAAGGCTTCAACCTGGACAGCCAGTACCGGCTGACGGAGCAGGGCGATGGCGACGAGGTCGGGCTCGAGCTTACCTTCGGCAGCAACTTTGCCGACGGCCGGGGCAACGCGGTGTTCAACACCTCCTATTTCAACCGCGAGGTGATGTTCAAAGGCGCGCGGTCCTTCTCGGCGCAGGCCTCCTCCGGGACCGGGATATTCCCGAACGGTTCCTTCGCTCCCGGCACCAATGCGCCGAGCCAGGCTGCGGTCGATGCCATCTTCGGCGCGGACACCTGCAATGCCAACGGCGGCAGCAGGGGGTTCGGTTTCAATCCGGACGGCTCGGTGTTCTGCACGGGCGTACCCGATGAAGCCTCGCGAAACGTCGCCGGCTATACCGGCCCCGAGAGCCATATTGCGACGGCGTTTTTTCCCGACGAGTTTTCCTACAACTTCGAGCCCGACAACATCCTGGTGTTGCCGCTCGAACGCTGGAGCATGTACACGCACATGAACCTGGAAATGAGCGAATACTTCCAGCCGTACGTCCAGGCCATGTTCACCAATTACAACGCTGCGCAGGAGCTCGCGGCGACACCGGCCAGCGGCCTGGTGATGCCGGCAAGCAATCCGTTCATCCCGACCGAGCTGGCATCGCTGCTTGCGACCCGTCCGGACCCGGATGCGCCCATGAGCTTCAGCAAGCGCTTTAATGCCCTCGGAGGCCGCACCGGCGAGAACACGCATGACGTGTGGCAGCTCACCGCCGGAACCCGGGGCGAGATAACGGAAAGTTGGTCTTACGACCTGTATGGCTCGTGGGGCCGGTCGGTGCGCAACGAAATCCAGGGCGGTAACGTCCGTCTCGACCGCACCAACGAATTGCTCGCCGAGGCGGATGGCGGTGCATCGATCTGCGAAGGCGGATTGAACCTGTTCGGGGATGCCGAGATCAGCCAGGCCTGCCAGGATTACATCTCGCTCCGGGCCAAGAACCTGACGGTCGTCGAGCAGGGCCTCGTGGAGGCCGTGGTCACGGGCGACCTGTTCGAGCTCCCCGCCGGCTCCGTGCAGGCCGCGTTCGGCGCCGGCCATCGTGAGCTTGCGTTCGACTTCCTCCCCGACAGCGGCCTCCAGCCGGGCCTGGTCGCGGGGTTCAACGAGCAATTGCCGGTCGAGGGAAGGCTCACGTACACGGACCTGTTCGCGGAGGTCTCGGTGCCTCTGCTTGCAAACCTGCCGATGATGCAGAGTCTCTCCACGACCCTGGGCCTACGCACCACTGACAACAATGTGTTCGGCAGCGACGAAACCTGGAAGGCCACCTTCGACTGGACGATGACCGACTCGATCCGTGGACGCGGCGGGTTGCAGCATGCGATCCGCAGCCCGAATATCGCGGAGCTGTTCGCTCCGCAACTGAACAACTTCCCGGATTATTCGAACCAGGATCCGTGCAACTTCAACAGCGCGCAACGTACCGGTCCGGACGCAGCGCAGGTGCAGGCTCTGTGCTCGGCCCAGGCGGCGGTGGCCGGCAGCGCGGCATTTGCCCAGCCTTTCGGCCAGGCGCAGGCGATCATTGGCGGTAACCCGGACCTGTCCCCGGAGCAGGCCGACTCGTGGTCCGTAGGCATGGTGTACTCGCCCGAGTTCGGAAGCCGGTTCCTGCAAAACGTCAGCATGACGGTGGATTACTTCTCGATCGAACTCGAGGATGTGATCGATTCGGTACCGGCCACGACGATCATTACACGTTGCTTCAACGCAGAGGGCGCCAACCCCACCTATGACATCAACAACGAATGGTGTCAGCTTTTCAACCGGGACCAGGCGAACGGCCGTGTGATCGATCTGCAGACGCTAGAGCGAAACCAGAGCGTCTGGGAAGTGAGTGGCATAGACACGACCCTGAACTGGGGCATGGAACTCGGCGCGGGGCAGCTCGATTTCGCCTTGCTGGCAAGCTGGTTGCAGAAGTTCGAGATGCAGACTACCAGTGTCGACCAGGCCAATGACTTCGCCGGCAGCATCGGCAGCGACCCCGGAGAGGCGCGGCCGGAATGGCGCGGAACCCTGGTGACGACATACGCGACGGACAACCTCGAGCTCCAGGCAACGACACGGTACATCGGCTCGATGATGCATTCCGCAACCGTAACCAATCCGGCGGCGGCTGCTAACGGAACGGAGGCCACGTGGTACCTGGATCTCGCGGGGCGTTATGACCTAACCGACAGCATCTCGCTGCGGGCAGGCGTCAATAACGTGGCTAACCAGGGACCGCGCGTGTACAGCCCGAATGTCGATGCCGCCACCGACCCGTCGACCTTCGACGTTCTGGGCCGCAGGTACTTTGTCGGCTTCGATTGGCGGATGTAATCGACCGCGTATCAGGTTAGCAAAACCAGGCTCTCCGAACCGGGATCTGCGAAGTCACGCACCGGCGGCAAGGATCCGTGGTTCGGCGAAGCAGAAACAAACTTCTCCCTTATGCAGTTTGTTTCGCGGGGACGGTGGTGATGCCACCGTCCCTTTTTACCTTGGTTTGAGCCGACGCGTTCCTTAAAAGCTGTGCTGCCGCGCTGGACAGGAGCCGTTCCGCCTCAGCGGCGTCTTCCGCGGGCGGGATCTGCGGTAATCTCCACTGATGCAAGACGTGCTGCTTACCCTGCTGCCTTACGTGGTGCTGCTGTTGGCCACGTTCGCCGCCAGTCACGCTTTGCTCTACAAGCGCGACACCCGGGCGGTCATTGCGTGGGTCGGGCTCATCATGCTCGTGCCACTGGCGGGAGCGATCCTCTACTGGATGCTTGGAGTGAACCGGGTGCGCAGGCGAGCCGTCGCCCTGCGTCCACGGGGGACGCCGCCCGAAAGAGGGAGACCGGAGGCGTGCGCCGACCCGCCCGAAGCGCTGGCACCCCTGGCAAGGGTGGGCGACCAGGTCGGGCCTTTCCCCCTCGTCTCCGGCAATTCCGTAGAGCCGCTGGAGAACGGCGATGAGGCATTTCCACCAATGCTTCAAGCGATTGCTACAGCGAAGCTCAGCATCGCACTCTCTACTTACATCTTCGACAACGACGCAGTCGGCACGCAATTCGCGGATGCCCTTGCAGATGCGCACCGGCGCGGCGTGGAAGTACGGGTCATCATCGATGCGGTAGGGCAGCATTACAGCTGGCACAGCATGGTGCGCCGCCTGCGCTCGGCCGGAATATCAACCGCAGCCTTCATGCCCATCCTGGTGCCGGGGAACATGTCGGCGCTGAACCTGCGCAACCACAGGAAGCTGCTCGTCATCGACGGAAGGGACGCGTTTACCGGCGGCATGAACATCCGCGCCGGAAACGTCCTCAAGATCCCGAACCGCCACCCGATTCGCGACCTGCAGTTTCGTGTCCGCGGCCCGGTCGTGGCACAGCTCGCGCGGGTGTTTGCCAATGACTGGGCATTCGCAACCAGGGAGACTCTGTCGGGTGAAGCGTGGTTTCCACCCCTCTCGGCGTCGGGCTCCGTAGTTGCGCGAGCGATACCCGATGGGCCGGACGAACACTTCGAGGTACTGAAGCTGATCATGCTTGGCGCACTGGCGCAGGCAAGACATTCGGTGCGCATCGCCACCCCGTATTTCCTTCCGGACGCATCGCTGGTCAGCGGGCTCAACACGGCCGCACTGCGGGGCGTCGCAGTCGACATCCTGTTGCCGGAGAAGAACAACCTGAAACTGGTGCAGTGGGCATCGCACGCAATGTACTGGCAGGTGCTCGCCCGCGGCTGCCGGATCTGGCATTCACCGCCGCCGTTCGATCACTCGAAACTGATGCTGGTGGACGACGAATGGGTGCTCATTGGCTCGACCAACTGGGATGCAAGAAGCCTGAGGCTCAACTTCGAGATGAATCTCGAGTGCTACAGTCGGGAATTCGGGAGCAGGATGAAGGAATGGTTTGAGCGCCGCCTCGAGGTTTCGCGCCAGGTGACAAAGGCAGACGTCGATGGCCGTAGCCTGCCGTCCCGTTTGCGCGATGGTCTGGCCCGGCTGCTCTCGCCTTACCTGTGAGCCAGCTGCGGCCGTAGAGAAATGTGTACGCCCACCCTGCGCGCGAAGCCACCGCATCTCTGCACGCGATGAACGGCTGAAGATGCCGCTGCTCGCGATGATGTTGTGAACGGCGAGCCAGGTCGCGCGACGGTCCGGGACAATAAGGTCGTAGACGAAGTTGCTCGCGCTGAGGCCAGGCAAAGCCGTGCACCAGCAGCAGGTACCAGAAGTTGCTGGAGAGCACCGCAGGATCCGGCATCAGCGGCACGAGGAGACGACAGCCGCGACCTTGATCTGAATTCTCACCCTCGAGCAGGGTTGGCAGGTCGAATCTCGAATGGACCGGAAGGCGAATTGACGTCTGCGTTTGGCGACGAAAACCCTGCGTTGGGAAGTGTGAATCAGCTCGACAAATATTGATTGACATTTAACCGGCCGGAAATATATTACCGCGAATTAAAGCCGGGCAATTGCTCGCACGACTCGAAGGGCCGGGTCGGTTTTTCATCTGCAGGTCGCCCATCTGCTCCCTTTCAGGATTTGTCGATGAAAACCGCCCAGCGCGCGGAAGAACCTCCGGAACCGGGAAGTAGTATCCTCCCTGCCTCCGTCGTTATCCCCTCCTATCTTTCCAACCCGCCTTCCAACCGCCTCCCCAAAACCATCGCCCGGCGCGATCGTGCGAAGTTTTGTGTGTCGGAGCGGTCGGCGGATTTCCTGGCACGTTATTACCCCGACGCGACGGTCGACGACTGGAACAACTGGCGCTGGCAGAACCGCTATCGCGTTCGCACGCTGGCCGACCTCGCGAGGTTCATCGAGCTCTCGGAGGAAGAGTCGGCGGCGATCAGGCGCCATACCGGTGCGCTGCCCGTCGGCATCACACCGTATTACGCAAGCCTGCTGGACCGCCACGATCCCCTGCAGCCCTTGCGGCGGACGGTCGTGCCCGTCCTCGGCGAGTACGAACTGTCCCGTGGCGAGAACGAAGACCCCCTCGGGGAGGACGGTCATAGCCCGGTACCGGGACTTGTACATCGTTACCCTGACCGGGTCCTGCTGCTCGTAACCAATTTCTGTTCCGTCTACTGTCGCTACTGCACGCGTGCCCGCATGGTCGGCTCCGCTGGCGAGCGCAGCGTGAAGAAGTCGGACATCGAAGCTGCCCTCGAGTACATCGAACAGACGCCCGTGGTGCGCGACGTGCTGATCTCGGGCGGAGACCCGTTGAGCCTCGACGATGAGCGACTGGAATACATCCTGCGGCGACTGCGGCGCATCAAACACGTCGAGTTCATCCGCATTGGCAGCAAGCAGCCGGTCGTCCAGCCGATGCGCATTACGCCGTTGCTGACGCGCATCCTGAAACGCTATCACCCGTTGTGGATGAGCCTGCACTTCACCCACGAGGCGGAGATCACGCCCGAAGTCACCGAAGCCTGCGGGCGCCTGGCCGACGCAGGCATCCCCTTGGGGAGTCAGACAGTGCTGCTTGCAGGCGTGAACGACGAGCTGGAGACGCTGAAGAAGCTGATGCACGGCCTGTTGCGCATACGCGTGAAGCCGTACTACCTGTATCAATGCGACCCTATCTCGGGTTCCGGCCACTTCCGCACCAGCGTGGCGAAAGGCGTCGAACTGATCCGGGGACTGCGCGGGCACACGACCGGTTACGCGGTACCGACGTTCGTGGTCGATGCGCCGAATGGCGGCGGTAAGATACCCATCGCACCGGACTATGTCCTTGGCTACGAGAACGGCGACCTGCTGCTCCGGAGCTACGACGGTGGCACGTACCGCTACCCGGACGAAACCGCCTCGCTTGCCGACCGGGCGGAGGTATCGTCATGAGACGCCCGAATCGCCTGCGCATCGGCATCACCTACGACCTGCGCGAAACATGGATGGAAGCAGGTTACAGCGAGGTAGACACGGCGGAGTTCGATCGCCGCGATACCATCGACAGCATTGCAGCGGCTCTGGAAACGCTCGGCTATGACACCGACCCGATCGGCAACCTGCAGCAACTGACACGGCGACTGGTAGCCGGCGATCGCTGGGACATGGTCTTCAATATCTGCGAAGGCATGCACGGCTGGGGTCGCGAGGCACAGGTTCCGGCCATTCTCGATGCTTACCAGGTACCGTACGTGTTTTCCGACCCCCTGGTCTGCTCGCTGACGTTGCACAAAGGCATGACCAAGGACGTCGTGCGTGCCGCGGGCGTCGCAACTCCGGACTTCGTCGTCGTGCACGAGCCGGGCAGCATCCGTCATGTCAAGCTGCCGTTCCCGCTGTTTGCCAAGCCGGTTGCCGAGGGCACCGGAAAGGGCGTCAGCTGCGATTCGAAGATCAACAACGAGGCCGACCTGCAGGCAGTCTGCCGCCAGTTGCTGAAAGAGCATCGCCAGCCGGTGCTGGTGGAACGTTTCCTGCCGGGCAGGGAGTTCACCGTCGGCATTCTCGGCACCGGGCGTAAAGCAACGGCGATCGGCACCCTGGAGATCGAACTCCTGCCGGGAGCCGACGCAGAGGTCTATTCCTATCGCAACAAGGAACTCTGCGAAGAACTGGTCGAGTACCGGCTGCTGGATGAAGCGAAACTCAAGGCGCGGGTCGAGGCGCTGGCGCTCCGCGCGTGGCGCACACTCGGCTGCCGGGATGCCGGCCGCATCGACGTGCGCCTCGACGAGGCAGGTGTAGCGAACTTCATCGAGGTCAACCCGCTCGCGGGGCTGCACCCGCAGCATTCGGACCTGCCGATTATGGCGTCGATGACAGGCATGGACTATGTCACCCTGATCGGCGGCATCATGAACTCCGCGAAGACCCGTTGCCGTACCTCGGCGCGCGCCGTGCGCCTCGCTGCCTGACCGGCAGATGAGTACTCCCCAGCGGAGCGTTCTCGTATTGCACGAGGCGTTGCGCGTCGACGCCCGGCCTGATGAGCTGGATGTGCTGGTCCAGGTTCGCGAGATCAGCGAGGCCATCGAGCAGTTGCACTGGAAGTCGGCCACTCTGGAAGTTGACCTGGACCTCAAGACTGCACTCGAGCGGCTCGAGGATCGCAAACCGTCCTGCGTCTTCAACCTGGTGGAGTCGCTGCATGGCCGCGGCGAGCTCATCTCGCTCGTGCCGGCCTTGCTGGAGTCCGCCTCCATTCCGTTTACCGGATCCGGCAGCGACGCGATAACCTTGAGTTCGCAGAAGATCCTTGCAAAGCGCTGGATGCGGCGGAACGAAATTACTACACCGCGATGGCATTCCGCTGGGGAGTTCGCGGACGGCCGCGAGGATGAGAATCGCACCTGGATCGTGAAATCCCTTTGGGAGCACGCCTCACTGGGAATCGACGATGGGTCCGTTGTGCGCGGGCGGGCAGCCGCCGAGCAGCGTATCCGGGAGTGCGTCGACACTTACGGCGGACGCTGGTTCGCGGAGGAATTTGTCGATGGCCGAGAGTTCAACATTTCCATCATTGAACAGAAGGGGCAGCCGCTCGTGCTTCCGATCGCGGAGATGACCTTCGTGGATTTCCCGCCGGGCAAGCCGAAGATCGTGGGCTACCAGGCAAAATGGGACGAAGGCGCACCGGAGTATGCAGCGACCCGGCGCAGGTTCGAAATCCCCGACGCCGATCGCGACGTCCTCGAGGCCGTCGCGAAGAAGTGCTGGATGCTGTTCGGCCTGCGCGGCTACGCGCGGGTCGATGTCCGGATGGACCAGCAGGGTACGCCATTCGTACTCGAAGTGAATGCCAACCCGTGCCTGGCGAAGGACGCAGGCTTCATGGCTGCAGCGACCGAAGCCGGTTTTCGCTTCCGGCAGGTGATCGAGATGGTGCTGCACGCGGCGATTCGTCCTGTCCTGCCGGTGCTGCGCCGCGCCGGCTGAAGTCTCCGGTAGGTGATCGCACTCCCGTGTTCCGCATTCACAAGATTTTCGATGTGCGCATCGTGCGAAAGTTCGAGCCGCAATTCCTCGTGCTGGCCTTGGGCCTCGATACGGCGAAGGGCGATCCAACAGGATCCTTCCGCCTGACCGCACGGGACTTCAGCGAAAACGGCAGGCTGGTGGCCGGGCCCAGACTGCCGATACTGGTAGTGCAGGAGGGCGGATACAGGACCCAGACGCTCGGCATCAACGCAAGGCACTTCTTCACCGGGCTGTGGGAGAAAATGGCGACCGCGGATACGGGGCGGGCTGCGGGCAACCGCCGCGGCGGCAAGTACTGATGCAGTGGCGCGACCAGGTCTGCGACAACGACCGGCAAGCCGTGCGGCAACTCGTTAAGGCAACCGGCTTTTTCTCTCCTGCCGAGCAGGACATTGCCGTGGAGCTGGTCGACGATGCGCTGGCCCAGGGCGAAGCGGCGGGCTACGAGTTCCTGTTTGCAGATAGCGAAGAACGCCCGGGCACGCTGCAGGGCTACGCCTGCTTCGGGCCGGTGCCATTACGCCCCGGTGACTACGACCTCTACTGGATCGTGGTGGCGCCGCCCGGCCAGCGTCATGGGCTGGGGCGGCAGCTGATTGCAGAGGCCGAACGCCGCGCAGTCGCAAGAGGCGCGCTCAGCATGTTCATCGACACCTCCGGGCGCGAACAGTACCTTCCGACCCGTGCATTCTATGAACGCTCGGGATACGTCGTTCACGAGATAGTGCGGGATTTCTATTCTCCGGGCGACGACAAGGTCGTGTACCGCAAGCAGCTTTGCAGCATGCCGTCGTAGCGGAAGCGTCTAACGGTAGTCAGGCAAGGGCAATCGACAGCTGCAAACACAGCATGAGCAGAGCCGTGAAGAGGGCGCTCAACATTGCGCAACAGGTCCAGCGCAACAGGCTGTCCGCGTGATTCATGCCTGCAAATACCGGCACCGCCGGCAACAACGCAACGAACGCAACCGGAAGCGCGATGCGGGCTACCCGCGGATAGCGATAAATCCAGGACCGGAGCTCCGGCCGATGGAAAACGGCGGACAGGATTTCGTCGGCGGAGCCGAGCTGTTCTTCAGCGAAGCAGGCGGCCTCGTCCGGCAGGAAGCCCGTACCGATAGCTTCGTCCCGGAGGTCCTCGTAGTGTTCCGCGAGTTCCCCCGCAAGACGCCTTGCATAGCGCGCGGCCACTCCCTGCTGCACGAGGCGGTTCTGCAATGAGACGAAATCGAGCTCAGGCACGGCCCGGGTTCTCCAGAGCCGCGGTCACTGCCGTCTGGATGCGCTGCCATTCTCCCTGCAAGCGCTCCAGCCGCCGCCGCCCAAGGGCTGTCAACGAGTAGTAAACGCGCGTCCGACCATCTACTGCCTTGCGTTTCGATTTCAATGCCCCCTGTCGCTCGAGGCTGTGCAGCGCCGGGTAGATGACGCCCTCTCCCAGGCTGATCGCCTCACCGGTGGTGAGGCGTACTGCCCTGACCAGTTCGTAGCCATACATCTCGCGCTGCGCCAGCAAGCGCAGCAGCAACAACTCCGGTACGCCGGTCATGAAAGGGGGGTTGGTTTGCGCCATTGAACCTCCTTTGAATCGGGCCACGATACCTCGGCGTTAAAGGTAATGTCAATATATACCTCGCACTTCAAGGTGTATAGGCTATACCTTGAAGCAAGAGGTATAGATCCCGCTTCACCAACCGCTGAAACAGGAGGTTAGTCTGATGAGCATTCGATACCTTTCAGCCCCACCGCTCGGCCTCGCGATGACCGCCGTACTGCTCTGGGTCATGCAGATCCTTATCGCTTCCGGACCCGATGCGTACACCACCCCTCGGCCTCGCATCGAACTTCACTGGATCTCTATCGATCCCGGGAAAGACGACCCGATTGTCGAGCCTCCCCCGAAGAAGCTGCCACCACCTAAGAAGGCGCCGCCTGACCTCCGCGAGAAAGCACCGGCGGGTGAGCCGATTGGAGTGCCATTACCCAAGCCGACTGCACCCTTGCCACCCGGCACCTGGAGGACAGACTTCGGCCAGAGCAACGCGCCACTCGTTGACGTGATGTACGTACGGCCGGTTTACCCGGTCGACGCTGCAGCACGCGGGATGGAGGGTTTCGTCACCGTCAGCTTCGATGTCACCGAACTCGGAACTGTTACGAACGTCGTCGTGCTGGAATCGAGTCACCGCATCTTTGAAAGAGCGGCCAGGGAAGCTGCGCTGCGATCGAAGTTCCGGCCGCGGGTGGTGGACGGTACTGCGCAGGCTACTACCGGCATCGTCAGGCGCTATCGCTTCGAACTCGAGAATTGATGGAAGCCTGCCGGAGTGGTGGTCGAGTCGAGGACCCGATCGCAAGAGCTTAAGCTTTGACCCTCCGGGGGCGCGGGCATATCCTGTCGCCAAACAAGCACCTGTAGATCCCCGGAGAAAGATATGCCCCAGTCGACTGGCCGGTCGAAGCGGATTCGTCGCGCTCCTTTTTCAGCGGCGATGAGTACGATGATCGCGCTTTGCCTGTGCGTCACGCAGACCGTGTTTTCGCAGGAGAACGACGAACAGAAAACGAAGTTCAATGCGATCGCCGAAGCCGAGACCATGATCATGGTGCCGATGCGCGACGGCGTCGGCCTTGCGACGGACGTGTACCTCCCGAAGGACGAGCAGGGGCCGTTCCCGGTCATATTCGTAAAGACGCCGTACAACTTCAACAAGCTGGGCGGCGCGCAACTGGAGTGGGGCATAGAAGCGATCGAGCGCGGCTACGCCTTCGTCGTGCAGAACGAGCGAGGGCGATACTACTCCGGGGGCGACTGGGAGATCCTGGGCGATCCAAGGCGCGACGGATACGACTCGCTCACCTGGATCGCGGAGCAGGAGTGGTCCGACGGCAATGTCGGCACGCTCGGCTGTTCGTCCAGTGCGGAGTGGCAGCTGGTGCTGGCCGCGGAGGATCACCCGGCGCACAAGGCCATGGTGCCGATGGCGGCGGGCGCGGGGATCGGCCGCGTCGGCGAGTTCCACGAGCAGGGCAACTGGTACAAGGGCGGTGTCCACCAGACGCTCTTCACCGTCTGGCTGTATTCGGTGCAGCAGGGTTTGAGGCCGCAGTTCCCGGATGGCCTGGGCCGCGAACAGCTGCAGCGCCTGCGCAAGCTGTATGACCTGGCCGCCGAGATGCCGGAGGTCGACTGGAAGAAACATCTCCGGACATTGCCGGCAGTCGACTGGCTCGAAACCGCAGGGGCGAATGAGGGACCCGGGGCAGGGCTGATGTCCCGCAAGCCGGACGCCCCGGCCTGGTACGAGGGCGGCCTCTATCACGACGATGAGGATTTCGGCGTCCCGGCCTACTGGTTCAACAGCTGGTTCGACGTGAGCCAGGGTCCCAACCTAGCGATGTTCAACCACGTGCGTGAGAACGCGTCGGACCGGCAGGTCCGGGAAGGGCAATACGTCCTCGTAGCGCCGACGCTGCATTGCGGGTTCTACCGCATACCCGAACACAAGGACCTCGTTGCCGGCGAGCTCAACGTCGGCAACGCGACCTTCCCGCTCTACGAGCAGATGTTCGCGTTCTTCGATCATTACCTCAAAGAAGGAGGCCGCGGAAGCCTCGACCTGCCCCGGGTGCAGTACTACACGATGGGGAGGAACGAATGGCAGACGGCGGGCGAGTGGCCGCCGCGGCAGGCGACGCCCACAACCTTCTACCTTGCCAGCGATGACGAAGCGAACAGCGTGTTCGGCGACGGACGGCTGGAGCGCCAACCGCCCGAGCAAGGAGCGGCCGACACGTTCACCTACGACCCCATGAATCCTGTCCCGGCGCTCGGCGGCGGGGTTTGCTGTAACCAGGGCGCGGCGCTCGGCGGCAGCTACGACCAGCGCGAGATCGAGGCGCGCGCGGACGTCCTCGTCTACTCGTCGGAGCCTCTGGATGAGGACACCGAGATTACAGGCCACATCCGTGCAACCCTCTACGTCTCCTCCGACGTGAAAGATACCGACTTCACCGTGAAGCTGGTGGACGTGTATCCTGACGGCACAGCTTACAACGTCGACGACACCATTCTTCGCGCCCGATATCGCGAAGGGTATGACAGGGAAGTCTTCATGACTCCGGACGAGGTTTACGAGCTGAATCCTACCGCCATGTCGACGAGCTACGAGTTCAGGAAGGGTCATCGCATACGCGTTGAGATAGCATCGAGCAAGTTCCCCCAGTACATGCGCAACCTGAATACCGGGGGCAACAACTTCGACGAAACCGAAAGCGTGATCGCACGCAACACCATCCATCATTCGGCCGAGTACCCCAGCCGGCTGGTATTGCCGGTTATCAAAAGCTCTCGATAAGGAGTAGCGGAATGAAGTTCAGAAGTGTCCTCTGCGTAGTCGCTCTTTCGCTGACCTGGCCGTATGCGGCGGCGCAGGACCAGGCACCAACAGAGGCGCAAACGTCGAGCGACCAACAGGAAGTCGTCGAATCGACGCCGCCGCAGTCGGATGCCGCAGACCCGCTCAAGATCTTCATATCAGCC
>DATGQI010000242.1:0-30196 GCA_035304285.1 Woeseiaceae bacterium
CCGGAGCCGGACAACTACGTGCGCAACGCGAAAGGTCTCGTTGCCTGCAAGATTTACAGGACGCTGCCCGCGCGCCGCGTGTGGGACGTCATCATGGGCTCCACCTACGACTTCGCCGAGCCAGGCTTCGTCCTGATCGACAAGGTCAACGAGATGAACAACAACTGGTTCGCGGAGAACATCCGTGCGACCAATCCCTGCGGCGAACAGCCACTGCCGCCCTACGGCTCCTGCCTGTTGGGATCTGTAAACCTGACGCGCTTCGTGCAGGACGCCTTCACGGACAATGCCCGCTTCGACTGGGACGAATTCCGACACGTTGTAAAGGTGTTCACACGAATGCTGGACAACGTCGTCGAGATCAACGGCCTGCCGCTGCCGCTGCAGCGGAACGAGATCCAGCGCAAGCGCCGCCACGGCATGGGGTTCCTGGGTCTCGGCTCCACGATTACCATGTTGAGAATGAAGTACGGCGAACCGGCTTCCGTCAAATTCACGGAAGAGGTGGCGAAGCAACTAGCGTTGGCCGGTTGGGAAACAGCGCTGGAACTTGCCGAAGAAAAGGGTCCGGCGCCCATCATGAACGAACAGTTCGATGTGACCGAGGAGATGCTGGCCAAGCGGCCGGAAATGGTTGCCGATGGTTACCGTGTCGGCGACAGGGTGCCGGGCCGAATCCTGCACAGCCGCTACAGCCGATATATGCAACGGATCGCCGAGGAAGCGCCGGAACTGGTGCAGCGGCTCTCCGAGGTGGGCGCGCGCTTTACCCACCACAGTTCCATCGCGCCTACCGGCACCATTTCCCTGTCGCTCGCGAATAATGCAAGCAACGGAATTGAACCCAGTTTCGCGCACCATTACTTCCGCAACGTGATCCGGCAGGGCAAGAAGTCCAAGGAAAAAGTCGACGTGTTTTCGTACGAATTGCTTGCTTACAGGGAGCGCGTGAACCCGCGGGCGATGCCGGCCGGACAGGAAGGCGGCAAGGAGAAGGACGCATCCAGGAACCGGCTGCCTGATTACTTCATTACAGCCGAAGACATCACGCCCACTGCCCACGTCGATATACAGGCAGCAGCGCAGAGGTGGATTGACTCCTCCATTTCGAAAACCGCCAACGTGCCTACCGAGTACCCTTACGAGGACTTCAAGAACATATACTTGTATGCGTACGAGCAGGGATTGAAAGGATGCACCACGTTTCGTTTCAATCCCGAAGCGTTCCAGGGCGTTTTGGTCAAGGAACGCGACCTGAAGAACACCGTCTATACCTTCAAGCTCGATGACGGCACCGAAGTCGAATGCAAGGGCGACGAAGAAGTCGAATACGACGGTGAAGTGCATACCGCGGCAAACCTCTTCGATGCCTTGAAAGAAGGCTATTACGGCAAGTTCTAGGGAGCTTTAGGCGGGCTCCTACAGAGGCCCCTGACCCGCACCAGGTGAATCACAAAACATGAATCAGCGCGAACATTGGAAAAAGAAGCGGCCGGCTAATCTTTTGCTCAAGGAGCGAAAGAGCTGGCTGAGTGTGGAGACGACCCGCGACGGGACGGGCCACACGGATGGCAACCGCCGGGATACGGCAACGCAGGGAAACAAGAAATGAGCAAGACAAAAATTGACCGCAAGATCGTCGGTTATGCGGTGAAGCAGGCTTCGGTCAAGGAAGCGGCGGGCGGCAGCACGGAACCGCGGCGCGACACGCCGGAAACCGGGCGCGCCGAAGTCATCCGGATGCACGAAAAGCTAGAACGCCCCGAAATGCTGATCGGCTCGACCTACAAGGTAAAGACGCCCGTGTCGGATCATGCAATGTACGTGACCATCAACGACATTGTCCTCAATGAAGGAACGGAGCACGAAAAGCGGCGGCCGTTCGAAATCTTCATCAACTCCAAGAACCTGGATCATTACCAGTGGATCGTGGCGCTGACGCGTATCATCTCGGCGGTCTTCCGCAAGGGCGGGGACGTTACCTTCCTCGTCGACGAGCTCAAGGCCGTATTCGACCCGCGTGGCGGCTACTGGAAAGCCGGTGGCAAGTTCATGCCCTCGATCATCGCCGAGCTTGGTTATATTGTCGAAAAGCACCTCATCATGATCGGCCTGCTGGCGAAACCCGAACTGGATGAAGAGCAGAAGAAACTGATCGAGCAGAAGCGAGCCGAGTTCGAAGCTGCCGCGAAACAGCAGGACGCCTTTTCGAAAAGCGACTACCCCGAGGGCGCACAGCTCTGCGCCAAGTGCAACACCGCCGCCGTGATCATGATGGATGGTTGCATGACCTGCCTGAGTTGCGGCGATTCGAAGTGCGGCTGACAGCGAGCACTTAAGGCAGCCTTCCTGGGCCGGGCGACCTCTGGCCCCGGCCACTGCCCCGCCTGGATCAGTGAAGCACGCAAAATCGCCCTCCCCGCGGTGGCTCGTACCTTTCGGCGCCCGCCGGGGCTTGTAGTAGTATTCCGGCCGTGACTCTGAACATCCCGGATTTCTCGCGTACCCGCGTCCTCGTCGCCGGCGATGTGATGCTCGACCGCTACCTGTTCGGTGGCACCAGCCGGATATCGCCGGAGGCGCCGGTTCCGGTGGTGCACGTGCGTAGCAGCGACGACCGGGCCGGCGGTGCCGCCAACGTTGCCGTGAACCTGGCGGCGCTCGGTATCGCCACCACACTTCTCGGCGTGGTAGGCCGGGATGAAGAGGCGCGAAGGCTTAAGGAGGTACTCGAAGCGCGCGGCGTCACCTGCCACTTTTCCCTCTCCGATGACCGCCCGACGATTACGAAGACGCGTGTGCAGAGCCGCGGCCAGCAGTTGATCAGGCTGGATCGTGAGGAGCCTCAGGGGGAATCGGCGGGGCCCTCACTCACAGCGTCCCTTGCCGCGGCGCTCGGTGAGGTCGATGCCGTCATCCTCTCTGACTATGGCAAGGGTGCACTGGCGGATGTCGCCAGCATGATCGAAGCCTGCAGGACGGCAGGCGTACCGGTTATGGTCGACCCGAAGGGAAGCGACTTCTCGCGATACCGGGGAGCGTCCGTAATCACGCCAAACCAGGCGGAGTTCGAAGCCGTAGCCGGACCCGCGACGTCAGATGACGACATGGTCGAGCGCGCCCGAAAGATGCTCGGTGACCTTGAGTTGGATGCGTTACTGGTGACGCGCAGCGAAAAGGGCATGCTGATGGTGGAAGCCGGCGAGGAGCCATTCTTTCTCTCCACGCAGGCGCGCGAAGTCTACGACGTGACCGGCGCAGGTGACACCGTCATCGCGACGTTCGCGGCGGCCCATGCGAGCGGCAGCGATTTCCGGTCCGCCGCCGGTCTTGCGAATCTCGCGGCCGGACTCGTAGTCCGCAAGATCGGCGTCGCCAGCGTCACGCCGTCCGAGCTCAGCATTGCGCTGCACCAGCACGGGCACGGCGGTCCCGGCATGGTGAGCGAAGAGGAGCTTCTGTCGTTGCTCACCGAGTGCAGGGAGCGGGGCGAGAAGATCGTCATGACGAACGGCTGTTTCGACGTCCTGCATGCAGGGCACGTTGCATACCTGGAAGAGGCGAAGAACCTGGGAGATCGCCTGGTCGTTGCCGTTAACGACGATGACTCCGTGCGTCGACTGAAAGGCGAGGATCGTCCCTTCAATACCCTGGCTGACCGTATGACGGTACTCGCCGGGCTGGCGTCGGTCGAGTGGGTTGTGCCATTTGCCGAGGATACACCGGCGCGGCTGATTGCCTCCGTCCTGCCGGACGTCCTCGTCAAGGGAGGCGATTACCGCCCTGAGCAGATAGCCGGCGCCGCGGACGTCATCGGCAACGGAGGCGAGGTTCGCGTGCTGTCTTTTCGCGAGGGCCACTCATCCAGCAGGATCATAGACAAGCTTCGTTCATGACGGATTCGCATTGATACGAGTCCTCTACGCAATCCTCACTTATCTACTGCTGCCTGTTTACGCACTCTACTGGCTGGTTCGGGGGACCCTGAACCGCGCTTACTGGGACCGCGTCGGGCAACGCTTCGGCAGGGGCTTCCCGGAGTTGGACGGCGGCAGCTTCTGGTTACACGCTGTATCGGTCGGTGAAGTGCAGGCGTCCATACCGCTGGTGCGCGCCCTCGGACGAAGTTTCCCCGATACACCGTTGCTCATCACCACGGTGACGCCGACCGGTGCGGCGAGGGTGGAAAGTATTTTTGGCGACTCGGTACATCACTGCTACATCCCGTTCGAGACGCCAAACGCAGTGAAGAATTTCTTCGACGCCGTCCAGCCCAAGATCGCCTTGATCATGGAAACGGAGATCTGGCCGAACCTGTATCACGAATGCGGCGCCAGGCGGATTCCGCTGGTGCTGGTCAGCGCCAGGATCTCGCCGAAATCGGTGAAGAGCTACCGCAAACTGCTGCCGCTTTTCAGGGAAACCCTGTCGCACGGCATCGTCATCGCGGCACAAAGCGAAACGGACGCAGAACGCTTCCGTTCGCTCGGAGCGCGACCGGAGCGTACACGCGTTACCGGCAACATCAAGTTCGACATCGAGGTACCGGATGACCTGGTCGAGCGAGGGCGGGAATTTCGCAAACGATATTTGGGAGAGCGGCCCGTTTGGATCGCCGCGAGTACGCATCACAAAGAGGAAGAGCAGGTACTCGAGGCGCACCGGCAGGTGCTCGAACAAGTGGCCGACGCGCTGCTGATCCTCGTGCCGCGGCATCCGGAACGCTTCGATTCAGTGCGCCAGTTGCTCGAGCGCCAGGACATCGGATACGTCTCTCGAACGAGTGCCAGTGAAGTGGATGCAGGTTCCAGCGTTTTCCTCGGTGACACGATGGGGGAGGTTCCGCTTTTCTATGCTGCTTCCGATGTGGCGTTCGTTGGCGGTACGCTCGTTCCGGTCGGCGGGCACAACCTGCTCGAGCCCGCGGCATTGGCGCTTCCGGTCGTTACCGGTCCCCATCTTTTCAACACGCAGGACATCGCAGACATGTTCGTGAATATCGGTGCGCTCACGAAGGTAGCCGACCTGGATCAACTGGCGGTCGCCGTGACCCGCCTGTTGCAGGACGAGGCTACGGCGCATCGACTGGGGAAGCTGGGCCGCGATGTCGTACAGCGCAATCGCGGTGCACTCGGTCGACTTCTGAGCCTGCTCGAGCCACTCATTGCAAGGGCACTGCAGGGCAGCGTTGCGTCTTGAGCAGGCGCTGCAGGAGCCCGTCTCACGGGCGACACTCGTCACGGAAATGCGGTGGAATTGTCGCCCGTGGGACGGGCTCCTACAGCTTGCTATTCAACCGTTGCGGAACCAGACAACCGTCTACTGTTCAATTGCGTCCGCGGCTTCGTCCTCTCCGATTACTTCTTCGGCTGGGGTGCGCGGCCTGAGCCAGCGATCGATCTGCTCGAGATCCTGTATCTCCAGCGTGCCCGCTGCGCGTTTCAGCCGCAGCACGTTGCCGATATAGACGTAGCGGCTCTCGTAATAGTTGGTGATTGCCTCGTAGAGCGCGCGTTGTGACGTCAGGACATCGACAATCGTCCGCGTTCCGACATCGAAACCGGCCTGGGTTGCTTCCAGTGCCGTCCTGCTCGACGCCACCGCCTGTTCCAGTGCTTTTACGCGACTGATCTCGGAGAGCACGCCGAGGTAGGCATCGCGCGTGGCGCGCTCCGTTTCCCGCGCGACTCTTTGCAATTGCTCTCGAGAGGCACGGTGCAGGTACACGGCTTCGCGCACCTGGGAGGAGGTCCGGCCGCCAGAGAACAACGGTACGGTTACCTCCACACCTATGGAATCGCCGTCTCTCGAACTATCTGCAGTCAACAGCGGGCCGCTGCCGAAACCTCGTTCACCGTCGGTCTCTGAGCTACTCCTCTGGGCAACGAGGTCCACAACCGGGTAGTGCCCGGTTCTGCGAAAAGCGATTTCATCCCGCGCGATCTGCTCATCAAGACGGCTTGCAAGAAGTTCCAGGTTCTGTTCCATCGCCAGGTCGATCCAGACTCTCTCCTCCTGTGGAGCAGGGGCGGGCAACGGGAAGTTGTCCGCGGGCGCGGACAACTCCGGAACGTATTCCCCCGTCACTTCGCGCAACAACTCCCGTGCCGTCGCCAGTTCGCGCTCCGCACCAATCTCGGCGGCAACCGACTGGTCGAACGCCGCCTGCGATTCCTGGACGTCCGTGATGGCGATCAGCCCCACCTCGAACCTTTGCTTGGCCTGCTCGAGCTGGCGGGCGATCGCCTGCCGGTCGGCGTGAATCGATGTCAGCCGGTCCTCCGCCGCCAGGACATCAAAATACCGCTCGACGACGCGCAGCATCAGGTCCTGTTGCGCTGCCTCGTAAACGACATCGGCCCGAGCGACGATCTTGCTCGCTTGCCTGAGATTGACGACCTGGTCCCAGCGAAAAACCGTCTGCCGCAGTGAAAGGTTCCAGGACGTGTCTTCGAATTCGGTCCTGAAAGCGACGGAGCCGAAATTCCCATCGGGATCAACTTCGACGTTGGTGCCGGTCTGGTCACCGCTGACCCACTGTCCGCTCGCTGCAACCTGCGGCAACAACAGCCCGCGTGCCTGCGGCGAAGCCTCCTGCGCAGCGAGCCGCCGCGACTCCGCCTCGTGAATCAGCGGATCGCTCTGCAGGGCCTGCTGGTAGACCTCGAGCAGGGAAGCGGCGCCGGCCGCCTGAGCCCCGGACAAGGCTGCAAGGGCGGCGAGCAGGGAGGTGCAGAATCTTGATTTTTTCATGTTGTAGACGTCCACCAGTTGTAGCCGGGCCAGTTGTGGCCAGTTCTAGGTGTTATAGTTAACTATATCACCATATCAGTCAAGCCGCTGAGCCTGACCACGATAACCATGTCATTGTTCAGTAACGCGGAATGGAGGAATTGACCTCGCTGGACCACGCGTCGATCCCGCCGCTGACGTTTGCGACCCTCGAGTAACCCTGTTGGGCCAGGAAGCCGGCGACGCGGGCGCTGCGGGCGCCGGAGTGGCACAGCACGGCGACCGGTTCGGACTCCTCAAGTTCGGTATGACGAACAGGAATCTCGGACATCGGGATATGCTTTGTCGGCATCTGGTCCGTTTCTTCTATAGAGGCAATAGCCACTTCCCAGGGTTCTCGGACGTCGAGGAGTTGCCAAAGTTCGCCGGCGCGGCAGCGCGCCACCAGCTCGGCTGGGGTTAGCTCTTCATACATATGCGTCCAACGACATTTCCTGACCGGCCTGGCGGGAACAGGTGGCGTAATACCTCATTAGATGCCGCAATCGCAACAGTGGTTTCACCAAAGGTCTAGCAGCCTGTCGGACTTGGGACTGATCTACTGCGACGGCGGGAAATCGGTCCAGTTTGGCGATCCTTTTCGTCAAATAGCTAGCTATTTTCCTCAAATGATCACCAAACTGAACTCGATTTCCCACCGTCTCGCGTTCGAATCGCCCAAGTCCGACAGGCTGCTAGAACCGGAAAGCCGGCGGCGCGAGAGCATTGATCAGGGGCGGGACGCAGGTATCGAAGCCGCTCGTAATTCCGGGTCTGCCGCTCTCATCGCGCACGACCAGCTGCGCTTCCATCACCGGCGGGCTGCCGACGATCACGAACAGGCGGCCGTTCGGCTTCAATGCCTCAAAGAAGCGATTGTCGAAGATCGGACACGAAGCTGTCACGGCAATGGCATCGAACTGGCCGGATGGAAGCTCCCGAGTGGCATCCATCATCGCAAGCGTGACGTTGTCGATGCCGGCACGCTTGAGCTTCGGTGCCGCGGTTTCCGGAAAATCAGGAAATATATCGACGCTCGTCACCGTTCGACCGAGTCTCGCGAGGCAAGCGGTCAGGAACCCGGAGCCCGTACCGATTTCGAGAACCTCGTCATCAGGCTGGATCGCGAGCATCTGCAACAGCCGCCCCTCGACGGTGGGCGTCATCATGAACCTTCCGTGCGGCAATGGGATCGGCATGTCCGCGAAAGCCATGTGACGGAAGGCGGGCGGCACGAATTCCTCGCGCGGCAGTTCCGCGAGAACGTCGAGCACTTTAGGGTCGGATACTTCGAAGGTTCTTATCTGCTGCCCCAACATCTGCTGACGGGCGAATTCAGTGTTCATTCAGTCTGATCCCGATAAAGTAGCTTTCAGTGAGCCTTGAGTTTTTCTATCCACCGCGCCCGCAGGTCCTCAGGCGAGTGACCATCTTGGCATCGTGAATTATGGTGAATCGCAGCAGTGCGCCGTCGCCGCTGGGATATGCTTGTCAGTGAACATTATCAACGCTCTGGTTCAGGTGGTGACTCCGGCATTGGAGACACGCCCGGAGCGGCCAATAATAACAAATGATCGATTCACGGCATCATTGGCGCGATAGCCGGAACGGGATAACGAGAACTTGCGCTGTAATAATCCAAAAGCAAAGCGTCTAACGCGCCCCCAGCCTGTCGGCGCAGGAAGGCGCAGATGACGGAACTGGTTCTCCTCGCGCTGCTCGCGCTGGCGGTGACGGGGCTCGTGTGGTTCTGGCTGAACCGGCGGCGTCTTGCGCGGCGCCTTGCTCAACTGAACATGGAACTGGTGGCGGCGGCCGGTGATGCTTCCGTCGGACGCCGCTTGTCCGTTGCAGAGAACGGCGACATCGGCGGTCTCGCCCGGACCATTAACCGCCTGTTCGACGCGCTCGGCGAACGCGACGAGGAAATCCAGGACCGGGACCGGCTTTTCATGGATTTCGCCCGAACCGTCCCGGAAATCGTGCTGGTGCACGACGAGCGCATTCTGCTGGCGAATGAAAGTGCGGCGGCATTGGTCGGCCTGACTCCCGACCAGCTGGAGGGACGGGAGGTTGCCGACCTGGTCAAGCCAGCCTACCGCGCATTGTTCCGCAACACGACGGCCAAGCGGCTGGCCGGTGAAGACGTGCCGCGGCGACTCGAGATACAGCTGATCAACGGCGACGAGCAGGGACTCTGGGTGGAGGCGCAGAGCTCGTCGATCGAATATCGCGGCACCAGCGCTATCCTTACCATCGCTCGTGACGTCAGCTACCGGAAGAGCCTCGAAGTTTCCCTGAGCCGCAGCAAACGGCAGGCCCAGTACACGCTGGAGTCGATTTCGGAAGGCGTCATCACGACGGACAACGAAGGCCGCATCGACTACCTGAACCGGGCGGCGGAAGCGATGACCGGAGCGAACCGCGAGGAGGCTACGGGACACAAGATCGGCGAGCTCTTCTCCCTCATCGATGAAGCGGACAGGCGCCCGCTCGGTGACCCGGTCGAGCGCTGCCTTTCGATGCGGCGTCGCGTAAACATGGGTCGGCGCGCGCTGCTGGTCAGCCGGGATGGTGAACAGGAGCACTCCGTCGAAATCACCGCATCCCCGATTCGTGGCCCCGGCAACAGCATATCCGGTACGGTGGTCGTCTTTCACGACGTGAGCGAGATCCGTGGCCTGACGCAGCAGATGAGCTACCACGCCACGCACGATGCCCTGACCGGTCTCAAGAACCGGCGCGAATTCGAGCGGCGCCTGCAGGATGCGATGGATTCCGCGCATGCCGAGGAAGGCGTGCACATGCTCCTGTACATGGACCTTGATCGCTTCAAGGCGGTCAACGACAGCTGCGGGCACCAGGCCGGCGACAACATGCTCCGGGAAGTGGCAAACCTCATAAAGGACCAGGTCCGCGACTCGGACTTCGTCGGGCGACTCGGCGGCGATGAGTTCGGCACACTCCTCATAGGCTGTCCTATCGAAAAGGCGAGGCAAATTGCTGCGGATATCTGCACCGCGGTCGCCGACTATCGCTTCGTCTGGCAGGACAAGATTTTCAATATCGGAATTTCGATCGGCCTCGTAGAGATCAGTCACTCGAGCGGTAGCCTGCAGGACCTCATGAGCGCCGCGGATTCCGCCTGTTATGTCGCGAAGCAGCGCGGCCGCGGACAAGTGCACGTGTATTCCGCGCGCGACGAGGCAATAGCGCGGGAGCGCGGCGACATACAGTGGCTGCGGCAGATGCAGACGGCGCTGCATGAAAACCGTTTCGAACTGGCGATACAGCCCATCATTGCCACCGGAAGCGGCCCTCGAACCCAGGACGATACGGGGCCGGCGGTCGAAGTATTGATCCGCATGCCCGCCGAACATGGACGCTCCACCAACTCGGCGGAATTCCTGCGACCTGCCGAACGCTACCAGCTGATGCCTCAGATCGATCGCTGGGTCGTCAATGCCGCGCTTTCCGCGATCGCGGCCGGGGAGATAAAGCTGCCGGGCAGGCGCAACTGCTCGATCAACATCTCCGGCCAGACATTGGCCGACGAGGGTTTCTTGAGCTTCGTCGTCGAAGCGCTGGACCATAGCGGGGTTCCACCCGGTTCCATCTGCTTCGAAGTCACTGAAAACGCGATCTCCAACAACGTTCAGCACGCACAGCGCTTTATCGAGGTATTACACGGCATTGGATGCGAATTCGCCCTCGACGACTTCGGCAACGGGCTCGGCGCTTTTTCCAGTCTCAAGCACCTGCCGGTCGATTACCTGAAAATCGACGGTGCCTACACCCGCAACGTCACAACCGACCAGATCAACCAGGAAATGGTCAGCGCGATGATCAAGCTGGCGAGGACGATGGAGTTTCGTGTGATCGCGGAGCAGGTAGAGCGTCAGGACGACTTCGACTGGTTACGGGATGTGGGGGTCGATTTTGTGCAGGGGAATTTTGTCGAAGCGCCCAGTATGCTCGGGTCGGGGCAGACCGGCGCCTTTCGGATGTTGATGCCTTGATATCTCAGGTCATCCTGTCTCGTTCCCATATTGCTTTCCGCATGCATTCTTCACAAACGCTCGCCACTGGTGGTGCGCGGCGGCTCGACTGGGGGGAGGGCTTGTCAGGACCGCCGTGAACCCATCCATGGGGGCTTTGCGCGAACATCCATGTCCGCGACAATCCTGACAAGCCCTCCCCCCAGCCAAGCCACCGCGAGAACGCATTTGCCGTTTGTGAAGAATGCTACCGGGCGTTGGCGGCGCCCGGTAGCACTGATCAGTCGCTGAGCAGTTTAACGTTCTTGTCAGACGCTCAGCAGCGGCACCATCAGGAGGGCCACGATGTTGATGATCTTGATCAGCGGGTTGATGGCAGGACCGGCGGTGTCCTTGTAGGGGTCGCCGACGGTGTCGCCGGTGACGGCGGCTTTATGGGCGTCGGAGCCCTTACCGCCGCAGTTGCCGTCCTCGATGTACTTCTTCGCGTTGTCCCAGGCGCCGCCGCCGGCGGTCATGGAAATCGCGACGAAGAGGCCGGTGATGATCGTGCCGAGCAGCACGCCGCCGAGTGCCTTCGGCCCGAGCAGCAGGCCTACGGCCAGCGGGACGAGGATCGGCAACAGCGAGGGGATGATCATTTCCTTGATCGCAGCTTTCGTGAGCAGGTCGACGGCACGGCCGTAGTCGGGCTTGCCGGTTCCTTCCATGATGCCGGGGATCTCGCGGAACTGGCGGCGAACTTCGTTCACCACTGCGCCGGCGGCGCGGCCGACGGCTTCCATCGCCATCGAGCCGAACAGGTAGGGCACCAAACCGCCGATGAACAGGCCGATGATGACCAGGTGATCCGAAAGGTCGAAGTCGACGATGATGTTCGCCGATTCCAGTGCGTTCGTGTAGTCGGCGAAGAGGACGAGTGCGGCGAGACCGGCGGAGCCGATCGCGTAACCCTTCGTGACTGCCTTCGTCGTATTGCCGACCGCATCCAGCTGGTCGGTGATGTTGCGGACGTCCGATGGCAGGTCCGACATCTCGGCGATGCCGCCGGCGTTGTCGGTAATAGGCCCGAATGCGTCCAGCGCGACGATCACTCCCGTCATCGACAGCATTGCTGTTGCGGCGATCGCGATGTTGTACAGCCCGGCAAGCGAGTCGCCTTCAGGGGCAAGCTCGAACGCGCCCCATATGCTCAGGCACACCGCGAGTACCGGCAGTGCGGTTGCTTTCATGGAGATGCCGAGCCCGGCGATGATGTTCGTTGCGTCGCCCGTCAGCGATGCGTTTGCGATTGTCTTCACCGGTTTGTATTCGGTCCCGGTGTAGTACTCCGTTATGACGACCAGCGCTGCTGTCAGGGCGAGCCCGATCAGCGCGGATCCGAAGATGCCGCCAGCGTTGCCGGTTTCGCCCATCATGGAATCGGTGACGAACCAGAACGCCACTGCGGCGAGGGCGCCGGAGACGATCAGTCCCTTGTACAGGGCGTTCATGATCTTGCCGCCATCCGACGTGCGGACGAAGAACGTACCGATGATGGACGCGATGATCGAAACGGCGCCCAGTACTAGCGGGTAGGTTACGGCAGTGATACCGAAGCTGTCGGCTATGAGGCTGCCCAGCAGCATCGTTGCGATGATCGTGACGGCATAGGTTTCGAACAGGTCCGCCGCCATTCCGGCGCAATCGCCGACGTTGTCGCCGACGTTGTCCGCAATGACGCCCGGATTGCGCGGGTCGTCTTCGGGTATTCCGGCTTCCACCTTGCCGACAAGGTCGGCGCCGACGTCGGCGCCCTTCGTGAAGATACCGCCGCCCAGCCGTGCGAATATCGAGATCAGCGAGCCGCCGAAGGCCAGTCCGACCAGCGCGTGTATCGCGTCGTCTGTGCTGACGCCCATTCCGCCCAGCATCGCGTAGTATCCGGCGACGCCGAGGAGGCCCAAGCCTACAACCAGCAAGCCGGTGATGGCGCCTCCGCGAAAGGCAATGTTGAGCGCAGGGTTCACGCCGTGCCTGGCAGCTTCCGCCGTTCGTACGTTGGCGCGCACCGACACGAACATGCCGATGTAACCGGCCAGTCCGGAGAAGATCGCGCCGATAGCAAACCCCACCCCGGTGGCCCAGCCGAGTGCCAGTACCAGGACGATGAACAGCACGATTCCCACCACGCCGATGGTGAGATACTGGCGGTTCATGTAGGCGCCGGCCCCTTCCTGGATGGCCTGAGCGATGACTTGCATGCGCTCGTTGCCGGCAGGCTGTTTCAGGATCCACTGCGCGGAAAATATTCCGTACAGGACTGCCAAAACACCCGCGCCGATGGCGATCCACAACGCGAACTCATTAAACATCAGTTTCTTCTCCTGACTGGACCAGACACCCCGAACTCATCGACGGGGCTTATACAACAGGGAGTGGTGAGTGACCTGCAACGGGTTGAGGCATGTCGAAGATTGTTTTCTTCTACACCGGATTAGTTGATCTTTTACAGTGTGCCGTCGCTCCGGAAGGCGGCGCATCATACCACAAAATCGGTGTTGAGCCGCTTGGGCACGGCCACGTTCCGCAGTGTGACATAGCGGGGTAAGCCATTGGTGTACGGGGGATAATCCTCTCCGCGGATCAGCGGGGAAAGGTAGCGCCTGGCGGCCGCGGTGATGCCGAATCCGTCGGCGCTGATAAAGCGTCGAGGCAGCTTCTTTTCCTTGTTTGCCACGCGTGACAGTGCCGCTTCCTCGATACGCCAGCGGTAGGGGGAGTCGGACATTCTCTTTATCACGGGCATCACTGCAGTCTTGCCCGCGAGTGCCATTTTGACTGCCGCTTTGCCAACGGCATACGCCTGTTCGACGTCCACTGCCGAGGCAATGTGACGAGCCGAACGCTGCAGGTAGTCCGCTATGGCGTAATGAAACTTGTAGCCCAAGTTCTCGCGGACCATGTTCGCGACCACAGGGGCGACACCGCCGAGCTGGGCATGACCGAACGCATCACGGGTACCGGCTTCCGCCAGGAACCGCCCATCCTCGTAACGCGCTCCTTCGCTGACCACGATGACACAGTAGCCGAAACCCTCGACGCACTCCCTGACGCGTTTCAGGAACACCTCCTTCTCAAAAGGGATTTCCGGGAACAGGATGATGTGCGGCGCGTCCTCCGGCTTCTCGCCTGCCAGGCCGCCGGCCGCCGCAATCCATCCTGCATGCCTTCCCATCACCTCGAGGATGAAAACCTTGGTGGAGGTCTCCGCCATCGACAGGACATCGAGCGCCGCCTCCCGGGTGGATACTGCGACGTACTTGGCGACGGAACCGAAGCCGGGACAGGTGTCGGTCACGGGCAGGTCGTTGTCGACGGTCTTGGGGATGCCCAGGCACTGGACCGGGTAACCGAGGCGTTTTGCCACCAGCGACACCTTGTGCGCGGTGTCCATGGAATCGTTGCCGCCGTTATAGAAGAAGTAGCCGATGCCGTGAGCCTTGAAGACCTCCACGAGGCGCTCGTACTGTGCCCGGTTCTCTTCGATGCCTTTCAGCTTGTAGCGCGCGGAGCCGAACGCACCTCCCGGGGTGTGACGCAGCGCGGCGATCGTACGCGCGGTCTCCTTGCCGGTATCGATCATGTCTTCCTTGAGGGCTCCGATGATCCCGTTGCGGCCCGCATAAACATTTCCTATGCGGCTCTTGTTTTCGCGCGCGGTCTCTATCACACCGCACGCGGTCGCATTGATCACTGCGGTTACACCGCCTGACTGCGCATAAAACGCGTTCATCTTCGCCATGGACACATAACCCTCATACTGCTCAAGAACCTGGCCGAAAGTGGCTTTCTTGTCTTTTTTCGCTGCGCCAGAGCATAGCGGAATCCTCACCGTGGTTCATTGGCAGCAGTCTTTGTGGCCCGTTTGACGTCCCCGGACATTGCCGGTAGCGTATGCCGCCCCCGGATTGGCAGGACCTCAAAGATCTGCGCGGTAGCAGGTGTAACTCCCGCGGAGACCCTCAGCCCGGACTGGAAAGGAAACAGATATGCGCATGATCTTGTTCGGCGCGCCCGGGTCCGGAAAGGGTACCCAGGCGAAGAACCTGATGCGGGACCGGAACATCCCCCAGATTTCCACCGGGGACATGTTGCGCGCCGCTCTGGCCTCGGGCACCGGGCTGGGAAAGCAGGTCAAATCCATCATGGATTCCGGGCAGCTGGTGTCGGACGACATCATGCTCGACATCATCAGGGAGCGGCTTGATGAGTCGGATACCGCCAACGGCTTTGTCCTCGACGGGTTTCCGCGAACACTGGCGCAGGCTGAAGGGCTCGAGAAGCTTCTCGACAGCATGGGCAAGCCGCTAGACGCCGCCGTGCTGATGGATATCGATTTTGACGTCCTGCTGAAGCGGCTTACCGGCCGCCGTACCTGTTCGGCCACCGGGAAACTGCTCAATATCTATTTTTCCTCGAAGGAAGAAATTGAAGAATGCCGGAAGGCTGGCGGTGAGCTCGTACAGCGTGAGGACGATAACGAGGAAACCATTTCCGATCGGCTTGATGTCTATAGAAAGCATACGGAGCCGGTAATCGACTATTACAGGTCCCGCGGCAAGCTGAAAACGATCGATGCCCAAGGCAGCGTCGAGGAAGTCTACGAGCGACTGCTGGAGGTGTTGCAGGAAAGCTAGTTGATACAACCTTGTCGCCCGCGGGGCGCACCCCTACAGCGATCTATTCCGAAACCTGCGACACGGCCGGACAGGCCGCTGCAGGAGCCCGCCCCGCGGGCGACAAAGCCTCGCCTACGCGAGCATCTCCAGCAGCCTCTCGCCCACCAACTCCCGCCGCCATCCCCGGAACACGCGCAGCTTGCGCGCGCCATGCAGCGCCGCCGTCAGTTCTTTTCGCGACCCGATCACTTCAGGCTGTATCCCTAAATCCCGCGCGATGCCGGCGACCAGTGCGAGCATCGGCTTCATGAGTTTTTTCTCCTGCTCGTCGGGACGTGGCGGCGGCTCGTAGTCGCCCGGAGCGGAGGCCGCAGCTTCCGCACTCGCCAGTATTTCCAGCAGCTGGCTACCCGAGCGGCGCAGCAGTTTAGGCGGCAGTTCCTCGATGCGGGCGAGGGCAGCCTCGCCTGCGGGTCCGGCTATGGCCATGGCGAGCAGTGCGGTGTCCCTGAGGATCCACTGCCGTGGCCGGTCGAGGCGGATGGCTTCCCGCTCGCGCCAGGCAGCAAGCTTCTCTGCAGCGCGTCGGGCCCTTCCGCGAAGGTAGCGTGCGCCCTTCAGGCGCTGTACGGCAACTTCGGGGTCGGGCGCGTACAGCGACCTGTCGAGCAGGTCGGATGCGTCCTCTTCGGCCCAGTGCAGCCGGCCCTCGCGGGACAGCCGTTCGGCGAGAAGATCGTATGCCGGCAGGAGGTATTCCACGTCCTCGGCTGCGTAGTGCAGGAATTCTTCCGGCAACGGGCGCCGCGACCAGTCGGCACGCGTATGAGTCTTGGCAAGTTCGACGCCAAACAACTCCGAGACCAGGGCCCCGTACCCAAGCTGCGGTGCGTAGCCGAGAAGTGCTGCGGCGATCTGGGTATCGAGGATCCGGTCCGGCATCAGTCCTGAGGCCAGGAACAGGACCTCGATATCCTGTCGGCCTGAATGCACGACCCATACGGGATGATTCAGCGCCTGCCAGAAAGAGGAGAGGTCGAAGTCGCCGACCGGGTCGACGCAGAAAATCTGCTCCGGTGTGGCTATTTGCAAAAGGCAGAGCTGGGGGAAGTAGGTGGTCTCACGCATGAACTCCGTGTCGAGACCTATCCGCTCCTGCCGGGACAATGTCTCACGAAGAGTGTCCAGGCTCCGGCCGTCAACCAGGGTAAAGGGATGCACTTTGACTTCGTTACTGTTGAGCCAGGAATCCGCGCAGTAGGATACTTTCTACCGCGCAGACTTGAGGATCGTGCGATGATTGCCTTTTCATCCCGGCTATTGTGACAGAACCCTGCTACTACTTCTCCGCACATTTCTGGACATCATCGCTTTGCGAAAAGGACCTGAGCATGTTCCGGGCTCATGGCTTCTGTTCGTACTGTCGGTGCTGATGATGGTGTTCGCATCCCTGTCCGCTGCGACGCTCATCGAGGCGCTTGCAGAGCAGGACTTCCGCCTGACCTTCGCGGCCAACGTGCTGGGGCTGACATTTTACGGCGCCGTGCTGTTCGTCTTCGGGTACTCGAGGCGCATCGTGCCTGCCCTGACGTCGGTCATCGGCTGCGGCGCAATTCTCACGATGCTTTTCGTTGCCGAGTTCGTGCTGTTCAGCCCCTTCCTGGGCACTGGCATTGCCGGTACTGTCGCCGCTCTTATCGCTTTATGGTCCGTGCCGGTGGAAGGTCATATCATCTCGCGATCCATACAACAACACTGGCTGGTGGGTGTTGCGATTGCGGTCGCGGCTTTCATCCTCCAACTTGGTTTTCAGTCGGCGTTCACCGCACGCTCCTGATTCACGGTCCGGGCTAACACCATGCATATCCACATACTCGGCGTTTGCGGAACCTTCATGGGTGGCCTTGCGGCGCTTGCGAAAGCCGCAGGCCACGAGGTGAGCGGCAGCGACAGCAACGTCTATCCGCCGATGAGCGTGCAGCTGAAGCGTATCGGCGTGGAGATCATTGAAGGTTACGATCCTGCACAGCTAGTCCCGGAACCCGACTGCGTCGTCATCGGTAACGCGATGAGCCGCGGCAATCCTGTGGTCGAGGCAGTGCTGGATCGGGAGCTACCCTACAGCTCCGGCCCGCAATGGCTGGCCGAGAATGTGCTGCGAGGCCGGCACGTGCTTGCCGTTGCGGGAACGCACGGCAAGACGACTACAGCAAGCATGCTCGCCTTCATGCTGGAGGACGCGGGATTGAAGCCCGGCTTCCTGATAGGCGGGGTTCCCGGTAACTTCAACGAGTCCGCGCGATTCGGCGATTCGCAGTTGTTTGTCGTCGAAGCCGATGAATACGACACCGCTTTTTTTGACAAGCGCGCAAAGTTCGTCCACTACCGGCCCCGTACCGTCGTCCTCAATAACCTCGAGTTCGATCATGCCGACATCTACAGGAACGTCGACGAGATCATATGGCAGTTTCACCAGTTGCTTCGCACCGTACCGGGTAACGGCAAGGTCATCATCAACGCGGCTGACGCGAACTTGCAGGCGCTTATCGATAAAGGCTGCTGGACGCCGGTTGAAAGCTTCGGTCTTTCTTCCGGCGACTGGAGGGGCGAGTTCCTCGACGCGTCGGAGAGGCACCTCGCAATCCATGGTCCCGGAGGCAGCCGCTCGGAGACCCTTTGGAGCCTGGCCGGTTTGCACAATCTCGAGAACGCGCTGGCCGCGGTCGCGGCGGCGAACTCGGTCGGTGTGCCGTTTGAAGCGGCGGTTGCTTCCTTGTCCCGTTTTGAAGGCGTGAAGCGACGCATGGAGCGAACGGCGACTGTAGGGGATGTTCCCGTCTACGATGACTTTGCCCACCACCCGACCGCGATCCGGCGTTCGCTGGAATCCTTGAGAAAGCGCTACCCCGGTCGAAGGATCGTGGTTGCACTCGAGCCTCGTTCCAACACGATGAAACTCGGTGTGCACAATGACAGCCTGGGCGACTCGCTTGCTGCAGCCGACATTGCGTTCATCTTCAATCCGGAGGAACTCGGGCCAGGACTGGAACAGGGGCTCCGCAAGATTAAAGGTCGCACCAGGCTTTTTTCCGACTACGACTCCCTCGTCGCGGGCATCGTCGGGAACTCTGAGCCACAGGACGTGCTCGTGTTCATGAGTAATGGCGGATTCGGCGGCGTCCGCCAGAAGGTGACGGCTGCGCTGCAGCAGGCGCGCGACGCGTCGGTCGTGATGCCGGGCGCGCAGTTGACGAACTGAGCTGAAGCGGGTCTGCCGGCCGCGGCCACAGGCTACCCGTTTATCGGTTGTACGCACCGAACCAGGAGCAAAGGGAGGCGATGCAGGTTCCGCTCTTTCCATTACGCACCGTGCTGTACCCGGAGGGACCGTTGCCACTGAGGATATTCGAGCCGCGGTACCTGGATATGGTAAGTGAGTGCCTTAAGAACGACAGGCCCTTCGGCGTTCTCCTGATACGTGCCGGGAGCGAGACCGGGCCGGCGACTACCCATGGCACCGGGACGCTCGCGAAGATCGTCGACTGGTACCAGGGCAGCGACGGATTGCTCGGCATTACCGCGGTCGGGCAGGAGCGGTTCCGGCTATTGGACGCAGAGCGCCTCAAAGACAACCTGCACGTCGGGCAGATAGAAATTCTGCCGGAACACCGGAATGTTCCGTTGCCCGACGAGATGAAACCACTCGCCAAGGCTCTCGAGGGTGTGCTGGACGATCTCGGCAGTCTCTATGCGCCTGTCGAACGCCGCTACGACGACGCCGGCTGGGTCGCCTGCCGCTTCGCCGAAATCCTGCCGATCGCGCCGGAAGTCAAACAGGCGTGCCTTGAACTCGACGACCCGGTGGAACGACTGGACGCGGTCCGCAGGCTGATCGAAGACTTGCGCGATGCCGAGACGTAGGCGCCGCTTCGCGTCGGCCGGATCAGTCTTCTTATTGAAGCTCGGTGAATACTTTGCCCGCGGCCTCGAGCGTGAAAGCAATTTCGTCCTCGCCGTGCGCTGCTGAAACGAAACCGGCCTCGAAGGCCGATGGGGCAAGATAGACGCCCTCCCGCAGCATCCCGTGAAAGAATTTGCGAAAGCGGGCAATGTCGCCTGCGGCGACCTGTGACAGGCGGCGCATCGGCCCATCCTCGCTGAAGACGAAACCGAACATACCGCCGCAGGGTTCAGCTGCGAACGGAATTCCGGACTCGCTTGCCGTCGACTGCAGGCCATCGACCAACCTCCTGGTCCTTTCCGACAGTTCTTTATAGAACCCCGGGCGTTCCAGTTCCCGCAGTGTCGCAAGTCCCGCGGCCATCGCGAGCGGATTGCCGGAGAGGGTGCCAGCCTGGTACACCGGCCCGTCGGGAGCGAGAAGGGCCATCACGTCGGCACGGCCGCCGAACGCCGCTGCAGGAAGCCCGCCTCCGATGATCTTGCCGAGCGTTGTCAGGTCCGGCCGTATGTCGAAGAGTTCCTGCGCGCCCCCCCTGGCTACCCGGAATCCGGTCATGACTTCATCGAAGATCAGCAATGCTCCATTTTGGTTACAGCACTCACGCAGAGTCGAAAGGAAATCCGCTTCCGGCAGAACGAGGTTCATGTTCCCGGCTACCGGTTCCACGATGACCGCCGCTATGTCGGCTCCTAGTTCGTCAAACGCGGTTTCCACGTCCGCGATGCTGTTGTATTCCAGCGTGATCGTGTGCTCCGCGAGCGCCGCCGGGACACCGGGAGAGCTGGGTACACCGAGGGTGAGCGCGCCGGACCCCGCCTTGATGAGCAACGAATCGGAGTGTCCGTGATAGCAGCCTTCGAACTTGACGATCTTGTCGCGGCCCGTGAATCCGCGCGCCAGGCGGATGGCGCTCATGGTAGCTTCGGTCCCGGAGTTGACCATGCGCACACGCTCGACAGACGGGACGAACTCGCAGACCTTTCTCGCCAGTTCGGTCTCACGTACCGTGGGAGCGCCGAAGCTCAAACCCTCTGCCGCCGCCTCGCGTACTGCCTCGAGGACTGCGGGATGAGCGTGACCCAGTATCATCGGGCCCCACGACCCGACGTAGTCGACAAGCTTCCTGCCATCCTCCGTTTCCAGCCATGCCCCCGCGGCACTCCGGATGAAAACCGGATCTCCACCGACCGCTTTAAACGCGCGAACGGGTGAGTTGACGCCTCCGGCGATGTACTTCCTTGCGTCCTCGATTAATGTCATATAACGATCCTGGCAGCTTTCGCGCATGCTACCCAAGCACGGGTGACCGCGAAACCCTGCACCTCATCCTGTAAAATGCCGACCTTCAGCTTTTGCCGGACCAGCGCGTAATGAAAACCTACATGTGCCTCATTTGCGGGTTTATCTTTGACGAAGCGGAAGGCGACCCGGAAGGCGGCATCCCGCCGGGTACGCGTTGGGAAGACGTGCCCCTGGCATGGCGATGCCCGGACTGTGGTGCGGGCAAGGAAGATTTCGAAATGGTCGAGGTTTAGTTCTGCTGCGACGTGTCTGCTTCCTGGTGAAGCTGACGTACTTCCAGTCCCTGTTCTGCGAGTAACGCGGGCAGCCCGTCTTCACCGATGAGGTGCAATGCGCCGACGATGATCAGGTAGTCGTCTTCATCGTCCAGCAGTTCCCGTATCTTGCCGAGCCAGTTACGGTTGCGGTCGACGACGATCGTGCGATACAGCTCCGGGTACTCCTTCATCTCATCGAGCATGTTGTCCTGCATGAAGGCTATGTCGCCGTGCCGCCAGGCATCGACGAGTTCGTCCATGATCTTCTGGATGTCCACGCTTTCCTTCAGCGACTGCAGGAGCAGGGCGCGCTGTGACTCGATCGACATACTGTCGAGAAACCTGAGTTGCTCCTCCACCGTCTCGAGGCCAAGTATTTCCTTCTCGTCCGCCTCGGCCTTCTCCATGAAGTGATGTTCGATGCCATAGAGCGGATTGAAGCCAATGCGGGAAAGCATGAGCTGCTCAACGGTGATGGCGGCGAGCCAGGGCTCCGATTTGACCAGCATCGATAGCGGGATGTCGGCGCTCGTCGCCAGTGCCGCGGCCTCGGCATACTCCGGGCCCATCAGGTCGCTCAAGCTCCTGTCATCCTGGATAAGTCCGAGTTCTGTCAGCAGGGACTGGGCTTCGACCGGGTCGACGTCATCCATATCCAGTTCCATGATGACCTTTTCAGCATCTTCATAGGTTTCATCTATCACTGACGGCAGCGGATGGTCGTCGGCGCGGAGCAGGTGGACGGAACCGAGCAGGTAAACGCGGTTGTTGTGGCCGTCCAGCTGCCACATGGAAACGGGATG
Source organism: Woeseiaceae bacterium (assembly GCA_035304285.1). GTDB lineage: Bacteria > Pseudomonadota > Gammaproteobacteria > Steroidobacterales > Woeseiaceae > IDS-8. The sequence goes on from DATGQI010000242.1 coordinate 21,757, forward strand.
ACCGGAGTCCCTGGCTGTCGCTTGCAGCGAAAGGGCAAGCAGCAGCAAGCCGGCACAGTAAACCCATCCGGCCGCGGGGGAAGACAGTTTTCTTCTTTTGATATGCATGTGCGAACGCCTGTTCAGGCCCAGACCACTTCCGTATCGATTCGCCCGTCGGCATAAAGCTCGATCCGGCGATATGCCGGCGGCTTTTCATCGACAGCAAATGTATCGCTGCCCAACGCGAATTGCCTGCAAGTAGATGGTGTGCCGACAATCCTGACGGAGCGATAAACGTCGTCGAAAGCCTGGTGCACGTGTCCGAACACAACCAGCCTGACTTTCCCGGATTCAGTTATGCGCTGCAGGAACTCTCCCGCGTTTTTCAAGGCCAGCTCATCCAGCCATCGGCTGCCAACCGGCAAGGGCGGGTGGTGCAGGCAGACCATCACATTCGCGGCGTCGGTGTCATTCACCAGGCCGTCCAGTCGATCGAATTCGCTCGCGCCTATGGCACCCGCAGCCTGCCCCTCGATGCTGCTGTCGATGCCGGCGATGAGCCAGTTGTTCGCTTCGAGCGAGCTGCAATAGTGAAACTGCTCGTCCTGAAGCTCTTCCCGCATCATTCCGGCAATGTCATGGTTGCCCGGCACGCAGTACACCGGCAGCCCGATGGGCTTCACCGTTTCCCGGAAGCGGGCGTACGCGTCGCGCGTGTCGTCCTGGATGATGTCCCCGGTCACCTGGACGTGATCTGCTGACCAGCCCGATTCCAGGTAATGCTGAAGCACCTGCTCCAGGGTTGCGTGCGTAACCCTCCCGCGCAAGCTTCCATCCGCCGTCGCGAACAAATGCGGGTCCGTGAAGTGCAGGACCCGGACCGGATCGGCGGAAGTTGGAATCTGCGTCAGCCTGGTCTAGGAGAAAGATGCGCGATCAGTAACGATAATGATCGGACTTGTACGGCCCGTCCTTCTTCACACCGATGTACCTGGCCTGCTCTTCGGTCATCTCGGTAAGCTTCGCGCCAACCCGCTCAAGGTGCAGGCGTGCAACCCTCTCGTCGAGATGCTTCGGCAGCACGTATACCTTGTTCTCGTACTTTGCGTGGTTCTGCCATAGTTCGACTTGCGCCAGTACCTGGTTGGTGAAGGAATTGGACATGACGAAGCTGGGGTGGCCCGTGCCGCAGCCCAGGTTCACCAGCCTGCCTTCGGCAAGCAGGATAATCCGCTTCCCGTCGGGGAAAACGATGTGGTCCACTTGTGGCTTGATGTTTTCCCACTCGTACTGCTTCAGGTAGGCAACGTCGATTTCGTTGTCGAAATGCCCGATGTTGCACACGATCGACTGGTTCTTCATCCGCTTCATGTGGGCGCCGGTGAGGACGTGATAGTTGCCCGTAGCCGTGACGATGATGTCCGCCTTGTCGCACGCATCCTCGAGGGTAACGACGCGATAGCCTTCCATTGCAGCCTGCAGCGCGCAGATAGGGTCGATCTCGGTGATCCATACGGTTGCACCGAGCCCACGCAGGGACTGCGCGCAACCCTTGCCGACATCGCCATAGCCGCAGACGATGGCTATCTTGCCGGCGATCATGACGTCCGTGGCTCGCTTGATGCCGTCAACGAGCGATTCGCGGCAGCCGTACAGGTTGTCGAACTTGGACTTGGTAACGGAGTCGTTCACATTGAAGGCAGGACAACGCAGCGTTCCCTCTTTCTGCATGTCGTAGAGGCGCTTCACGCCGGTAGTGGTCTCCTCGGAGAGGCCCACGACGCCCTTCATTGCTTCCGGGTACTTGTCGTGCATGACCAGGGTGAGGTCGCCGCCGTCATCCAGGATCAGGTTCGGCCGCCAGCCATCCGGCCCGTTGATGGTCTGCTCAATGCACCACCAGTACTCTTCCTCGGTCTCGCCTTTCCATGCGAACACGGGAACGCCGCTCGCCGCTATTGCGGCCGCCGCGTGATCCTGCGTAGAGAAAATATTGCAGGACGACCAGCGCACTTCGGCACCGAGCGCCGTAAGGGTTTCGATCAGCACGGCGGTCTGGATGGTCATATGCAGGCAGCCGGTCACGCGGGCGCCGGCCAAGGGCGTTTTTCCTTCATACTCGGCGCGCAGCGCCATGAGGCCTGGCATTTCGGTTTCCGCGATGGCGATTTCCTTGCGGCCCCAGCCAGCCAGGGAAATGTCAGCCACCTTGTAGTCCTGCTGCTTGAGCGCAACGGCTTCGCTGCTCATTGGGAACCTCCTGATTCGATGCTAATGTTCGGGAAACGTGTCGAGCGGCTTGCGGCCGGTCGCGAAATAAATCTTTAAGTGTTACCGGCTACGACCGGTGTCGCAGCCGTATCTCTAGGCGGCGACAGCTCCGCGCAAGGTTTCGGCCTTGTCGGTACGCTCCCAGCTCAGTTCGATATCCTCGCGGCCGAAGTGTCCGTATGCCGCTGTTGGCCGGTAGATAGGCCGGATCAGGTCGAGCATCTTCAAGATGCCATAAGGCCGCAAGTCGAAATTCTCGCGAATGAGATCGACCAGTCGATCATCGCTGATTCGGCCGGTACCGAAGGTCTGCACACTGATAGAGGTCGGCTCCGCGACTCCGATTGCGTACGACACCTGGATCTCGCAGCGATCGGCCAATTCCGCCGCGACGATGTTCTTCGCCACGTACCGGCACGCATAGGCAGCCGAACGATCGACTTTCGAGGGGTCCTTGCCCGAGAACGCTCCGCCGCCGTGGCGCGCGGATCCACCGTAGGTATCGACGATGATCTTGCGCCCGGTCAGGCCGCAGTCGCCCATCGGTCCGCCGATCTCGAAACGCCCGGTGGGGTTGATGTGAAACTGGGTCTTCTTGCTGATCCACTTGGCGGGCAGTATCGGCTTGATGATCTCTTCCATGATGCCGTCGGTAAGGTCCGCCGTGCTGACCTCCGGATGGTGCTGGGACGACAGGACGACAGCGTCGATCGCTACCGGCTTGTCGTCTTCGTATACGAACGTGACCTGGCTTTTCGCGTCCGGCCGCAGCCACGGCAGCGTTCCCGCCTTGCGGACTTCCGCCTGGCGCCTGACGAGGCGGTGAGCGTAGGTGATGGGTGCGGGCATCAGGACACTGGTCTCGTTGCAGGCGTAGCCGAACATCAGGCCCTGGTCGCCCGCGCCCTGGTTCTCCGGGTCGCCACGGTCGACGCCCTGGCGAATGTGCGGCGACTGTTTGCCGAGGGCGGTAATGACGGCACAGGAAGCGCCGTCGAAGCCCATCGCGGAGTCCGAGTAGCCGATGCCGATCACGGTCTCGCGCACCAGTGCCTCGATGTCGACCCAGGCGGTGGTGGTCACCTCGCCTGCGACAAGCACCATCCCGGTCTTCACCAAAGTTTCGCAGGCAACTCTCGCTTCAGTATCCTGCTCGAGGATTGCGTCGAGCACCGCATCTGAAATCTGGTCCGCAATCTTGTCGGGATGACCTTCGGATACGGATTCCGATGTGAACAGGTAGGAATGGCTCATTTAACCGCCGCTGCTTTAAAAACCGGCCCGCATTGTACCCCAATGACCGGGAAAATTGACGGCGGCCCGGCTAAACAGGGAAAATGCGAAGCGCCTGCATCGGCCACGCTGCATGCCCACCCTCAGCTTCCGGGCTGTTCCTCGAGGTTAAGTAAAGCGACCCCGAATAATCGGAGTTCTTGTAAGTATGTCATCTCAAACCAATCCCTCGACCGCTTCCCGGCGGCCGGCCCGCAGGGAACTTGCCAACGCCATCCGCGCACTCAGCATGGACGCCGTACAGGCGGCCAATTCTGGCCATCCGGGAATGCCGATGGGCATGGCGGACATTGCCGAGGTACTGTGGAACGACCACCTGCGACATAATCCGGCGAACCCCCGCTGGTATGACCGCGACCGCTTCGTGCTGTCGAACGGTCATGGTTCAATGCTCTTGTACAGCCTGCTGCACCTGACCGGCTACCCGCTCGAGGTGGACGAGCTTCGCAATTTCCGGCAACTGGGATCGAAGACGCCCGGACATCCGGAGCGGGAGCCGGATATCGGTATCGAAACCACAACCGGGCCGCTGGGGCAGGGATTGTCGAACGCGGTCGGCATGGCGCTTTGCGAAAAGATGCTGGCCGCCGCTTTCAATCGCCCGGGATTCGATATCGTCGATCACCGAACCTGGGTATTTCTCGGTGACGGCTGCCTCATGGAAGGTATTTCGCACGAGGCCTGTTCGCTTGCGGGTACGCTGAAGCTGGGCAAGCTCGTCTGCTTCTACGACGATAACGGCATCTCCATCGACGGCAAGGTGACCGGCTGGTTCAGCGACGATACCGCCGGGCGTTTCGAGGCCTATGGCTGGCACGTGGTGCGCGATGTGGACGGACACGACAGTGAGGCGGTGTCCGGCGCTATCGGGGAAGCCCTGCAGGAACAGGAACGGCCGTCGATGATTATCTGCAAGACGGTGATCGGCTATGGCGCGCCCAACAAGCAGGGCAGTGAAAGCACCCATGGCGCCGCCTTGGGCGACGATGAAGTCGCCGCGGCTCGCGTGGAACTCGGATGGGATTCGACGCCGTTCGTCATCCCGGGCGATATTTCGGACGCGTGGAACGCAGTCGACCGCGGCCGTGAACGGGAACGCGAATGGTCGGGTCGATTCGAAGAGTACCGGACGAAGTTCCCGGAGCTCGCAGGGGAGTTCCAACGCCGGATGCAGGGAGACCTGCCGGAGGGGTGGGCTCGGGGAGCGGATGCTGCGATCAGGAGTATCGCGGACGCGGGCAAGGACATGGCGACGCGCAAAGCCTCGCTCCAGGCACTGAATGTATTCGCTCCGCTATTGCCTGAACTGGCCGGCGGTTCCGCCGACCTTACGGGTTCCAATCTCACCAGGCACGACCACTCGGTCGCCGTGACAGGCGACGATGCTGCGGGCAACTACATTTTCTTCGGCGTGCGGGAATTCGGCATGTCAGGCATCTGCAACGGCATGGCGCTGCACGGCGGTATCATTCCCTACTGCGGCACGTTTCTCACTTTCTCTGACTACGCGCGAAACGCGCTGCGCATGGCTGCGCTGATGAAGCTCAGGAACATCTTTGTCTACACCCATGATTCCATCGGGCTTGGCGAAGACGGGCCGACGCACCAGCCGGTCGAGCATGTAGCGTCCTTGCGGATCATGCCGAATATGCGGGTGTGGCGCCCCTGCGATGCCGTCGAGACCGCGGTGGCGTGGCGCGATGCGATAGAGCGAACAGGAGGGCCGACGAGCCTGGTCCTGACACGGCAGGGGGTTCCGCACCAGGACCGGAGCGAAGAACAGCTGGCGGCAATCCGCAAAGGCGGCTACGTTCTTCGTGATTCGGGTAAGGCGCCGAAGATCATTTTTATTGCGACCGGGTCCGAAGTCGGCCTGGCCATGGATGCCGCGTCGGCACTGGAAGCCGAAGGTATAGCCGCACGCGTGGTGTCCATACCGTGCACCGACCTGTTCGACGCTCAGCCGGAAGACTGGCGACAGTCGGTCCTGCCATCGGAGGTTCGGGCACGCGTCGTCATCGAAGCAGGCATCGGTGATTTCTGGTGGCGCTATGCAGGTCCGTCGGGTCGCGTCATAGCCATGCACGGGTTCGGCGAGTCGGCGCCCGCCGGCGAGCTGTTCCGGCTTTACGGCTTCACGGTCGAGAACGTTCTTTCCGCCGCGAAGGAATTGCTGTCGACGTGACGTCTCGGACCCTGGTCCCGCACGATATTTCTTAACACTGTCAGGAGAATGGAATGACGATCAAGATCGGTATCAACGGTTACGGACGTATCGGCCGTAATATCCTCCGCGCACTGTACGAAGGTGACAGGCGCGGCGAACTGGAGATCGTGGCCGTCAATGATCTGGGAGATGCGAAAACGAATGCACACCTGACGCGGCGCGACACGGCACACGGTCCGTTCCCCGGCACCGTGGAGGTCGATGGAGACTCGATGGTGGTCAACGGCGACCGGATCAGGGTGCTGGCCGAACGCGATCCGGCGAAACTTCCATGGGGCGAACTCGGCGTCGACATCGTGATGGAGTCCACGGGATTTTTCGCATCGAAGGAGAAGTCTTCCGCTCATCTCGAAGGCGGCGCCGGCAAAGTCATCATCTCCGCGCCGGCGGGCACGGGCGTCGATGCGACGATCGTCTACGGCGTCAATCACCACACCCTGAAAGCAAGTCATACCGTCATTTCCAACGCTTCCTGCACCACGAATTGCCTGGCACCGCTCGTAAAGCCGCTGCACGAGAAGATCGGGCTGAAGCATGGCCTGATGACGACCGTGCACGCGTACACGAACGACCAGGTGTTGACGGATGTCTATCACTCGGACCTGCGGCGGGCCCGTTCGGCCACTATGTCACAGATACCGACCAAGACCGGCGCGGCCTCCGCGGTGGGACTCGTGCTGCCGGAACTGGCGGGGCGGCTCGATGGTTTCGCCATGCGCGTACCGACGATCAACGTTTCCGTCGTTGACCTGACCTTCGTTGCGGAACGCGATACCAGCGTCGACGAGATCAACCAGGTCATGAAGGAAGCAAGTGAGGGTGATCTGAAGGGAGTTCTCGCATACAACGACGAACCACTCGTCTCCATCGACTTCAACCACGACCCGGCCTCATCTACCTACGATGCCGGCCTGACGAAAGTGATGGGCGGCACGCTCGTGAAAGTTCTTGCCTGGTACGACAACGAGTGGGGCTTCTCAAACCGGATGCTCGATACAGCAATCGCGTTCGCCAACGCCAAGTAGGAGCGGCACGTGCCAGCGTCGGTAGTTCGCATGAGCGACCTGGACCTCGCGGGGAAGCGGGTGCTGATCCGCGAGGACCTCAATGTCCCGGTGGCAAACGGGCGCGTCACCAGCGACGTCCGTATCAGGGCTGCGCTGCCGACCATCCGGCAGGCGCTCGATGCGAACGCCGCGGTGATGCTGATGTCGCACCTCGGACGTCCTTCCGAGGGTAAGCCCGAAAGCCAGTTTTCACTGCAGCCTGTGGCAGACGTACTGGGCGAACTGCTGGAGCGGGATGTGCCGCTGGTCGAGAACTGGATCGACGGCGTCGAAGCGGTTCCGGGGCAAGTAGTCTTGCTCGAGAACGTTCGTTTTCTCAAGGGTGAAAAATCCAGCGACGAAGACCTTTCGCGGCGCATGGGCGCGCTTTGCGACGTGTTCGTCATGGATGCTTTCGGCACTGCCCATCGGGCGCAGGCGAGCACTTACGGCGTGGCGCGCTATGCACCCGTTGCGTGCGCCGGACCGCTCCTGACTGCGGAACTGGAAGCGCTCGGCAAGGCTCTGAAGGATCCTGCAAGGCCGGTCGTAGCGATCGTCGGCGGGTCGAAGGTCTCGACGAAGCTTACGGTACTCGATGCGCTGGCCGGGATCGTGGACGAGCTGATTGTCGGCGGCGGGATTGCCAATACCTTCATCGCCGCCGCGGGGCATTCCGTCGGCAAGTCGCTTTACGAGTCCGAGATGCTGGACCAGGCGCGTGCGCTGGCCGAAAACGATGCCGATCGCGCCCGTATCCCCGTACCCGTCGACGTAGTGGTAGCCAGGGAATTCTCGGCAAGCGCGAAAGGCGAGGTTCGTCCGATAGACGGCGTCAACGATGATGAACTGATTCTCGACATCGGCCCGGAGTCCGCCGCGCAGTTCGCGGATATCCTTGCCGCCGCAGGAACGATCATCTGGAACGGCCCCGTAGGCGTCTTCGAATTCGACCAGTTCGGAGATGGCACGCGTGTGATCGCTGAAGCAATAGCCGGAAGCAATGCCTTCTCCGTTGCAGGCGGCGGCGACACCCTTGCCGCCATCGACAAGTATGGCGTCGCCGATGACATCTCCTATATCTCGACCGGAGGCGGCGCCTTCCTCGAGTTCGTGGAGGGCAAGACCCTTCCGGCAGTGGCCATCCTCGAAGAGCGAGCGGCGGCGACAAAGGGGGCCTCTCTGTAGGAGCCCGCCCCGTTGTGCCTGATGTGCGATAATCCGGCGCTATGTTGCGTAGAACCAAGATAGTCGCGACCCTGGGTCCGTCGACAGACGACCCGGAGCGACTCAAAAAAATGATCCGCACCGGCCTCGATGTGGCGCGCATCAACTTCTCTCACGGTACAGAGGAGGACCAGCGTGCGCGCGTTGCCGGACTTCGCGCCGCCGCGGATGCATCCGGTAAGGTCGTGGGGATCATGGGCGACCTGCAGGGGCCGAAAATCCGCATCCAGCGGTTTGCCGATGGCAAGGCGACCCTGCGTGACGGAGAGGATTTTTTCCTCGACACGGCGATGGCGCCGCGCACCGGCACCTCGGCGGGCGTGGGTGTCGCGTACGAGGACCTGCCGTACGACGTCAAAGCGGGCGACGTACTGCTGCTGGACGATGGCCAGAT